>NZ_CP084580.1:0-311337 GCF_021869765.1 Chryseobacterium sp. MEBOG06 | reverse complement strand
GCATAGGAAGCAGATCTTTATTTGTCAATGCATTTTGGAAATGCAGTCTTGTATTTAAGTGAAATTTACCATAGCTAAATGTAGCATCACCTCCGATCTGAGAAATATTCAAAGAGTTATCACTCTGTTTCGGATTCCCATTGCTGTCAAAATAGGTATAATTATCAATTCTGAAATAGTTGGCAAAGATCTCTGTTTTAAACCATTTTAAATTGATACTTCCTCCAAGTTCCATTACGGACTGATTTTTTGCATTTTCAAGATAATAGTTGAATTTATTATATACAGAAGTATTTAGCAAATAATTGAATGATGGATAAGCACTTTGAAAATTAACCTTAGCATTTACAAAATAATCTTTTATAGGCTCAAACTTTAAATTATTTGTTGTTCTAAGATAGCTTTTAAACTGACTTCCGTTTGAAAATTCTAAAAATGAATTTAACTGAATTTTATCCAAAAGTTTTACCTGTAAATTTCCGACAGCTCCAATCCTGTTTTCTTTAAGCTCGCCAGGAAAAGGAACTCCGTTCAACGCAACGACATCTCTTATTCCAAGTTTGATGATCTGATAACGTACTCCAGCATCAAGCTTAAATTTTTCGTTATTAAAAATCAAACTTACCGTATTGCTTAAGTTTTCAGAATATTTTTTTGTTGTCAGCGGAAAGCCATTCACTAACTCTGTTGCATCCTTGTACCAATAAGTTTCTAATGCACCCTGATTATAATAGTATTTATTTCCCTGGTGAAAAATGGTATGTCTGATGCTGAAAGGAAATTTTTCTGAATTAAATGGCGTGAACTGCTGGCTCAGATAATATCTTCTGTAAGAAAACTGGGAACTACTCGAAGCTAAGTTTACCTGAGCATTCTGTCTGTTTTTATAGTTGCTGTCCCCGTTCTGAAAAAGATTATCTTCAGTGATCCCCCCACTTTCCTGGTTATTTACATTTTGATGTAAATAATGGGCAAAAAGTTCATAGTTTCCACTTTTCGAAGTATAGTGTCCTGAAAATATGGTATTATTATTTGCCGCTAATGAATTTCTGTAAAGTCCCTGAGAGCGGAGTCCCATATATTCAACAGAAAAGTTGAATCTTTTTCCAATGTTTTGAGTATAGGTAGAATTTAAAGCAGCTCCATTTCTCATTGCATTATGATAAACAAAAGTTGCCGTAGGTGTTTTTACGTCGTAATACTTTACATCATTAGCTCCAATGATCATATAAGATTTATTGGAAGGCAGTAAAGAAAGGTTTTCTTCTGCATTGACTTCAAAAACCAGGGGATTGAATCCCGAACCTATATTGGCCGGCTGAATTCTCCCGAAGTTGTCACGGTTATTATATTGAGAAAAGATGTTGGTCTTATCAAAAGTCATTACTGTATCATAAATCTTCTTTTCAGAAAACTGGGTTTGAAACTGGTAATCATTGATAGTAGGTTTGAAAATTTTAAGGGAATCTTTCTTTCCCGAGTCTATTACTAATGTATCTTCTTTTTTCGGCAGAGGCCTCTTATTAGCTGCTTTATCCACAATCTGTGCCTTGGCTACGAAACTAAAGAAGGAAAGTATGAAAAGGATGTACTTCATTATTCATTATTGTACAGCAAAAATAAGAAATAATAGCAAATAAAAAACCCTGCTCGGAGCAGGGGTTGTATATAATATGATTATTGTTAATTAATAACCAGGGTTTTGCTGAGCATTCGGGTTAGCCGAAGTCTCTTGCACAGGGATAGGTAAAGTATACTTATAACTATCATTTGGCAGATTAAGAACAGGAAGCGTGATAAAATCATCTTTAATGTTTCTATCCATCGTTACACCTGCTACTGTTGCAAGTCTTTTTAAATCTATATAACGGTGTCCTTCTAAAGCTAATTCAATTCTACGCTCTTTCAAAATATCAGCATAAGCAGATTGAGCATTAGCATAAGTAGGAGTTGTTGCTGTTCCTAAATAATTTCTAGCTGCTCTCACTTGCTGAATTAATCCCTGAGCTGTAGATAAGTTACCAGCCGCTGTTTCAGCTTCGGCCAAGATAAAGTACATTTCTGATAATCTAAATACTTTTAAATCATTTCTTGTCGCTGTACTTGTTTTACCTGGATACTTATCAATTACTAATCTATCGGCTTTAGAATCAACATTCATATAATTTGTATTGATAACAGATGTTGGATCTATATAATTGTATCTTCTAATATCTCCTTTGTCTGGCTGCCCTGTAGGAGTATAAATTAAATTAAATAAATTTCTGCCTAAGAACCACATTGGTACTCCACTTACAGTAGATTGGTTAGTATTCCATCTTGTTCCGATACTTCCACCTGCTCCTAATGGAAGTCTGTTTAGAGAGAAAATAATCTCCCCTCTTGCAGAATCATTCCACATATTTCTGTATGGGTTAAAAGAAGATGCTGTACCATAAAATGCTGTATTCCAAGCTGGATTACCTACAGGTTGAAATCCTAAAGCAGGATTATTAGGGTCAATGAGAATAGAGCCAGGTGTTGCTACAGTAAGGCTCAAACCAGAATTTGAAATAACATCTTGAGCATATTGTTTTGCCAATGCTGTATTTCCTCTATATATATTGAAACGAGCAGTAAGAGCATTAACGAAATTTTTATCTACATAATACCTAGCAGCATTAGATGAAGATGAAGTTAATATACCTCTTGCGTAATCTAAGTCTGAATTGATAAAGTCATAAACATCCTGATTCTTTACTCTAGGCAATTTAGCATCTGTAGAAGGCACATCTTTAACAAGAAGAACCCCTAAAGCACCAGGATCCTTCATGTTGGTAGAAAAATAAGCCTCCAGCTGAACATAACAAAATGCTCTGATTGCTCTCGCTTGTGCAAGGATATTATTATATGTAGCTGTTTCCGCAGCACCATTAGGAGTAATACTTTTCGCTCCTTCCAACAATCTGTTAATTCTGTTAATAACTTTATAGTTATTAAGCCAGATTCCGTCAGTTGAGGTAGTACTGATAGTACCTCCTCCAACAGCTGAAGTAGATGGATCTAGAAAGAACCTGTGTAAATCATACTCCTGACCTCCACTACCACTACCCGGTTTTACCTCATCAGTAAAAACAGCAGTAAAATATATTTCATCTATTGGATCAAATATTGCATAAACTGATCCATTTAAAGCTTCACTTAAATTTGATACATTCGTAAACACTTCTTCAGGCTTTAATTCTCCTGCTTGTTTAATATCAAGAGCATCTTGGCAACTGTTCAAAGCAAATCCTGTTGCTGATAAAGTTGCTAAAATTAAAACTGTATTTATAATTCTTTTCATAATTCTTTTTTATTAAAAATCAACATTTAACCCAACTGACACCGTTTTAGGGTTCGGATATACGTTTAACGAATAAGTAGTAACCGGCTCTGGGTCAAAACCTTTCCAGCTGCTCCATGTATAGATGTTTTCAGCCTGAACGAACACTTTAATTCCCTTAACTGGTAATTTTCCTAACTGTTCTTTAGTGAATGAATATCCTAAAGAAATATTTTTAAGTCTTATGAAATCTGATTTATACAAGAATCTGTCTGACGACCCATCTAAAGTAGCGTTGGTAGCATCTAAGTTCGGAACGTTAGATCCTGTATTCTGTGGAGTCCAAGCATTTAATAAATCTGCAGATACGTTGATATTACTAGCTGCATAATCAGGATTCATTACCCAAGAGTGTAAGTTATCATAGATATATCCTCCTTGCTGGAATGAGAATAGAGTATCCAAGAACCATCCTTTATACTGGAAGTTAAATCCAAAACCACCGGTAAATTTAGCATACGGAGATTTTCCAGTTAAGATTCTATCTGCAGATGTTACGTTTTCTGTAGTATTTCCGTTTTTGTCAACAAATAGTAAGTTACCATTTGCTGAATTTACACCGGCATAGTGATACAACTGATATTGACTAATAGGTCCTCCAACAGCATTAACGACATCTCCTGCAAGATCCTCATTACTCATTGAAACAATTTTGTTAGAATTGTATGCACCGTTAACAAAGATTGATAACTTCAGGTTTTCATTTTTAATTGCATTAAATCTGATTAAACCTTCAACCCCTTTATTATCAAGAACCCCGTTATTCCCTCTAATACCATAAGTTCCGGTAGCTGCAGAGAATTGTAAAGTGTTATACATTCTGGATGTTCTTTTTTGATAGTAATCAAAACTACCTTCTACAATACCTTTATAGTTAAAATCTAAACCAATATCTGTCTGTTTTACCTGCTCCCATTTTAAGTATGGGTTTGATAAGTTAACAAAGTTATATCCCATTAAGTTCTGGTATCCTGAAATTCCTGAGTATAAATCAAGGAAGTTGTTTGGAAGTAACGCTAATGGGTTAGCATTATTAGTTGCAATTCCTAAGTTCTGGTTACCTGTTGTACCAATGGAAGCTCTTAACTTAAGTAATCTGAATCCAGAGTTGGCCATGAAATCTTCTTTATCGATATTCCATCTAACCGCAGCAGACCAGAAAGTCTCCCATCTGTTTGTAGGTAAGAAACGGTATGACCCATCTCTTCTTACAACTCCACTTATCCCATATTTATCTTTATAATCGTAATCTAACGTCCCGAAATAAGCTAATGTTCCCGCTGTTACTTTTGAAGCGCCAACAGTTGGTCTGTAAATATTTGGAGTATCCGGGTTAAAAGGAATATAACCTGTACCTGCTCCGAATTGCCATTGCAATGGGTTCAATCCATTTTGAGTTTGAGTATTAGTATTTACATGAGCTTTTATATAATCCATGTAAGCCGCTACTGAAAGCGTATGATCTCCAAATGTTTTGTTAAATGTAATGTTCGTAATACTGTTAAATGTTAAGTCCTGAGTTGTAGTAAAACTTTCTGACCCTCCGTATTTAGCACCTGAACTAGCAGCTACAGCTGTAGATAAATATCCCTGAGCACCTCTTGCAAAGATTCTTTCGTATTCTTTATACTCAATACCAGTTCTGTTACCAACAGTTAAATAATCAGTTATTTTATAGTTTACATTGGCATTAGCAGAAATACTTAATTCAGTAAATCTGTTTCTTACGCCTCCATTAATGTTGTCCTGAAGAACCCAGGGTCTGTAGGCTGCGCTATTCTGTCCGATAGCATTGAATAATTGCACCCCATTAGAATAAGGATTAGGAGCTAAATAAGTAGGTGAAATTACACTTCCAAATAATGGGTTTTGTATTACATTGTTAGAAACTCCTGAATTCTCCTCATCATCTAACTGATTTCTCTTAGAATATCCTAATCCTATAATAGTTCCGAAGGTTAACTTACCATCTTTAGATCTACCACTCAAGTTATTTCTCAATGTAAATCTCTTGAAATCAGTAGACTTTATAGTACCTTCACTATCTAAATATCCTAAAGATAAGAAATTATTAATATTTTCTCCACCACCAGTAATAGACAAGTTATGTTGCTGGGAAATACCTACCTGAGTAAATTGTTTTCTCCAGTCTGTGTCTGTCGACCAATTATCAATGTCTTGTTGAGACAAACCGACATCAGCTGCATAACCTCCATCATAATTTTTTTGTATTTGTAACAACTGCTTAGCATTAGACATGTTGTACTGTGTCTTAGGTATCATGGAGAAAGATGTCAATGCATCATAAGAAACCTTTAATCCAGAATTAAATTTCCCTCCTTTTGTTGTAATTACAACAACCCCATTAGCTGCTCTGTTACCATAGATGGCAGTTGCCTGAGCATCTTTCAGAATACTGAATGTATCAATATCATAAGAGTTTAGGTTTCTAAACTGAGATCCAGATGTGATGACACCATCTACTACATATAATGGATCTCTAGAACCATTTAATGAACTCAAACCTCTAATAAGGATATTGAATTTACCAGAACCCGGAGAACCAGATGCTGAGTTAACTACAATACCAGGAGCTGTACCCTGAATTGAGTTCAAAACAGAAATATTTGGTCTGTTTTCTAACGTTTCAGAACCAACTGTCACTGAAGCAGTTGTAGATTTTGCCTTTGTAGCTGTCTTACTATACCCTAAAACAACTACCTCCTCAATTTTCGTCTCCTTGTCCTTTTTGTCCTTAGAGCCATTTTCCTGAGCAAACACAGCCTGGCCTGTAAAAAACAAAACACCAGCTGTTAATACACGTAGTTTAACATTCATATTAACAAATTTTAATATATTTTAGGGGCAAATATGTTAATAAATATTAATACTAGCAAATTTTTCATTTACATCTTACTCTTTAATATTCACAATATACCAGGTTTAACATTGAATATATAACATATTTCGTAATTTATCATGTAAATTATTCTTTAAAATTTAAAATAAAATCCAAAAATTCAATCTTTTAACGTTTTATAGTCAACTTAAAAAAAATTATTTATAATAAATCTAAATTACAATAGTGCTAATTTTCAGCCTTCTAACAACTTTATAGAAGAAAATATATTTTTAAGGCAAGATCATAATATTTTATTCATTAATTTCAAAAAAATCACTTTCTTTACAAACAAAAAAGAATATATGCTATATTCTTATAAAATAGTATATTAACATATTACTTAAAAAAACAAAAATTTCATAAATTTAAAGCATGAAAAAAACGATTTTAACCACATTAATTCTCGCTGGCCTTAACTTCAGCTTTGGCCAACAGACCCTTTCTATAAACGGTGCTACAGGCGCACAATCCGTATTTGATGGAATCAAGTCTACAACAGGTAAAACTTTGAAATATGATGAAATTCCAGGAGCTTCTCCATATCTTACTAAAGAATTTTCTAACGCTAAGGTGGCTGCTAACTATGAACAGGTTCCGGTACGTTATAACAGCTATAGTGATGAAGTGGAGTTTAAGAAAAACAACGAAATTCAGGTTCTTCCTAAGACTGCAGACTTTTCAAGAATTGAAATTTCCTCTCCTAAACAAACAATCGTACTTCTTCAGACCTCTGATGATTTAAGCGGCTATTTTTTAGAACTAGTTAATGGCAAAAACAGTTTGTATAAAAAAGTAAAAACCAAATTCACTGATCTTGTTCCGGCAGCTAATTCTTACGCTAGTGACAGACCGGCAAATTTCAGGGCTTTAGATCCTGCATATTATATAAAAACAGACAAAGGTTTTATAAAGAAACCTCGAAATCAGAAAGAAATCATCGAGCAGTTTCCTGATAAAAAAGAAGCTTTAAACACTTTCTTTAAGTCTAATAAAATCAAGTTTGATAAAGATGAAGACTTGATAAAACTGGTCACTTTCTTAAACCAGGATTAGGCAATCAACATCCTAGTGAAATAGAAAAATTATTACAAATAAAACAGCCGTCTCATTGAGACGGCTGTTTCTATTTTATCTGAAAGAATTATTTCAGTTTTTTCTTAACGGCTACTTCTTCGTAAACTTCAAGAATATCACCGACTTCGATATCATTATACCCTTTCAGGTTCAGACCACATTCGTAACCTTTTGTTACTTCCTTCACATCATCTTTGAAACGCTTCAAGCTTTCAAGCTCTCCGTCAAATTTCACGATTCCATCTCTCAATACTCTTACTTTAGAGTTTCTGGCCACTTTTCCTGAAAGAACCATACATCCAGCAATTGTTCCGACTTTAGAGATCTTAAATACCTCTCTTATCTCGACATTACCGATTACCTGTTCTTTAATTTCAGGAGAAAGCATCCCTTCCATAGCTTCTTTCACCTCTTCAATAGCAGCATAGATTACAGAATAGTTTCGGATTTCAATTTCTTCTCTGTCTGCAAGATCTTTAGCGTTAGCACCGGCTCTTACGTTAAATCCAATGATAATAGCATCTGAAGCGGCAGCTAAGTTAACGTCAGATTCAGTAATCTGTCCTACTCCTTTGTGAAGAATATTAACGTTAATTTCGGCAGTAGATAACCTTTGCAACTGATCGGATAGTGCTTCCACTGATCCATCCACGTCACCTTTTAAGATAATATTCAATTCTTTGAAATCACCTAAAGCAATTCTTCTACCTAATTCTTCAAGTGTAGTATGTTTCTTAGTTCTGATTGAAAGTTCTCTCTGAAGCTGCTCTCTCTTATTAGCGATAGTCTTAGCTTCACTTTCATCTTCATATACTTTAAACTTATCACCGGCTGTAGGGGCTCCGTCTAATCCTAAAATAGTTACAGGAATAGATGGACCAGCTTCTGTAAGGTTTCTTCCTCTTTCATCAAGCATCGCTTTTACCTTACCGTGGTTTTTACCTGCCACTACATAATCTCCCACTTTTAAAGTTCCTGTCTGTACCAACATTGTTGCTACGTATCCTCTTCCTTTATCCAGCGAAGCTTCAATAACAACACCTTGAGCATTTCTATTAGGATTAGCTTTTAAATCAAGCATTTCTGCCTGAAGTAATACCTTTTCTAATAGAATATCCATATTGTTACCAAATTTTGCAGAAATTTCCTGCGCCTGTACATTCCCTCCCCATTCTTCTACCAGAATATTCATTCCGGAAAGCTGCTGTCTAACATTATCAGGGTTTGCACTCGGTCTATCTACCTTATTTAATGCAATAATCATTGGTACACCAGCAGCCTGTGCGTGAGAAATAGCTTCTCTCGTTTGAGGCATCACATCATCATCGGCAGCAATTACGATAATTGCAATATCCGTGATCTGAGCACCTCTGGCTCTCATCGCTGTAAACGCTTCGTGACCTGGAGTATCTAAGAATGTAATTCTTTGTCCGTTTTCAAGTTTCACGTTGTAAGCACCAATATGCTGTGTAATTCCTCCAGATTCACCGGCAATTACATTTGTTTTTCTAATGTAGTCAAGTAATGAAGTCTTACCGTGGTCAACGTGTCCCATTACTGTTACAATTGGAGCTCTTGACATAAGATCCTCTTCAGAATCTATAATTTCTTCACTATCACTTTCTTCCAGATCAGCATCTGAGAATTCAATTTTATAACCAAATTCGTCAGCAACCAATAATAAAGTATCAGCTTCAAGTCTCTGGTTCATCGTAACCATTACACCTAGTGAGAAACAAGCAGAGATTACTTCAGTTGGGGAAACATTCATCAAACTCGCCAATTCACCTACTGTGATAAATTCCGTTACTTTAAGAGTTCTGTCTTGTGCTTCTAGCTCTTGCTGACGCTCATCCTGTTCTCTTCTGTATGTTCTTTTATCTTTTCTGTGTTTTGCAGATTTAGACTTCCCTCCTTTGTTAGTAAGTTTCTCTAATGTTTCTTTGATCTGGTTTTTAACTTGTTCGTCAGTCAGTTCAACTGGCATAACTCGTTGTCCGGGTCTGTTATTCGGGGCACCTTTTTTGAATCCTCCACCTTGACCACCTGGGCGGTTCTGGTTATTGTTATTTCCAAAACGGTTTCCTCCCGGACCTCCCTGACCTTGAGGCCTGTTTCCTGGACCACCCTGACCATTTTGGCCCTGACGGTTACCACCTTGTCCACCGTTGTTATTCTGACGGTTTCCCTGGCCCTGGCCTCCTTGGTTATTATTTCCTGAGTTTTGATTATTCCCCTGACCTTGTTGGTTATTCGGGCCACCTGGTTTTTCAATTCTCTTTCTTTTCTTTTTCGCTCCAGAACCTGGTTTTGGTGCAAACTGAGTTAAGTCAATCTTTTCTCCAACGATCTTAGGACCATCTAGTTTTTGATAAACTGTTTCAATTTTTTGTGGTTCTTGAGACTCAGGAGCAGCTTCTACTTTAGGAGCTTCCACTTTTTTCTCTTCTACAACTACTGGTTTTGGAGTTTCTTTCACTGGTTCCACAGGTTTAACTTCTTCTTTTTTCTCCTCCATTTTTGGTTTGTCTTTTTTCACAGGTCTGTTTCTAGATTCTATTTGAGACAAATCAATTTTATCCAAAACTTTAAATTCCTGCTTTTCAGGGGCTGCTTTAACTTCCGGTTGTTCTTCTTTCACGATTTCTTCTTTCTTTTCCTCAACCGGTGTCGCAACAGGAGCCACAGGAACTGCAGGAGCTTCCTCAACTTCAGGCTTCTTAGGCTCTAGATCTATTTTACCTAAAATTTTAGTCTCTGGTTTATTTGCTTTAGCTCTTATCACTTCAGGGGTTTTCTTTTCTTCAATTTCCAGTTTTTCTTCCGGAACTTTAGTGATCACCACCTCATGGGAAGCCTTTCGTTGTTCGCCATCTTTAGCAAACTCAGCTTCCAATGCAGAATATGCCGATTCTTCCAATTGAGCGTTAGGATTGCTTTCAACCACGAAACCCCTTGACTGTAAAAATTCTACTAATCTGGACATCGAAATATTGAATTCCTTAACCGCTTTATTTAATCTAATTTTTGGCATCTATATTATTTACTGTTTTTTAATTTTTAAAATTAAAGTATTTCCTTTTTACTGTTTATTAAAATTTATTAAAATCTTAATCTTCAAATTCTTCTCTCAGAACACGTTTAACCTCTTCAATTGTTTCTTCTTCAAGGTCTACCATATTTAAAAGACTTTCAGTTTCTTTATCCAATACTGATTTTGCAGTCGTAAGTCCTACTTTCTTAAACTCATCCAAAATCCACTGCTCAATGTCGTCGTTGAATTCTCTCAATTCAACATCGTCATCCTCGCTGGACTCTCTGTATACATCAATCTCATATCCTGTCAACCAAGAAGCCAGTCTGATATTTTGACCTTGTTTTCCGATTACTTTAGAAATTTCTTCAACCGGAGTATATACCAATGCATAATTGGTCTCCTCATTGATCTCAATCTTGTTAACCGTAACATTTCCTAACGCTCTCTTCACCAAAATCTCAGGGTTTTTAGACCACTGAATAACATCGATGTTTTCATTTTTCAACTCTCTTACAACGCCATGAATTCTGGATCCTTTCACTCCAACACAAGCTCCTACCGGATCAATTCTGTCATCATAAGCATCTACTGCAATCTTCGCCTTCTCCCCAGGAATTCTTACTACCTTTTTCAGGATAATAGTTCCGTCCTGGATTTCAGGAATTTCCAACTCAAGTAACTTTTCAAGAAACTTAGGTGCAGTTCTGGAAATAATAATCTGTGGTTTTGAACCTTTAAAATCTACTGTCTCAACAATAGCTCTGATATTCTCACCCTTTTTAAAGAAATCGGATGGGATCTGGTTTTCTTTTGGTAAAATAAATTCATTCCCTTCATCATCCAACAAAATCACGTGCTTGTGACGGATATGGTGAATTTCCCCAACAACTATTTCTCCAATTTTATCTCTAAACTGTTCATACAGCATTGCATTATTATGCTCCTGAAGTTTTGTAGCCAGAATCTGCTTCAGTGTAAGAATATTTCTTCTTCCCAACTGAGCCACAGGAATTTCCATTGTAAAATCCTCACCTACTTCAAATGTAGAGTCAATCTTCTTTGCTTCAGAAATTTCAATTTCCAAATCATCGTCTTCAGACATCTCATCTTCTACAATTGTTTTATTCAAAAATATCTGAAAATCTCCTTTATCTGGGTTCACAATCACGTCAAAGTGGTCATCTGAATCAAATCTTTTTCTCAAAAGTGTCTTCAGTGAATCCTCAATAATTGCCATAAGATCAATTTTACTGATCCCCTTTTCGTCTTTAAAATCACCAAAGGATTCAATCAACGCTATATTATCCATCTATTCTTTTTTCTTTTTAAAATTTAATTACTACTAATGCTTTTTTGATCTCGGAGTAAGGTATTTCTTTCTCCTCCTCTGCATCTACCTTGCCTTTACCGATATCTTTCGGCTTACGGTAACGTAGAATAAGGGTGATCTTCTCTTCATCTACTTTTGACAATTCTCCTTCAATTTTAGAAGAATCCTCCAGCATCACTTCAATTTCTCTTCCAATGTTTTTACCAAACTGTCTTGGAGTAACCAAAGGCTCACTTAATCCTGCAGACATCACCTGCAGACTAAAGTCATGTTCTTCACGATCCATATTGAACTCTATTGCACGGCTTGCATCAAGGCAATCCTGCAAAGAAACTCCATTGTCTCCATCTAAAATCACTGTAATATCATCCCCTGCAGAGATCTTAAGATCAATAAGAAACAGATCTTGTCTTGTCTCAAGGAATTCATTTAATAATTCTTCAATTCTTTTTCTAAACTCCATACGTTCTTTTATCTTGATTTACAGTACGAAAAAAGGCTTTCTTTCGAAGCCTTCCCATTTTTCCCGTAAATCCAATGCAAATATACGTCTTTTTTCTAAAAAAGCAAAATAATCTTATTATCAAGCAAATAGCTTAAAATTCTTTTACGATAAATTAAAGAAGCAAGTGAAAGTATTTTTATTATTTTTGCTTCTAGAATTTAAAAACAAACATTTTGAATATAACGATTGTAGGAACAGGTTATGTAGGATTGGTTACAGGAACTACTCTGGCAGAACTTGGCAATTCAGTATACTGTGTTGATATTGATGAAAAAAAAGTAGAAGGTATGAAAAACGGCATTGTTCCCATCTATGAGCCGAACCTTGAAGAAATGTTTCTCAGAAACATCCAATCCGAAAGATTATTTTTCACCACCGACCTTAAACAGGCATTAGACAAAAGTGAAGTCATATATCTGGCGCTGCCTACTCCTCCCGGAGAAGACGGTTCTGCGGATTTATCCTATGTACTGCATGTTGCCAGCAATATTGGCGAAATGATGACAGAATACAAAGTCATTGTCAATAAAAGCACCGTACCTGTAGGAACTGCCGATAGGGTAAGAGAAACTATATCTTCAAAAACAGACATTCCTTTTGATGTAGTTTCAAATCCTGAATTTTTAAGAGAAGGTTTTGCGGTTGAAGATTCCATGAATCCATCCAGAGTGGTTGTAGGAGCAAGCGCTGAAAGAGCAAAGGACATTATGTCTAAAATCTATCAGCCCTTTACCAATACCGGCATCCCCATTATCTTTATGGATGAGAAGTCATCCGAACTTACAAAATATGCTGCGAACTCATTTCTTGCTGTAAAAATCACTTTCATGAATGAGATTGCCAATTACTGTGAAAAGGTGGGTGCAGATGTAGACAAAGTAAGACTTGGAATGGGTAGTGACGACAGAATCGGGCACCGGTTTTTATTCCCGGGTATCGGATATGGCGGAAGCTGTTTTCCTAAAGATGTGAAAGCATTGATAAAATCCGGAAAACAGGAAGATTTTAACTTCCAGATTCTGGAAGCAACAGAAAATGTAAATACCACTCAGAAAGTAATTTTAGTATCTGAAATTGAAAAATATTTTGGAGGCAACATTGAAGGAAAGAAAATCGCAATGTGGGGGCTTGCTTTCAAGGCCAATACAGATGACATAAGAGAAGCTTCATCATTGGACAATATCGCTCTTTTATTAGAGAAAGGAGCAAAAATCACAGCTTATGATGCCGTTGCAGAAAACAATGTTAAAAAATTCCTCGGAGACAAGATACAATACGCCAAGGGAATGTATGATGCGTTAGAAGATGCAGATGCACTATTCATCGCTACAGAATGGCCGGAGTTCAAAAATCCTAATTTTGAACTTATGGCTAAAAAAATGAAAAACACAGTCATTTTTGACGGCAGAAATATGTATCCGCTGGAAATCCCTGAGCAAAACGGATTTTATTATAAAAGTATAGGAAGAAAGACCATTTTAAAATAACATAAATGAAAAATATTATTATTACTGGAGGAGCCGGATTCATCGGATCCCATGTTGTGAGAGAATTTGTAAAAAACAACCCGGATACCATGATCATCAATCTTGATGCTCTTACCTATGCCGGAAATCTGGAAAACCTGAAAGACATCGAAAATGAGCCTAATTATGTTTTCGAAAAAGCAGATATCACCCAACCGGAAGAACTTAGAAAAGTCTTTGAAAAATATAATCCGGATGCTGTAGTACATTTAGCTGCAGAAAGCCATGTGGACAGAAGCATCACAGACCCAATGGCATTTATCAACACCAATGTGAATGGAACAGCCAACCTCCTCAATCTTTGTAAAGAGTTCTGGACATTAAATCCGGACCATACCCACGGAAGATTCCCTGACGAAAAAAGAACCAACTTATTCTATCATGTTTCTACAGATGAAGTATACGGAAGCTTGGGAGAAACAGGATTCTTTTTAGAAACAACATCTTACGACCCTCAGTCTCCATACTCAGCTTCAAAAGCAGCTTCCGACCACTTGGTAAGAGCCTATGGAAACACATACGGCATGCCTTTCATTGTATCAAACTGTTCAAATAATTACGGACCTAATCACTTCCCTGAAAAGCTAATTCCTCTTTGTATTTCTAACATTATGAATGAAAGACCACTGCCAATCTATGGTGATGGAAAATATACGAGAGACTGGTTATTTGTAATCGATCACGCAAAGGGAATCCACCAAATTTTTAACGAAGCTAAAACAGGAGAAACTTATAACATTGGCGGTTTTAACGAATGGCAAAATATTGATCTGGTGAAAGAGTTGATCAAACAGATGGATGCTAAGCTTGGAAAACCGGAAGGCTATTCTGAGAAACTCATCACTTTTGTAAAAGACAGACCTGGACATGACAAACGTTATGCTATCGATGCAACTAAGCTGAATCAGGATCTAGGATGGAAACCATCTGTAACTTTTGAAGAAGGATTAGGAAAAACAATTGACTGGTATCTGGAAAATAAAGAATGGCTGGAAAATGTCACTACCGGAAATTACCAGGATTACTATCATAAACAATACAGCTAAACTTTTAATAATAAAGCTAATAAAGCACAACTTTCTTATTAGCCTTTACAAAGTAAAAATAATCAACTTACAACACAAAAGAAATAAGCGTAATACGCACTAACACATGAAAGGAATAATATTAGCCGGGGGTTCCGGAACAAGACTTTACCCTCTAACCATAGCAGTCAGTAAGCAATTAATGCCTGTTTATGATAAACCTATGATTTACTATCCACTATCTACGCTTCTTTTAGCCGGGATTAAGGATATCCTAATTATAACAACACCACACGATCAGGAAGGATTTATCAAGCTTTTGGGGGATGGCTCTCAGATAGGATGTAATATTGAATATGTTGTACAGCCAAGCCCGGATGGACTTGCCCAGGCATTTATTTTGGGAGATCAGTTTATTGGCAATGATTCTGCCGCTCTGGTTTTAGGTGATAATATTTTTTATGGTTCTGAAATGGGAACTTTACTGAAAAATAAAACCAATCCTGAAGGAGGGGTTGTATTTGCATACCATGTTGCCGATCCTGAAAGATATGGTGTTGTAGAATTCGACAAAGATCTAAAAGCGGTCTCTATTGAAGAAAAGCCACTGAATCCAAAATCAAATTACGCCGTTCCAGGTTTATACTTTTACGACAACAATGTAGTGGAGATTGCAAAAAACATTCAACCTTCTGCAAGGGGTGAATTAGAGATCACTGACATCAATAACGTCTATCTGAAAAATCAAAAACTGGAAGTCGCCGTTCTGGACAGAGGTACTGCATGGCTGGACACCGGAACCTTTGACTCTCTTCACGACGCTTCTGAATTTGTAAGTGTTATCGAAAAAAGACAAGGCTTCAAAATTGGCTGCATCGAAGAAATCGCATTCCGAAATAAGTTCATCAATGAAGAAAAACTGCTTGAAACCGCAGTAAAATACGGAAAAAGCGGCTACGGCGAATATTTAAAACAGCTTATCCGTAAATAATACAAACTTTACACATACTGCAAACTATTGGCTTTATGCCAATAGTTTTTGCTTATACCAACAAATATCAATATATTAGTTGTAATTTTTTAGTTTTATTTTAACAATAATTCATAAACTAGAAAAACAAGGTAAGAATTAATTATTTATAAATTTGCAAAAACTTACACAGATGAATGAACCACAACAAAAGTGGACAGAAACGATTGATGCAGATCATTCGTTATTTGACTTGAAGCTAAAGGAGGTCTGGAAATACAAAGATCTTGTCTATATGTTTGTCAAAAGAGATTTTGTTTCCAGCTTTAAACAAACTATCCTGGGCCCGGTATGGTTTTTTATCAATCCTATTTTAACAACTATTGTATATCTGGTAATTTTTGGCAGAATTGCCAAGTTACCCACTGACGGCGCTCCCCCTCTACTCTTTTATCTGGCAGGTGTTACTCTTTGGAATTATTTTTCCTCCTCATTACTGGCAACTTCCTCTACTTTTTCAGGAAACGCAGGAATATTCGGCAAGGTATACTTCCCAAGACTTGTCACTCCCCTATCGATTGTTATTTCCAATCTTATGCGGCTTGGTGTGCAGTTTCTTTTATTCATTATCGTATGGGGATATTATTTAAGTCAGGGGCAGATTCATGTTAACTGGTGGATTCTTGCAACTCCCTTTCTTATTTTACTGATGGCGCTTTTCTCATTAGGACTGGGAATGATATTTTCCGCTCTCACAACGAAATACAAAGATCTCAGTATGCTTCTGGGATTTGGTGTAAGTTTATATATGTATGCCACTCCTGTTATCTATCCTACTTCTGCTCTTAGAGGAATTTTTAAAGAGGTCGCTTTATATAATCCTTTAACCGGAATTTTTGAATGTTTTAAATATGCATGGTTGGGCGTTGGTGACTTCTCCCCGCTTATGCTGGGTATAAGCACTTTCATTATTCTTATCATTATGGCTGCAGGAATTGTCATTTTCAATAAGGTTGAAAAAACCTTTATGGATACTGTATAATTACTCCTTATTTAAAAATATAAATTGAAAAAATATGCTGGCTTTAAAAGCAGAAAATATATCTAAACAATACCGCCTGGGACAGGTCGGAACAGGTACTCTTTCTCATGACCTCAACAGATTCTGGTATAAAGTAAGAGGAAAAGAAGATCCTTATTTGAAAATTGGGGAAGCAAACGACAGAGCGACCAAAGGGGATTCTGAATACGTTTGGTCTCTCCGTGATATTAATTTTGAAATCGAAAAAGGTGATGCTGTAGGAATTATTGGAAGAAATGGTGCCGGAAAATCTACTCTGCTTAAGTTGTTGAGTAAGGTAACAAAACCTACTACAGGAAAAATATATACCAATGGTAGAATCGCTTCATTATTAGAAGTAGGTACCGGGTTTCACCCTGAGATGACAGGACGGGAAAATGTATTCTTAAATGGTGCCATATTAGGAATGACCCGTAAAGAAATCAAACGTAAATTTGATGAAATCGTAGCTTTTTCCGGAGTTGAAAGGTACATTGACACTCCAGTTAAAAGATATTCTTCAGGGATGTATGTCCGCTTAGCTTTTGCGGTAGCGGCTCACCTGGAATCTGAAATTCTTATTGTAGATGAGGTTTTAGCGGTAGGAGATGCTGAATTTCAAAAGAAATGTCTGGGGAAAATGAATGATGTAACAAAAGGTGAGGGAAGAACCATCCTTTTTGTGAGTCATAATATGGCCGCCGTTAAGCAACTCTGTACATCCGGTATTCTTTTAAAAAACGGACAGGTTGACCATCACGGAGACATTAACAGTGTATTGGAAAACTATATCATCAATGAACTTTCTCCTAATGTTGAGTTCAGCTATATTGAGGATATAAACAAAAAAGCCCAAATCCAAAAAGTCAGAATCTATAATAACAAATCTGTTGAAACCACAGAATTTGGACACAATGAAGATATTAATGTTGATATAAGCTTCATCAATAGAAGGGTTACTTCTGGTATCAGAGTAAATATCGCTGTTTTGGACAAATTTGAAAACGTAATCTTTATCGCCAGAAAGGTATTTGATGGAAAAAACGAAAATAGTTTTACTATAAAGATAGAAGGTGAAAAGCTGATTCCCAACACTTATGTACTTTCAGTTGCTATAGATACTCCCTCGGTAGAATTGTATGATATAATAAAAGGAGGTGTACAACTTAATATCATAGAAACGGGGCATGAGAACTTTCTTGCCGGAGATACAGACAACGGAATCATTACCCCTCCTGTAATATGGATGTAAAAACAAATGAGTAAAAAAATATTAATTTTATCTACAGGTGACCTAAACGGAGCATATGAAGCAATGTATAAAGTTGCTCATATTTTAAAAAATATGGGGCATGAGGTTGTCATGTGCGTAAAGTATAAAACGAAAAATGAAGAATTCATTAAAGCTTACAGTCATCAATCTTCTGTTCCTGCGAATCCAGGGTTACTAAGAACTATAACGAATAAAGTCAAAGCTAAGCTTACAACAGCTTCTTCCTCACAGGCAAAAAAAAATTTTAGTACTGACAGCAAATACTCTTTTTTAAGTAAAGATGAATTGTCAGAAAATATTAATGTTGAAAGTCTTATAAAAACAGTTGGTTTTACACCGGATTTTATTTTTACAGGAATGACCATTGACTTCCTCAACAGTACAGACTTGTTGAATATTTATAATGCCACCCAGGCAAAAATTTTCAACATTACAGTAGATATGAATCACTTTACCGGAGGATGTCATTTCTCCTGGGGGTGTGAAGGTTATATCAGAGGTTGTGATGAAAAATGTCCTGCTATTATAGAAGCTGACGAAAAAGTAATCGCAAAAAATAATTTTGACAGAAAATATGAAAATGCTCAAAAAGCTAATTTTCAGATTATTGCAGGTTCAGGATTAACATTCACACAGGCTCAGAATTCAAAGATCTATAAAGATCAGAAAACAATTCACAATATCAACAGCCTCATCGATACCAAGCTCCTTAATGATAAAAATAAGTCAATTGCTAAAAGAATTTTCTCTTTATCGGATGATTATTTTTATATTTTAACAGGAGCCCAAAATATGGAAGATCCCAGAAAAGGTTTTTCTTATTTACTTGATGCTCTGAAAATATTAGATAAAGAATTACCTATAGAATTAAAAGAAAAAATAGTCCTTCTGGTGGTTTCCAATACTGTAAATGAAGAGTTTGACCAGGTAACCTTTAAAAAACAAAAAATAGATTATATAAAAGATTATAGACTGCTGGCTTTATTATACCAAGCAGCTGATATTTTCATAAATTCATCTATCGAAGATTCCGGGCCCATGATGGTTTCGGAAGCATTAGCCTGTGGAACACCTGTTGTGGGATTTGATACGGGAGTTGTTACCAATATGGTAATTGACGATTATAACGGATATAAAGCTCCGGTAAAAGACAGCAGAAAATTAGCTGAAGGAATAAGAAAAATCTTTGAACTCAGTAAAGATTCCTATACTGTTTTCTCGAAAAACGCAGTCAGACAGGTTCAGGAATTTTCATCTTATGAATATGCTGAAAGAATTTTCTCAAAAATTTTAGAATAACAAATGATTAAAAATCTTTATAATAAAAAAATTTCAGGACTAGGACTTGCTGTATTCAGAATAGCTTATTCATTGATATTACTTTGTGGAGTGATGCAGTTCAATTATTTCAGGCATCTGATTTTTGATAAAATACCATTCCTGGATCCTGCTGAAATAAATTTTGGAATCCCAATCAAGATCTGGATGACAGCCCTTGTTTTCATTATATTCGGGCTGTTTACAAGATTAGCAACCATCATCAACTATTTGATGACCATTATTCTTATTGGGAGTATTAACACCTATGAGTATCATATGTTTTACGCCTATCTCGGAATAAATTTCCTGATGCTGTTTCTACCTTTATCCCAAAATTTATCATTAGACCGTCTGATTCAAAAGCTCAAATATTCCAATACCCGCTTTAATTATGAACCTACCAAAAAGGTAAGCGTATTATGTTATCTTATTCCAGTTTTTATAGGCGTCGCATTTGTATATTTTGATTCAATATTTTACAAATTCTCCTCTTCTTACTGGACTAAAGGCTTAGGCGTATGGTATCCTACAAGCTTTCCTTTCACCAATTTTATTTCGATTCCAACTATTTTGGATCAGGAGTATCTGATGTTATTATTAGGATATCTTACCTTACTTTTTGAATCTGTATTTCTTTTTACTTTTTTTCGAAAAAAATGGCGTATTCCTCTACTTATCATTGGCCTGGGACTGCATTTGGGAATCGTAATATGCTATCCAATCCCATGGTTTGGATTTGGAATGTGTACAATATATTTATTAATGGTTCCCGTTTCATTTTGGGAAAAATTATTTGCCTTAAACAAAAAAAATTCCCAGTTGTTTTTTTATTATGACGGAGAATGTCCCCTGTGTAATCGTACAAAAATCATTATTCAACATTTTGACATTGCCGGAAGGATAGATTTTAAAACAGTACAATATTATGCAGAACAGGAACTATTACTAAAAAACATTCCCACTGATGATCTTCTGGATGACATCCATTCTATCAGAAATGGTAAAATATACAAAGGTTTAGATACTTACATCCAGGTTTTTGATTCTATAAACTATTTAAAACCCATAAGCTGGTTTTTGAGAATACCCGGAATTTATCACCTAGGAAAGCACGTATATAAGTTCATCGCTAAAAACAGAAATACGGAACGATGTACAGAGGAAAACTGTGGATATATTCCTCCTGTAATTCCTCAGGATGAAGACCATTTTAAAATTCTTCAAAATTACACTCTAAAAGACCTAAAAGTATCAGGAATTAAATTCGGACTTTATTTTATCATATTATTACAGATTATCGTCTCCTACAATTCTATTGGAAAAAAAGGAGGTTTTGAAAAAACTTCATTGGGTCATGTAATAAATAATATCTCAAATACTGTAGAACCTATAACCAAGACTTTTTTGGGAATTACCCATCATGGGGTATTTATGGACTACCACTTTAGTGAATACAATCATATTATTGCTGTTACCTGTGTAGACAAAAGCGGTAATGAAATCTGGTTACCAATTATTAATAAAGATGGGACACCGGGAAAATATCTTTATTATGGACCTACATGGGTCAAATGGTCATTCCGGGTTAACAACAATGAAATCAACCAGGATAATCTGAAGAAAGGAATACGTGATTTCACCGCTTTCTGGGCATACAGAAATAATATAGACTTAAATGATGCGAAGTTTATTATCAAACTTAAGAAAATAGATACCCCACCCTATCATTGGAAAAAAGGATTTCTTTCAGAGCAGATGGATAAGCCATGGGCAGATATAGGCGAAGCAATATGGAACAACAAGGAATTCTCTATAGATGTTCCTGAAGTTGAAACACTGTAATATTAATAGAACAAATTATTATCTTTCCAATTTATTAATCATGAAAAAAATTGCAATATTAGGAGCTAGTTATTTACAATTACCTTTAGTTCAGAAGGCGAAAGAAAACGGTTTGGAAGTACATTGCTTTGCCTGGGATGATGGAAAAGCAGTATGTAAAGAATATGCTGATTATTTTTATGATATTTCAGTTTTAGAAAAAGAAGCTATTCTTAGAAAATGCAAAGAGATTAACATTGATGGTATATTGACAATAGCAACGGATATCTGCATTCCTGTAATAGCGTATGTTGCTGATAATTTAAAACTGGTAGGCAACAGCATAGAATGTTCTTTACTCACTACCAATAAATCATTAATGAGAAAATGTTTTGAAGAACATGGCATTGACTCTCCCAGATCTACCAGTGTCTCAACATTCAATGAAAAGGATTTTGATTTATTTAGTTATCCCTTAATTATAAAACCTGCTGACAGGTCAGGAAGTCTGGGAGTCATAAAAATAGATTCTCCCGAGGGCACCAAGGAAGCTATTGAAAATGCCGTCGGATACTCATTTAGCAAGACTTGCGTGGTGGAAGAATTTATAACGGGCAAAGAAGTAAGTGTCGAAACAATTAGCTGGAAAGGCGAGCATAAAATCATAACAATTACTGATAAAGAAATAACCAAAGCACCCTATTTTGTAGAGCTTGCCCACCATCAGCCATCAACATTATCTGAAGATATTAAAAATAAAATACATGAGATCACCTATAAAATACTGGCGGTAACAAAAGTTGAAAATGGAGCTTCTCATGTAGAGTTAATTATAACCGATAAAGGAAAAGTATATCCCATTGAAATTGGAAGCAGAATGGGAGGTGATTTTATTGGATCAGATCTTGTAGAACTATCTACAGGCTTTGATTATTTACAGGCTGTAACAGATATCGCCTTAAACCAGTTCACTTTTCCCACACCTATAAAGTCAGAAAAATATTCAGGAGTCTATTTTTTGTCAAAGAATACTGAATACTTACTTCCTCTCTTTTCTGATGATATAGAAAACCAAGATATAGTAAAAAAAGAAATTACCAATCCTTCATTGCAGGAAGCACATTCCAGCAACGATCGTTCAGGATATTTGATCTATCAGTCTGACCATAAAATTGATTTTAAATGAAACGTATTGCGATAATCGGATCCGGTCATCTGGGACAGCAGATTCTGCATCACATTCATACTGACACAGCAGACAAAGTGGTGGGTTTCTTTGATGACTTTCAAGAAAAAGGAAGTCTTGTAAAATACCTTCCGGTATTAGGTAATAGGAGCAACGTTTATGATTCTTTTCAGCAGGATATTTTTGATGAACTGGTGATTGGTATTGGATACAAACACTTAGCATTTAAGAAGCAGGTGTTTGAAGATTTTAAAAATAAGATTCCTTTTTATCAATTTATTCATTCAACAAGCATTGTTGATCCTTCAGCAAAAATAGGACAGGGAACCATTATCTATCCTAACTGCATGATCGATCAGGATGTCATAATAGGTGATAACGTTCTTGTTAATATTTCATGTTCTGTGGCCCATGACTCAACTATAGGAGATTATTGTTTTCTATCTCCTTCTGTAAGTCTGGCGGGATTTGTAAATATTTCCGAACAATGTGTTCTTGGAATAAACAGTACTGTCATTGACAATATAAACATCTCGGAGAGGGTACAGTTAGGAGGAGGGACTGTAGTGATAAAAAATTTAGATACATCAGGATTGTATGTTGGTAATCCTGCAAGATTTATAAAATAAATAAATATGATTCCATTCAACAAACCATTTATTATAGGTAACGAACTTACCTATATAGAAGAAGCGGTAAAAAGCGGTAAAATATCAGGAGACGGCATGTTTACGAAGAGATGTCAGAATTTCTTTGAGCAAAAATATGATTTTCCAAAAGTGCTGATGACCACATCTTGTACGGATGCTCTTGAAATGGCAGCTCTTCTGTGTAATGTAGAACCTGGTGACGAAGTAATTGTTCCTAGTTATACCTTTGTCTCTTCAGCCAATGCTTTCGCACTTCGTGGTGCCAAAATAGTATTCGTAGACTCATATCATAATAACCCTAATATAGATCCTGTAGAAATAGAAAAACATATCACAGAAAAAACAAAAGTTATTATTCCCGTACATTATGCCGGAGTAGCTTGTGATATGGAAAAAATCATGCAGCTGGCCCACAAACATAATCTGTTTGTTGTAGAAGATGCAGCACAGGCTATTGACAGTTATTATACCTTCTCAGACGGCACAAGAAAAGCATTAGGTTCTATAGGCCATTTTGCAGCTTTCTCTTTCCATGAAACCAAAAATATCATTGCCGGAGAAGGCGGAATGCTGGCCATTAATGATCCTCAGTATTTTGACCGGGCTGAAGTGATCCGTGAAAAAGGAACTAACAGAAGTGCATTCTTCAGAGGTGAAGTGAATAAATATGGCTGGGTAGATCTTGGCTCATCGTTTTTGCCATCAGAAATCATATCAGCCTTTTTATACGCTCAGCTGGAGAACATCGATATCATTCAGAAAAAAAGATTAGAAATATGGCATAATTATCAGAATGGACTTTCTTCATTACAGGAAAAGGGGTATATTACTTTACCCAATATCCCGTCCTATGCTACCAATAATGCTCATATGTATTATATTGTTTGCAGAAGTTATGATGAAAGAACCAATCTCATTCAGTATTTAAAAGCTCAGGATATTCACCCTGTTTTCCATTATTTAAGTTTAAATAAAAGTGACTTTTTCTTAGCCAATAACCCTGAAATAGATATTCCTAACTCTGATCATTTCACAGATTGTCTGCTTAGGCTGCCATTTTATTATGAATTATCTGAAACTGAACAGAATAAGGTTATCACTCTGATTAATAGTTTTTTTACTCAATAACATAAGCACTGTACCACTTCTCAATAATAAAAATATGAATTTTTTTAAAAAACATATTGTAAATTTTTTGTTCGATGTACTGAATTCTAACGCTTATAAAATTCACCAGCAAAACAAGCTGAATGAATGGGCTAAAAAAAGTTTTAAGAAATTCGGGGCCAATTCAGCAATCCCTGAAGATCATTGGATAAAAAACCCTAAATATATCTCGATAGGTAAAAATTTCAGCTCTTTATACCACCTAAGACTTGAGGCCTGGGATCGTTTTCAGGGAGAAATATTCACTCCTGAAATAATAATTGGTGATAATGTTATCTGCAACTCTGATGTTCACATTGGAGCCATCAATAAGATTGTCATTGGCAACAATGTTCTTATGGCGAGCAGAATATATATATCTGATCATTCCCACGGCACTATCACTGCTGAAGATTTGGAAAAAGTTCCGGATATGAGGCCATTATACTCCAAAGGTCCGGTAATTATTGAAGACAATGTCTGGATTGGTGAAGGTGTATGTATACTTCCAGGAGTGACCATTGGTAAAAATTCTATCATAGGGGCCAATGCGGTCGTCAACAAAAGCTTTCCTGAAAACTCTGTTATTGCGGGGATTCCTGCCAGATTAATAAAAACATTATAAAACAGATTATGAAAAAAATAAAGCCCATTGCCTTTTATCTTCCACAATACCACCCTGTTCCCGAAAATGATGAATGGTGGGGTAAAGGATTCACTGAATGGACTAATGTAGGAAAAGCCAAACCTTTATTTGAAGGACATGAGCAGCCTATATATCCTGCAGACCTTGGATATTATGATCTGCGTGTTCCGGAAGTAAGAGAACAACAGGCTCAAATGGCTAAAGAATATGGTGTGCATGGTTTTATCTATTATCACTACTGGTTCGGAAATGGTAAACAGCTATTAGAAAGGGTAGCCAATGATGTTTTGAAATCCGGAAAACCAGACTTCCCGTTTTGTTTTTGCTGGGCTAATGAAACCTGGTCCGGAATATGGCACGGCCTTTCTGAAAAAATACTGGTCAAGCAGGAATATCCTGATGAGCAGGATCTGATTGCCCATTTTGAATATCTTTTACCTTTCTTCAAAGATGAAAGATATATAAAAGTAGATAACAAACCTGTTTTTATCATCTATGATGCTAATCATTTAAATGAAGGAGATCCTTACTATATCTCAAAATTCAGAGAACTGGCGAAGAAAAACGGATTTGACGGCTTGTATATTATGGCGTCCAATAAACTTCGTGATGACATCGACTTTCAAGCTATAGGATATGATGGTAAAATTTCTAATGCATTTCATAAAGCGTGGAACCCGCACATCCAAAAAAAAGAATATATCTCCCATTCCCAATATTACAAAAACAGAATAAAGGGCTTGGTAGGACTTAAGAAAAAAGAGCAGCCTAAAGTAAGAATGCAGGATGCAAATGCAGTAGTCAGCGACTTAGAATTTGAAGAAAGCAATGTACCCACTTACCCCTGCATTTTACCTAACTGGGATAACACTCCCCGAAGCGGTTATAATGGAATCATATTGACCAACAACTCTCCGGAATTATTTGAGCAGCAAGTAGAAAAAGCGGTCAAATATCTTGAAGGCAAAAATGAATATCCGGAACAGTTCCTGATTGTTAAATCCTGGAACGAGTGGGCAGAAGGCAACATTCTGGAACCAGACAGAAAGTATGGTTTCGGATATTTGAAAGCATTAAAAAAAATATTGAATAAATACAAATAAGAATGAGTAAATTCAGTGTACTGATCGCCAATTATAACAACGGGCACTTTTTTGAAGAATGTTTTCAAAGCTTAGTAGCCCAGACTGAAACAGACTGGGAAACAATTATTCTGGATGATGGATCAACCGATCATTCTTTGGAGATTATAAAAAATATCATTGGAGATGACCCAAGGTTTAGAATCTATCAAAATGAAGAAAATAAAGGAATAGGATATACAAAAAAAAGACTGATCAGCCTTGCCGGATCTCCTATATGCGGATTCCTGGATCCTGATGATGCTTTAGTTCCCTATGCCTTGGAAATTGTTTTAAAAACCCATGCAGAACATCCAGAAGCAGGTCTTGTGTATTCTAATCTGGTATTTTGTGATGAACACCTTCAGCCTAAATCCGTACATAAAGCAAAGCAAATAACAGAATTAGATCAATCCTACTATAATTTCAGAGGAGAAATTTCAAGCTTTGCTACTTTAAAGAAGAATGTTTACGAAAAAACATCAGGTATTGATCCCTTTTTAAAGATTGCTGAAGACAAAGACTGGTATATGAAAATGTGCGAAACAGCACCTGTAAAATATATAGATGAAGATTTATACTTATACAGAATTCATAAGAATGGAATTTCCACCACCACAAATGAAGATAAGGCAGTCTTCTGGCACTGGGTAGCCATGATCAAAATGGCAGAAAGAAGGAATATCAATATTGAAGATCTTTTTCTTGAAAGGTATGTTTCCAAAGGAAAGTATGAAAAGGTACTCCATAAACTGGATCAGGTTAAAAAATCAAAATGGGCAAAATTGGGTGATCAACTGGGATTATTTAAAATCTTTAAGTATTTATAATACCCCTTAATTAGACAAAAAAGTATATGATTATTGGTAATGGAATTCTGGCAAATGCTGTAAGACCTTATGACAGAGGAGATGTAATTTTTTTCGCATCCGGGGTATCAAACTCTCTGGAAAAAAATCCGGCTGAATTTGAAAGGGAAATCTCTCTTTTACAATCTACTGTTAAAGAATTTTCAGATAAAAAACTGATCTATTTTTCCACCTGCAGCATTTATGACCCCACTAAGAAAAACAGTCCGTATGTTATTCATAAACTTAACGCTGAAAAATGGATTGCAGAGCACTGTAAGAATTTTATCATTTTCAGGGTTGGAAATGCAGTAGGCCATGGAGGAAATCCAAACACTTTAATTAACTTCCTGAAAAATTCAATCCTGTCCGGAAATAAGTTTACCATTCACACCAATGCCAGAAGAATCCTTATTGGTACAGATGATATCGCTTTATTTGCGGAACGTTATATTGATGAATTCAATAATGAAATCATCAATCTCACTTACCCTTATCAGTATTCATTGTCTGAAATTCTGCTTCAGCTTGAAGGCTATTTAGAAAAAAAAGCGATGTATGAGAATATTGATGAAGGTTCGTACTATAATATTGAATTCAATCCTCTTACGGAATCTTTTTTTAGAGGAATTTCTTCTGAAGACTATTTAAAAAAATTATTTTCAGCCTATTTATAAAGTAAAAACATACTTAATGACAAATAAAGTTTCCATCATTGTTCCCAGTTTTAATCATGCAAAATACCTGGAAGAATGTATACAATCCATTAAAGAGCAAACCTATACCAATTGGGAATGTATTATCGTGGATGATGGTTCTACTGATGATACTGCAAGTATAGCTTCAAAATTGATAAGTGATAAAATACACTATATTCGTCAGGAGAACAAAGGAGTATCCAGCGCCAGAAACAAAGGTATAAAATCCGCTACAGGAGATTATATTTTGCCTTTGGATGCAGATGATACCTTTAACCCCCTGGCTTTGGAAAAAATGCTGGAAGTATTTGAAAAAAATAAAGAAACATTGATCGTATTTTCGGATACAATTTTCTTTGGTCACACTAATACAACATCCAGTTTACAGGAAAAATTCAGTCTTAAAGAACTACTGCTTCAAAATAAACTATTTTGTACCTCAATGTTCCCCAAAAAATATTTTGACGAAGGGATCATTTATGATGAAAATCTTATCTATGGATTCGAAGATTGGGAATTCTGGATCCAGCTTATTTCGTCTCATCCTGACCTTCCTATTACCAAGATTGATTATCCTGTATTCAACTATAGATCTCATGCTGTCAGCTCCAGAAATAATGATGTTATAAAGAATAACGATAAAAAAGAAATCACCTATAATACGGTATATGAAAAACACAAAGCACTGTTTCATGAGTTTTTTCCCAGTTATATTTCTCTGTTAAACAGAAAAACTTTCTATGAGAAAAAACTGGAGAAAATATACAGCAGTAAACCATACAAAATATATAACTTTTTAATAAATTTATTCAGATGAGTCAGTTTGTACACGTTATCATGACAAGATTCAATGTTCCCACAAAAGGCTGGAACGAGACCCGATCAGGCTTTAAACCCCTTACAGAAGAATGGCTGGATGACCGTTTCAAATTATTCAGAACCTATGTACTTCCTTCTTATAAAAATCAGACCAACCAAAATTATGTCTGGTTAACATTTTTCGATACAAATACTTCTGATAAATTCAGAAAAATCATAAAAGAAATAGAAACAGAATATCCTATTTTCAAAGCGGTATTTGTAGAGGATTTTGATGTGATGAAAACTAAAGCCGTAGAGGTCATTCCACAATTCTTTACTCCGGATACAAAATTTGTTATTACCAGTGAACTGGATAACGATGATATGCTTCATCAGGACTATATAAAAACGGTACAGGAGCACTTCAAACCGATTCATGATCTGGTGATTGATTTAAGAAGAGGTTATCAGCTTACTATGCTGCCGGGCCGTAAAGCAGTGGTAAATGTATATAATGCAGTCGTAAATCCGTTTGTAAGCTTAGCGGAAAGTGTGGACAATTTTAAAACCATGTTGAAAGAAAGGGCCCATAACAGTTACCGTCATTATGAAAATTTCTCTGTGGAAGACAGTAAGGAAATGTACATACAGATTATCCATCAATACAACCTGATGAATGTAACCTTTAAACATAAAGCAGTACCAGAAGTTGATTTCTCAGAATATGGAATGACTGAAGATACGAGGTTTACCATAGACCGTTTTAAGACATTGCAGCATAATATTGCGCGTGTTCCTTTTGTGATGGGGCTTATTGTTAAAAAGATTTTAAAAAAATAAGTTCATTATCAATTATGAAACTCAACAACCTGCAGATATTAAGGGGGATCTCAGCATTATTAGTATGCTGTTTCCACTTTCGTGATACCATCAATTTCCCGGATCTGAACATGGGAGAAATATTGTTCAGTAAAGGAAGTATAGGAGTTCCTGTGTTCTTTATTATCAGCGGGTTTATAATGGCTTTCACTACTCAAAAAATAAATTTCAGCTCCAAACCTTTTCAGCAGATAACTCTTTTTTATAAAAGAAGGATCATAAGGATTGTTCCTCTGTATTATCTGCTGACATTGGCAGCCATGATACCCGGAGGAAGCTTCCTGCTATATTTTCATGGGCAGGGACTTTATGAGCTCATCCATTCGCTGTTGTTTATTCCTACAAAAAAAGATTTTCCTGTACTTTTTTTGGGCTGGTCGTTAAATTTTGAGATGTTCTTTTATCTCATATTTGGACTTTCGTTATTCTTTAAAGAAAAGAGATATTATTTTATTGTGGCTTTTTTCATCCTAACCTCTGTTATTGGGTATTTTTTCAGGTTTGAAAGTCCCTACCTCAAAATGGCCACCCATTCTCTGAATCTTTATTTTGTAGTGGGGATCCTCTTCGCACTCTTGCTCAATAAAGTCACTGTTTCAAAAAATTTGGCAGCATTACTGTCTGTGGCAGGAATAGGTTCTTTTATACTGGTTTTACTTAGCATTATCCCTATTGATAATGACATGATAAAACTGGCCATTATCTCTTTATTTGTCTTTTCTTTCCTAAGTTTTGATTATGTATTTCATTTTAAGGGAAATAAATTTTTAATTTTCCTCGGGGATATTTCCTACTCGTTATATCTCTCACATCCTTTTGTGGGAATTATTTTAAAAAAAATGAAAATCGAAGGTTATCTTAATATCCCTTTTTTCCTTCTTAAAATTATTCTGGTGATTATAGTGGCTGCATTGTTGTATTATTTCGTAGAGAAAAAAATAACCCGTTACTTAAAAATAAAATTAAAAGCATAACTCTGAAAAAAATGAAAATTTCCGTCATTATTCCCGTTTATAACGCTGAAAAATATATCTCTCAGGCTGTAGAATCTGCTCTTCAATTCGAAGATGTATATGAAGTGGTCATGGTAGAAGATAAATCTCCCGACAATGCGCTGCAGGTGTGCAGGGAACTTACCGAAAAGTATGACAGAGTAAAGCTGTATCAGCATCCTGATAAAGGCAACCACGGAGCCGGAGCCAGCAGAAACCTTGGTATGAAAAAAGCAGGGGGAGATTTCATCGCATTTTTGGATGCAGATGATTATTATCTTCCTAACCGCTTTGATGCAGAAAAAGAACTCTTCAAAAATGATGAGGTAGATGGCGTATATGGAGCAATTGGGGTTCATTACTATTCAGATAAGGCAAAAGAACAGTATTACAAAGTATTTGGAGACCGATTAACGACTGTTTACAAAAAATACCATCCAAAAGATGTATTTCCGGGTCAGCTTAATATGATCGGAACTTTCGGACTATTCAGCATAGACTCTCTGACCATCAGGAAAAGTTCTTTGAAAAACATGGAATATTTCTTTAAAACCCATTTAAAACTTCATCAGGATACAGAATTTTTATTCAGACTCTCTTACTATCTGAATTTATATCCCGGAATTCTCGATCAGGCTGTAGCCGTAAGAGGAGTCCATGAAAATAACAGGATTACTAAAGTTGATTCCAGAGAGGTGAAACCTGCGGCAACAAGAGTTATCCTATGGAAAGAAGTGAACAATTGGGCACAAAATGAAAGTACAGTTCCTGAAGAAATTAAGCTCCACATCAAAAGAGTTTACAGAAGCTTCCGCATTGCCAACGCTCCCCTCCTTAAAAAATGGGGAATGATCAGCAGGTATCTTTTAACAGATTACCGAAGCATACGATCAGGACTTTACAATATTAATTTCAGAAAAGACCTTTTTTAATGTACAATACTTCTGAAAAACAAACAAATACTTAAATAAACTAAACATTTAGTTTATAGAAAACAAATGAATATTTACTGCTTTGTAAAGCTTATTTTCCTCAGAAGGTTACGCATCGGCTTTTCAATACATTGATAAAAAAGTGCCGAAGTAATGAGTATAACGATCACGTATATTGCAAATACAATATTGCTGTTGAACTGATATCCCTGCACTTTTAAAAACTCCCTGAGGAGATAAAGAACGGGAATATGGGTGATATATACCGCATAACTGATCTCTCCCAGATATTCTAGTGGCTTCATAGAAAACAGTTTTGTAATTTTACCATTATTACCAGATATCAGAAGTATAGCAGGAACAAAGAGAAGCGCCATCAGCCCGTTATGGTAAAACAGCGGGACAAACATCAGTGACAGCAGGATGAGTAAAAAGATAAGAATCACCTGAACGTCATAATTTTTCTGCTTAAAGTTTTTCACAAAAAACATCCCCGCGAGATTTCCTATCAAAAACTCGTTAAGGTGCCATATTGGAAAATAATAGAGAAATTCGTGGCTTTTTGTATGTGGTCCTTCATAAACTCCGGATATCGGATAAAGATTTGAAAACACCTGAGTAATCAGCCAGAGAACAATGGTAACGACCCAAATAGTTTTATTTTTCTTCGAGTAGAAGTGATTGTATAAGAGAGGAAAAAGCAGATAGAATAAAAATTCTACCGAAATAGACCATCCCGGAAAATTAAGGATCATCGCTTCACCAGGTATCCAGGTCTGAATGCCCAGACTATATAAAACAAGCTTATACCAATCGAATAGATCAGACCTTGTTATAAAATAAAGCAGGAGCCCCACTATATACAGCGGATAGATCCTGGCAAATCTGTTTTTATAAAATTCAAAATAGTCTATTTTATCCTTTTTATGGTAGGCTATAATCATAATAAAGCCCGAAAGAATAAAAAAGTAGCTGACGCCCACATTCGCCCTTAGAAAAAGATTGGAAATATAATCTATTTTGTATAAAAACAGATCTTTATTGAAATGGGAAATAACAATTGCCATTGCAGCAATAAACCGGGTAAATGTAATCTGACTTATCTTCACAGAAACACAAAGTGCTTTACTTTCTCAAAATAAATTAGCTTCAGTATGCAAACCATTTTATTTTGTATAAAGTATTAATTTTAAGGCACAAAAATAAGATTTATTCTTATAATTATCTAAAACAAATTATATTTGTAGAATACAAATGTTGAAATAAATCTTATTATGCTTTATGAAATACTAGCAAAACTTCAGCGGAAAAGTCAGATTTCACGACTCACAAAACATCCTAACGTTTCCTTTAGAGGGATAAAGCTTGGAATCAGTGACCATTTTATTTTACATGATAATTTAAAAAAAGTTACGATCGGTGATTCTGCCAGTTTCAGGAACTATGTTCATATTCTTGTACAGCAGAATGCCAGTCTGGAAATCGGAAATAATTTTTTCATGAACAATTTCTGCTCTATCAATTGTCTCGAAAATATTTCTATTGGGGACAATACTTTATTCGGAGAAAGCGTAAAGCTATATGACCACAACCATGCTTACCATACGCATCCGGAGTTTCAACTGTTCCCGTCTGAATTTACTACAGCACCCATTAAAATCGGGAAAAACTGCTGGCTCGGAAGCAATGTCACTGTCCTGAAAGGAGTCACTATCGGGGACAACTGTATCATAGGAGCAGGCTGCACTATTCATAAAGATATTCCACCCAATACAACAGTAGTCAATCATCAAGAATTAATTTTTAAGAACCATTAATGAAGTTTTCCATTCTTATTGCCCACTATAATAATGCTCATTTCTTCAAAGACTGTTTTGACAGTCTACAGAAGCAAACCTATAAAGATTGGGAAGCCATTATTCTGGATGATGCGTCATCAGACCATGAAAAAAAAATAGTGCAGGAGATGATTTCAAAAGATAAAAGATTTAAATTTTTTGAAAATGAAAAAAATTCCGGTGTAGGTGTTACAAAAAGTAAACTGATAGAACTTGCTGAAGGTGAAATCTGTGGGTTTCTTGACCCTGATGATGCCATCACCCCTACAGCCATCCAGCAGTGTATAGATATTTTTCGGGCTAAAAAAAATACGGTGCTTACTTACTCCAGGTTCATGACCTGTGATCAGGATCTCCAACCTATTGCTCCGTTCAGATCTGCAATGCAGGTTCCGAATGGTGATCCTTATTTTTTCAATTTTCCTATTCAGATTGCCCATTTTGTTTCTTTCAGAAAAGAAGTGTATGAACAAACGGAAAAAATGAATCCGGATTTAAAAATCGGAGAAGATCAGGATCTGTATCTGAAGATGTATGAAAAAGGAAAAGTTCAGTTCATTGACGACACCAATTATTTTTACAGAACCCATCAGGGAGGAATTTCTCAGAATGACAATAAAAAAAAATCTCATGAGTATTTTGCCCAGGTCATCTTCAGTACCATGAAGCGCAGAGGACTTACAATGATTAATGGTAAAAAGATTCCTGATCATTATACCGGAGCTGAGCAAATATTTGGGCTGTTGCAGTACCAGCATCAGCTGCCTTTCCGCATTAAGAAAAAAATAAAAATCACACTACAATCAATTTTCGGGTAATGTTAGAAAAAAAAATAAAAATTCTGTTCAGACACCATTCTATGGAAATGGGAGGTGTAGAAAAAGTATTGTTGGGACTTCTTAACAATCTCGATACTGATAAATTTGAAATAACGGTATGTCTTACTCTGAATCAGGGGAAATTACGTGATGAGATTCCCGGCCATGTCAGAAAAGTATATCTTACTGACGGAAAAGAAGATTTTTCACGCAATTTTCTATTGCAAAAACTTCAACTTATTGCAAGAAGAATCAAACTTAGGAGGCTTAGTAATAATTCGTCTATTGCAGACCGTATCATCAATGACAGTTTTGATATAGAGATCGGTATGGATTATAGAGATTATGATGTTATTCTGAACTCTACTCATAAAAATTCTAAAAAAATAGGATGGTTTCATTCCGAGATCAATGTGCCCAAATTTCAGCCTTTAGTTCCGGGCATCTTAAAAAGTTTCCCGCAATTTGATCATATGGTGTACTGCTCTCATAAAATAAAGGATATGATGCACCAATATTATCCGAAATTAGACTACCCTGCTGAAAGTGTGATCATCAACCCTATTCCTATTGAGGAAATTAAAAGGAAATCAGAAGAGAAGCTGCAAAACTTCCCGGAAGGACCGGTTTTCGTTTCCATTGGCCGGCTACATTCCAGAAAAGGCTATCATAAACTGATTGAAGCTCACAAAAGGCTTATAGATGAAGGATTCCATCATAGTATCATTGTCATTGGGGAAGGTGAAGAAATGAAACCTCTTTCTGATCAGGCTGCGCGTAATAATGTAGAGAAAACTTTTATTTTGATTGGAAATCAAATGAATCCTTATCCTTATATAAAAAAAGCAGACTATTTCGTTCTGCCTTCTGAATCTGAAGCATGGCCTCTGGTTATTGCTGAAGCTCTGATTCTTCAGAAACCTATTGTTGCTACCAATGTAGGTGACGTGGGACTTATGATTAAAGACCGGGAAACAGGATACCTCATCAGTTATGATGTTGATGACATGTACAAAGGAATGAAATCCTTTCTTACGGATCCCGATCTTGTTCTCCACATCAGAGAAAATCTAAAAAATATTGAAAGTCAGTTTGACAATAAAAAAATATTTGATAGTGTTGAAGAGATTATTGAAACCCTTCATAAGAAATAAACTATTGCGTAGAATATCCATCGTCAATCACAAGATTGTTTCCGGTGACGTATCTTGATGCATCTGACAAGAGAAAATACAGGCATTCGCTACCTCTTTAGGTACTCCTATTCCCAGCGGATGCTTTTTATGATTTCTGATGAAGCTTCATCACCGATATCCTCAAACATGTTCTCCAAAATTGGAGTATTTACCATTGCCGGGCTTATTGATTCCTTCCTACAAGGATCAAATCTGCTCCGCTTTTGCTGCATTCTACAAAATAGCTTCTCCCGATTCCGGAAGAAGCCCCTGTAATAAGAATTGTTTTATTTTTTAATGAGAAAGCATCCATTAATCTTCAAAGTTTTCTTTCCCTATCGCATTCATAAGATCTGAAACAGTATCGATATCTTTAAACTGTTTGGTATCGATCTTTGCGCTGAAATTTTCATCTACAAATGCAATTACAGAAAGCAGGCTGATAGAATCATAGCTTTCTAAAGATTTTAAATTCGTTTCAGGAGTAAGCTTGTCATCTTCTTCCAGTTCTTCTTGTAGTTTTTCTAAAAAAACGGATGTTTTCATATTTATAATTTAAGATTTTATTTTTTATATTTCGATGATAGTGGCCCCCCAGGAATACCCTACTCCAAATCCGGCCATTAAAATTTTATCACCTTCTTTAAGCATTCCCTTATCCCTCATATTTTTAAGAGCAATAGGAATAGTTGCAGAAACTGTATTTCCGGTTTTCTCCATGTCAATATAAAACTTTTCTGCCGGAATTTTCGTTTTCTTTCTTAAATAATTCAGCATAAAAGAATTGGCCTGATGAAATACAAAATGGTCAATATCATCCATCGTCATATTGTTCACCTCAAGAGTTTCTTTTACCAACCCCGGAATATTTTCAATGGTGAAATTAAAAATTTCAGGACCGTTCATATACATATTTTCGGGACTAAACTCATGATCAGGGTTTACTTCAAAATCCTTCTTAAAAGCTCCTTTCTTCACGATAAGGTTTTCAGCACCACTTCCATCTGTTCCCAGGCAAAACTGGTAATCATTAATCCCTTCTGCCTTCTCGATAATTGCAGAAGCGGAAGCATCTCCGAATATACTTCGGTTTCCTTTATCATCAGGATGAATATGCTTGGTATATGTTTCTGAAGTAACCAGAAGAATACTTTTTGCAATTCCTGCTGAGATCAATCCTTTGGCAAAAGCCAATCCATACACAAATCCCGAACATCCAAGATTGAAATCTATTGCCCCGATATTTTTTCTAAGTCCTAATTTGTCCTGCAAAATGCAGGCCGTTGTAGGTAAAAAATATTCCGGACTTTGGGTACAAAATAAAATAAAATCTACTTTGTTTCTATCATAATTTTCAAAAAGTTTTTCCGAAGACTGTATAGCCATATCCAGCACGGTTTCGCTGTCAGAAGATATATGACGTTGGGTAATACCTACCTTTTCCTTAATTCTCTCTGAGCTCCATTCGGGAAATGCTCTTTCAAGATCCTCATTAGTTAATACATCCTGAGGCAGATAATATTCTATTTTTGAAATTTTCATCATATTAATAAATTTGTCTTTCTTTGCAAAAGTAAAGAAAAACAATGTACACTAGTGATGATTTTTATATTTAGAACCCTATTAAAAATAGACTCCCTCTATCATTCTTTTTTGAATAAGGCAAGCCTTGAAGCTGCAAAATACAGAGGCATGAAAGTAGGCAGAAATTTCAATATGCCTGATAAGATTTATTTTGGAACGGAGCCTTATCTTATCGAAATCGGTAATGACGTAAATATTGCCGGAGGAGTAAGATTTGTGAATCATGGTGGAACCACCACTCTGCTTAGAAAACTTCCGGGATATGAGGATGCAAGAATTCTTGGAAGAATAAAAATAGGAAATAACTGTACTATTGGGCTCAACTGTGTCATCATGCAGGATGTACAGATTGGAAACAACTGTATCTTAGGGGCCAATTCTGTATTATCACAGTCAATGCCAGACAATACCGTATTCATTGGAAATCCGGCTCAGTTTCTTTGCACTATTGAAGATTATGGTGATATTGTACTAAAAAACACCCCAGAATATCCCCGCGAATTAGAGAAAGACCGAAAAAAATTGGATGCCTATATCAAAGAAAATCTTCCTCACAAGTACAAAAAAGCAAGAAAAATTAAATAAATTTAGGCTTGTAAAATGATAAATCAACTCCTGTCACAGTCAGAATACTGTTCCCAATAATCGATAAAAACAAAAACAAATTGAAAAAGAAAAAACTCCTCATCCGCATAGGCTCTTTACGTCATGGTGGTGCAGAAAAGGTATTAGTTAATTTTCTCAAACACCTTCCTTCAGATAAATATGAAGTAGACTTGCTGGTCAATCTTTATTCAGGGCTATACATTAAAGACGTTCCTTCTTGGGTCAATGTATACTATCTTTTAAAAGGAGAAATGATTACAACCAACAGACCGCAGGATATCCCAGTGAAGGCTTACAGAGTTCTTTATCAGAAGATGTTTCTTTGGTTCCCTTCCCTTCTCTATAAATTTGTTTTAAAAAACAAAAAATACGATGTAGAAATCGCTGCGATCCATGCAATGTACAGAGAGATTCTTTCCAGCCCTCAAAAAGATTCAAAAAAGATTATTTGGGTACAGAATGATATCTTTAATTTGAAAGAATATACTCCAGAAGTTATCAGACAGTTTTTCAAATTCGACAGAATTTTAGTGATTTCCAACAAGCTTCAGGAAGGAATGCATACGCTTGCAAAAAATGAAGCTGAAAAACAATCGGTCATCAAAATATACAACCCCATTGATAAGAACGATACTTTGCAGAAAGCAGATGCTGTCATTCACGATTACCCTTTCACCAAGGATCTTCCTACTTTTGTAACAGTAGGAACCGTGTATCCTCAGAAAGGTTACGACAGGCTGCTTAATGTTCATAAAAAATTGATTGATGAAGGATTTAAACATCAGCTTTTAATCATCGGAGACGGGTATGATTTTAACAAGATTCAGGATCAGCTTAACATATTGGGACTTCAGGACACTGCAAAAATGCTTGGTTTCAGCAGCAATCCTTACCCTTATATGAAAAAGGCCGATTTTTATATTATGTCTTCAAGGCATGAAGGATTCCCTACGATCATCGCAGAAGCTCTCATCCTTAATAAGCCCATTTCTGCAACGGACATTTCCGGAATCAAAGATCTTCTGCAGGATGGAAAACTGGGAAATATTACCCCTAACTCTGAAGAAGGGATATATGAAGGGATGAAAAAGTTTCTTACAGATAAAAACAGTACTGAAGAATATAAAAAGCAGATTTCAGAAACGGAGCTTCCGTTTGTTTTAGAAAAATCTGTAGAGCATCTGCAGAAAATAATTGACGAAGTTTAAAAACACTTATCATGACTGATTACTCCATTATTCAAAAAGACTTTTACCGGGAAAGCGGAAAGTGGCTTTCAAATTTTGAAATCTGGAAAAAGTGCATCAATCCGAATCTCCACTTTATTTATATTTTAAGAATGGCTCAGAAATATCAGAATACATCTGTACTGAATATTTTCTGGAGGATTGTTTTAAGGCATTACCAGATCAAGTACGGATACCAGATCTATCCTGAAACTCAAATTGGAGAAGGTTTTTATCTGGGACACTGGGGAAGCCTGGTGATCAATCCTAAAACCGTCATTGGAAAAAACTGTAATATTGCCCAGGGAGTCACTATAGGACAGCAGAATCGTGGTAAAAATGAAGGTTCTCCTGTTATAGGTGACGAAGTCTGGATTGGCACTAATGCCGTGATCGTAGGTGCTGTTACCATAGGTAATAATGTTTTGATAGTTCCCAATTCTTATGTCAACTTTGATGTTCCTTCTCATTCTGTGGTCATAGGAAATCCTGCAAAAATAATCCCTACGGACAATGCAACCCAAGACTATATTAACCGTAAAGTATAATAAGCCCAAATAGTTATACTAAAAATCATTCTTGCTTTTATAGGTTATTTCATGTACATTTGTCAAAAAAAGCATTGTTTGGCTATAGAATATTAAGCAAATAGCAAATTTTTAAGGAATATAATCTTTTAAAAATTTAATAATCATAAGCTTTACAATGTTACTTGTTCTGAAAACAAACCACTTAATATTAAAAACACACCCCAATATTATTATTAATTTTAAAAGTAAATTTTGATGAAAAGCCTTATCCTTCCCCTCTGTTTTTTTTAGACTGTATTATCAATATTTTAGCATCATTGTGTATGATCACCGAAAATCCGGTAAAATAATCATCTGCAATGAGGCTTTAGCAGTTATCTATCAGAAGTTTTTGTAAGTTGACATACCACTTCGGCCGTAAAAATTACTATTTATTTCATATTAACTTTTTACAATCAATCCGCAAGTTTGATTCAACTTATTCTTATCCGAAAAACTTTTGATGCAGATTATAGTAAAAATCATCTAAAGACCACAGACAACATCGTACAACCATGCTCAAAAAAATAGTTCCCATTCTTACCATTATAAGTTATCTCACAGCATTTCTGCTTTCCTTCCCTTATATATTTGATAATTTATCCGGTGCAGAAAAACTGGAAAGCATCAGGAATATTTTCGAATACGGAATCATGTTCTGTTCCTTCCTTGTCTTCAATGCGCTTCTTTTTAAAAATAAATATACAGCCATTATAGCCGTTATACTATGCCTACTTTTAAGTATTAACGTTTTGATATCAACATCGTGTTTTTTTATTTATGACTCCGGCTTCAACGTGGGAATGGCCATAAGCATACTGGAATCTAACGTCAATGAGGCGATGAGTATGTCTTATATGTTTATTCTGCCGGGTATTTTATTTATCGTTTTTGTGGGTATGCTTTTGTATACCGTAAATTATCTGAAAAAAAATGTTGTCACCTTTAATTTTAAGTTTGGAGTCATTGCGTTAATATGGCTGATTCTACCTTTTTTCTTTTTTCTTAAACACAGATACATAAGCAATAAGGGCGGGGGGAAGATGATTAAAAGTGTCTATTATCATTTATCCGATTTCAATACGGCATTGAAAATTCAGGAAGATATTAATATGATTAAAAAAAATGTTCCTGTTTTCAATGTCAAAAAAGAACAGCCAGGGATAGAAAACGTCATTCTGATCATTGGAGAATCTGAAAGAAAACAGAATATGTCGCTATATGGCTATTCTAAAAAAACAACTCCCTACACAGACCAGGAAACCGGAAACATGATGATCTATGATCATGCAGTGTCTCCCGCAGGAATTACCAACCTAAGCGTTCCATTAATGCTTTCCAGTATCCACCCGGACGAATTCAGGTATCGTTATGATAAACTTTCATATAATATCATCAATCTGGCCAACCAGATAGGCTACAATTCATTTTGGATCAGTACACAGGCAAGTGCAAGAGGAATTACAGCAATAGCCTCCATGTCCAAAAACAAAAAATGGGTCAACGGCTATGATGAAGTGATCACTCCGGAATTGCAAAAAGTCATTCAGAAAAACGATAATAAGTTCATTGTTCTGCACATTATGGGAAGCCACCCTAACCCATGCAGCCGACTTCCCGAAACCTGGAACTCAGAAGGACTTGACTGCTATGACAGTTCTATAAAATATACAGACCATGTAATGAATGATATTTTCAAGACGCTTAAAAACACCAATTCTGTTGTCATCTATGCTTCGGATCATGGTCTTAAAATAGAGGGTGACAAATTACTGCATGTAGATTCTAAAGAATCTACACAGGTTCCTTTCTTTGTATGGTTTGGAGACAAAGTTCCTTCAGTATACAGAATTACCGGGCATGATCCTAAACTGATCCAGACCACTTATATTTATCCGCTGATCATGAAATATATGGGCTTAGAATCTCCTAAACATTATAAAAATGAAGAAAACAAATATTTGAATTTAAATATGAGGAGCATGGATTATGAGAAGCTGGAAGAATAAAGTGAAGATCTATTCTCCGGATTAAAATATTTTTCTGTTGATAAAATAGCGATAAAAAAGATTCCATACAGAGCATTCATTCGTGTAGTTACACACTTAAAATCAAGACATTAATTCATTCATATTTTAGAAGCAAATATATATTTATCGTGAACCTCATTCATAACTATACAAAACAATATACTATTTTTTAATATTTTAATTTACAAATCTCAAATTGTAATTTATACTTCGTAATTTTATCTTAGTTTTTTAAACGTTTGGATTACCAGATTATGCCTATTCATTATAAAGCAAACGATACCGGGAAATTAGATATGATTTTAAGCATATTTTAATATTAAACTTTGTTAAAACTGATTAAATCTTCGGCAAAAAGTATATTTTTGCATCATTATTGATTTAGTCTATTGATTTTGGAAATAATTTAAACGAAACAAATAATTATAAACTTTTTAAATTTAAAATTATGTCACAATCGTACAAAGTTATTCTCGAAAACAACAAAAAATGGGTAGAATCCAAAGTATCAGAAGATCCGGATTTCTTTCACAATCTGGCCAAAACTCAAAACCCGGATTATCTGTATATCGGATGTTCGGACAGCAGAGCCACAGCGGAAGAATTGATGGGGGCAAAGCCTGGAGAAGTATTTGTTCACAGAAACATTGCTAATGTTGTGAATACTTTAGATATGAGCTCCACAGCAGTTATTCAATACGCTGTAGAACATCTGAAAGTAAAACACATTATTGTTTGCGGGCATTACAACTGTGGCGGCGTAAAAGCAGCGATGACTCCTCAGGATTTAGGATTATTGAATCCATGGCTGAGAAATATTCGTGATGTTTACAGACTGCATCAGGCTGAGCTTGATTCTATTCAGGATGAAAACAAGCGTTATGACAGACTTGTAGAACTTAATGTTCAGGAGCAGTGCATCAACGTGATTAAAATGGCCTGCGTACAGGAAAGATACATTTTGGAAGAGTATCCTATTGTACACGGCTGGGTATTTGACCTTAGAACAGGTAAAATCATTGATCTGGAGATTGATTTTGAGAAAATCTTAAAAGATATCCAAAAGATCTATAATCTTACAAGTTCCGACTGGGTCATGAGCAGAAAAACAACGTAGTTTTTCTAAAAAGAATGTAAGATGAAATTCTGGAGTATTATTATATTAACGTTTTTTCTGAATTTTACGGCGCTGCCAAGCATTGCTGCGGTTGCGGGCTGGGATATTCTTAGAACGAATATAATAGTGAATGAAGAAGAACCACATTCTCACTCATCATCACTTATTGTTTACGAAAAGACGCTTCCGAAACCTTTGGATGTCTTTGACTATCTGAAGTTTTCTGAGCCTGATGTTCAGGGAATGTCTTTTGTACTGGTAGATGACTCTTTTCATCTATCCCCTTTCCTTTCCATATTTTCTCCCCCTCCGGAAGCTTAATTTCCATAATTAGATTTTTTTGATGCCTATTCCATATCAATTTTTGATATCGGATACACACGTACTTTAAAAATTAAAAACTTTTCAAACTTTCATAATTGACTTATTTAAAGATAAATAAGCCGGTTATATCTCACAGCTTCACATCATGAAAAAGACATCATTAATAGGAGGAATTAAGGAGAATATCCCTTCTGGACTCGTTGTATTCTTAGTGGCACTTCCACTATGTTTAGGAATTGCATTAGCTTCAGGCGCTCCGCCATTATCCGGAATCATCTCGGGTATCGTAGGAGGCTTAGTCGTAGGATTCATCAGTAATTCAAATATCTCAGTTTCAGGGCCTGCTGCAGGTTTAACGGCAATCGTTTTAACAGCGATAACAGATCTTGGCGCATTTGAACTCTTCCTTTGCGCAGGGATTATTGCAGGGCTTATTCAGCTGGCTTTAGGATTTGTAAGAGCTGGAAGTATTTCCAACTACTTTCCTAATAATGTCATTGAAGGAATGCTTGCAGCCATAGGAATCATTATTATTTTAAAACAGATTCCGCACGCCCTGGGATTCGATAAAGACTATGAAGGTCATGAATCCATTTTTGATAATGGTTTAAACTTTGGATATTTTACAGAATTATTTGGGGCTATCCATCCCGGTGCTATCGTTATTACTTTGGTTTCCGTAGCAGTTCTTATCGCATGGGACAAAATACATGTACTGAGAAGGATGAAAATGATGCCCGGAGCTTTGGTGGCCGTAATTGTAAGTATTGTTTTGAATCAAATATTCAAGATGTCAGGAAGTTCTCTGGCCATCGAAACCCAACATTTGGTTTCTCTACCTGTTCCACAGTCTCTGGATGATTTTAAAAATCTTATTGTCACTCCAGATTTTAACGGATTCACCAATATGAAAGTATGGATCGTGGGAGCAACTATTGCCATTGTAGCTTCTATTGAAACCTTACTCTGTATTGAAGCATCAGACAGACTGGACAGACAGAAAAGAATTACAGATACCAATCTTGAGCTTAAAGCCCAGGGAATTGGAAACCTTATCAGTTCATTCATTGGCGGACTTCCAATGACTTCAGTTGTTGTAAGGAGTTCTGCTAACGCAAATGCAGGAGCAACTTCAAAAATATCAGCGATTATCCATGGAGTCTTCTTATTGATCTGTGTACTTTCCATTCCTTTCATCTTGAATTTAATTCCATTGGCTACGTTGGCAGCGGTATTAATATTGGTGGGATACAAATTAGCAAAACCGGCTACTTTTAAACATTTCTGGCACTTAGGAAAATTCCAGTTTATTCCTTTTGTTGCAACGGTTGCAGCGATTGTTGCAACAGATTTATTAAAAGGTGTAGGAATAGGTCTTGCCATCTCTGTTTTTTATATTCTTCAGGGGAATATGAAAAGAGCTTATTACTTAAGCAGAGAAAAGCTGGACGATGCAGACGGAATCAAAATCAAGTTAGCCGAGGAAGTTTCATTTTTAAATAAGGCAGCCATCAAAAAGACGCTTAAAAATATTAAGTCCGGTTCTACAGTAACTATTGATGCAAGAAATACATCTTATATTGCGACAGATGTACTGGAAATGATTCAGGATTTTGCCAATATCCGCGCGAAAGAGCAGGACATCAATGTTGAACTTGCGGGCTTTAAAACTTCATACAGAGATTATGAAAGAAGTCAGGATTCACATATTCTGATTACTCATAAAAGAGCGATGTAATCTCATTTATCAGCAATTATTTTTTTAACTTTAAAATTCAAAAACAATAAAATTATCATATGAAAGCACATACACACGAAACTCAATCAACGATCACTCCGGAAAAAGCATTAGATTTTCTAAAAGAAGGAAACCAGAGGTTTGTCAATAACCTTAAAGCAAACAGAGATCTTCTGGAGCAGGTAAATGCTACTCGTGAGGGACAATGGCCTTTTGCAGTGGTTTTAAGCTGCATAGACAGCCGTACTTCCGCGGAGCTTATTTTTGATCAGGGATTAGGAGATGTTTTCAGCATCAGAATAGCGGGTAACTTTGTTAACCAGGATATTCTGGGGTCAATGGAGTTTGGCTGTAACGTAGCAGGCTCTAAGCTTATTGTAGTATTAGGCCATACTAAATGCGGAGCTTTGAAAGGCGGTCTGGATGCAGCACAGATTGAAGGAATGGGAATGGACAACCTGAACCACCTGATTAATCATTTTGATCCTATCATTAATGACATCATTGAAGAGAACGAGGAGCGTTCTTCAAAAAACAGTTCACTTTTAGAAAGACTAAACCAGCAGAATGTGAAAAATGCAATTGAAGACATCCGTAAACAAAGTTCAACACTTAAAAACCTTGAAGCTGAAGGTAAAATCAAAATTGTTGGAGCAAACTATGATGTTGAAACAGGCGCAGTAAGTTGGTTATAAGAAACCGAACTCTCATCAATACAGTATAAGTTATTTCAACTTAAACTTACTATCAATTATAATTTTTACGGTAAAGGCCATCGAAATTCGATGGCCTTTATTTTTTATTATATCTTCATAAAATAAATAGTCATGAACTGAACTAGTGACTAAGTAGACAAAAACAGAAATATATTTCATTTCAAAGAGAGGTATTTTTCACTATCAAAGATTAATTATATATTGCACTATTATTTGTATTGATAAAAGTTTGCCTTATCAAAATTAACACTAGAAAAACAACAAACATAAAGCATTAAGAAACAAACACATAAGCGATAAGTATTAATTATAAATGGATTTCATTAGTTTAATAAAAACACCAGAATTATTTCTTTTGTCAAATTTATTTTTATTAAAGAGAGAAAAGATACGACGTGATTTGTCACTGTGAAGCTATAGCCTTGTTATTGCAAAAAACTAATATTTAGAGATAAAAAAATATAAAGACAACTAGAAACTGTTTTTACAAAAATGTAGGTTTAAAGCGTCCGATTTTATAGCAGTGGGCGCCGTTATAGGTGGTTACTTAACAGGTGTAAAAGCTAATGGCTCATGGAATCCTGTAAAATGGAACTGGGGAGCAACTTGGGTGGGTAATTGCGATGGGTGCTGCTGCCGGAGCTATTAACGGCTTTGCCACTGCAGTAATGTTTGGGGAAGATGTAATAGAAGGAACCCTAATAGGTGGTTTGTCAGGAGCAGCTATAGGAGGTGCTGCAGGTGCAATTGCCGGAACAATAGGCCAAATTGCCCAAAATGCAAAAGCTGCTAGAATAGGTGCTCCACAAGGAACAATCTTAAAGGGTGCTCCTATTGCTACTGGTAGAAGTGCATGGACTTTAAACACTACTCCGAAAACTACAACAGTAGGAACAACACCTGGAAAAATACCTCCTATTGTAATTGGAGATATAGAAGTAGGAACCGCTGATGAAATTGTTGGCTATAATTTCGTTAATGAACAACCAGTTCCAATATATAAGGAAGGTCCCAAAGTTATCTATAAGGGAGAGTATACAGGTAAAACTATTAGTGAGGAAATGGTCAAAGTACGTCACCACACATCATATAAAGCTCTTAAAGGAATTAAGAAAAGTGGAACAATAAATGCATCTAGAGGTGAACCATTAGGAGTAGATGTAGAAGTTCAACCATTTTTAAAAGCAACTGAAGTTGAATTAGGCCAAGCAAATAAAGGATCATATATTGAGTTTTCTGTTCCAAAAAGTCAAGTAGGACACCTGCATCTAAAGGTATTGGAGGAAAGGAAATGCAGGACGAATTGTAACCGGAGGTCCCCCATTAAAAATATCAGATTCTGCTCCAAAGTTTGTAAGATGGATTGGCTAGGTCTTTAATTTTTTTATTATGAAAAATATTCAATTAAACTATTCACAACTACTGTTTTTATATGCATACTTAAGATCAATTGATCTTTCACTTGATAGAAACAAATGGACTACTTGGGATGAGCTTCAGGATTATTTTAAAAACATGATAGCACCTTCTCAAGTCGCACAATATCTTATTAATATTTTTAATTTACCCAAAACAGATTTTAAGAATTTTAATTTTACACCACAAAAAAAATCTTTACTTAATAGGCTAAGGCCAATTATATTTAAAACTTTTCCATTAAAGCAGGACGAAATCATATATTGTTGCAAACTCTTATTTCAATTTGATGAAGTACTCCATTCAGATATAAAAAAATACCATTTAGGGATTGAAAGAATAAGAATAGATATTGCTGAATACTATTCAAATATTTTAGGCCGAATGATATTATTGAATGATTTAGATAAACTGATGAAAATTGAACACTTTTGGCAAAGTGAGAAAATTGATATTTCTAAATTAGAAGAATTTATACCTAGCGATTTTGGATAAACCTATTATAGTTTTTAGGTAATAAAAATTATTCTTCAACGATAATGAGATGACTACCTCAAAATGGGGTAGTCATTCTTTTAAGTATTACTATAATCTTAATCTTGGGGCTTCCTAATCCCAATCCGGAATCATTTCCCGTTAAATGCAGACATCGTGTTATTTAATCCGGCAAATACGAAAGAAAGGCTGGCCTTGGAAAAGGTTTCAATTCTCTCCGGCAGTTTTTCCGACTCTTCTTCATTCCAGGTTCCGAGAACATAATCTACCTGTCGCCCAGCAGAAAAATCGGCAGAAATCCCAAAACGCAGTCTTGCATAGTTTTGGGTCTGCAGGACTTCATTAATATTTTTCAGCCCGTTATGCCCTGCATCAGATCCTTTTCCTTTCATCCTTAATGTTCCGAAAGGAAGAGCCAGATCATCGGTTACGATCAGTACATTTTCTAAAGGGATATTTTCTTTCTGCATCCAGTATTTTACGGCATTTCCGGAAAGATTCATATAGGTATCAGGTTTAAGAACAAAAACTTTTCTGCCTTTATGTTTACCTTCGGCCATCCATCCAAAATTAGCTGTATTGAATGAAGTGCCAAGTGTTTCAGCAATTTTCTCTGCCACTTTAAATCCTATATTATGTCGTGTATTTTCATATTCTGAGCCTTTGTTTCCAAGCCCGACGATTAAATATTTCATCAGAAATTTTTTGCAAAATTAAGCGATAAAAAATAAAAAACTCAATCTTAGGAAAGATTGAGTTTCAATATTGTCAAAAAAGTCTTCTATTGTGGTTTGTAGATGTAGTTCACACCGTATCCTTTCGTCATATAAGTCTGAGGATCATAAACATAATTGGTACTCTTTACAATTGGAGTTGGAATAGGTGGCGTAAGATCCGTCACCGACCATCTCTTAGGGTTGTTTGGAGATAAAATAAGACTTTCTTTATCATTGATCTCTGTAGATAATAATCTTGAAATTTTATACACATGTGGAAGTAATGTGAAAGGGCTCACCTGATCATCATATGCATAATATTCATAACTGAATTTTCCGGTTACACCTCCAAAAATACCTCCTGCCATAGGGCCATAATATCTTATTACTTTGGAAACGTTATCTCCTACATAGCTGTAAGCCGTCCTTGAGTAATCTGTGTAATTAAACTGAGTTCCGGCAACATCCGGTCCGTTTCTCATAATAATAGAATCTAGTTTCCCTGTAGATACACTGTATTTTATGTTATAAAGAGTTTTCTCTTTTTTCAATAATGTCTGTGGACCTGGAGTAGTTGATGGCAGTACGGGCGGAGGTCTTCTGAAAGTAGAACGGTTTTCAGAAATTGTTGCCAATTTGCTATTGTTTGCATACGTGAATAATTGGGTATAAGATATACTGTCTTTATCCAACTTTCCATTTCCATCAAGATCTAAAAAGCCATTAAAGTTAATTTGGCTGATTTTGTCACCACTGTACATAATATCCGTGATAGAAGCACTGTCCGTGATCACTTTTGTCACAAGAAGTCCACTGTAGTGATATTCTGCAATAGTATCTTTAGAAGTTATTTCTCTGTATAATGCTCTTGGGCCGCTTAATCCTTCTGTTGTATTAAGGTCTAATAAAGGATTCCCATCCTCATCCAATAAACTCTTACAAGAATGTATTGAGGAAAAGCCTGCTATTAATAAAATAAAATAGAAAATTTGTTTCATTTCCTGGTAATTGATTAATTTTTTGACAAATATAATTTTTTTTGCTTAAAAATTATATGATTATTTATATTCTGATGTGATTCTTAATTATAGCTTTCCTATAAATTTTTATAGCTATAAGTCAAATTCTGATTTTTCTCTATAACAGGGTATCCCTGATTGTCATATGAATAGCTTTGAGCTGTATTCGTTGAAGAAGACGGCGTTTGTATGTACATAGAAGTAGGGTTGCTTGGGGATAATCTGTAGAAATTAATTGGATCTATCAGCCCCTGCATAATGAAGTACGTTGATGGAAGTGTAGAGAACGGGCTTTTTTTACCGTCATAATTTTGAAAGTTGTACTTTGTAACCGTGGCTGTACCCTGCTCCGGAGCTCCATTAATATCCAGTATGCCTTTTGTACAAACCACCTGAAAAACCTCGTTTCCGGTATAAACAAAAGCATATTCTATGAATCTGTTATAAGCACTAATTCCCCCTGCTTTTCTTTTTTCAAGAATCTTAGTCAGTTTATCTGTTGCTACATCGTAGGAGAAAGTATAATCACTTACATGAGATAAGGCAGGTGTTGTTCCCGTTCCTGTACAGGTTGCATTATAAATTTTCTTCCCGGTACCATCGGGGATAATATTAAACTCATAGGCAAGACTGGCTGTTGCAGAACTTACGAACTTCACTTTAGTAATATTTTTGTCGGTATAGGTTACCGTTCCTGTGTAATACGCACTTACATTCGTTGCGCTCTCATCTTTAAATACTGCCTGCTGCAAAATTCCGGTTACCGGGGCTGTCATATATTCTTCACGGGAAACATTATTCACGCTGATCTTCGTCAGAACTTTTTGGGGTGGAATTCCCGGATCAGGATCAGGGATAGATTCTGTTGGGTCCGATGTAGTATTACATGCTGCCAGCAGCCCTAGAAAAGCAATACCGGCAAACATTTTAAGAAAATAGTTTTTTACCATAGAGAGTTTTTTAGATTGTTCAAATATAATTCAATTTTCGATAATACACTCTACTTTATTCAAACAAATTCACAAGGAATAGAGTTAATAAGCAAAAAAATCTAAAAACATAACGTTTCTAGATTTCTATTTATTGTATAAGTGTAAAAATTAATAAGGCTGCAATACAGAAGTCGTCAGAACCGACTGAGACATATCACTATTAAGGTATGTCGCATCAACAGCTCTTCCTATTCCCAGTGTAGTCCCTGAAATTGCTCTTTTTGTACAGGCAACTTTAACCGTATATTTATTTTGAGGATTCAGATTTGTAAGGGTAGCATTAAGATTAAAAATCTTGTAAGCCCCTGTATCCCCCAATAAAACATCTGTTCTTACGGCTCTAAGCTTATTATCTATAAAAATTCCGCAGGCAAAAGTCGCAGAATTTGTTCCCGTTTTCTGAACCGTAGTCTGAAATGAAAAAGTGGCCTTATTCGTTCCATTGGTCACAGAAAATGAGTCAGTTGCTTGGGGAAGTACCGTCCAGTTAGTTCCCAAAGCTTCTCCGTCACTATAAGGATTTGTCAATCCGTTATTCCCGGAAAAAGTAATTCCTGTATTGTCTGCCACCGTATTGATTGAAAACACAGACATACTTCCTTGTCCATCAGCAATTTTAATCGTTTTCCAGTCATTTGCGGTCAATGTAGAGTTATTATGTAAAATATCTCCTGCTGTTCCGGCAGATCCTTTCAGTACATCTGTACCCCCTGTTCTTAATTCTTTGTTGATATTGAGATCTCCATTAACATCTAACATATTAGTTGGGCTAGGAGTATTAATACCCACCTGAGCCTTTACACCTGCAACTAACACAAGAGATATTACAAATACTATTTTTTTCATAATCTGCTTAGTTTATAACATTATTAAAAACCTCAGGAACTTCATATACATCTACCTTAAGAGATGATTGAGAGATAAAGCTGTTGATATTAGTATAGACATTTGTACCTATTGTAAGGGTATTATTTGAAGCACCATAAGAACCTAATCTTGTACACGCAACACTTACTTTATGAGTTCCTTTAGAAAGGTTCTCTACAATTCCTATCTGAGTATGAGTAAGGAACGGATACTGGGCATTGATTGCCTTCAAATTCCTTTGACGCAAATTCACCAATTTATCATCGACAAAAATCCCGCATGCATAATCTATTGAAGTATCCGTAGTACCCGCTACCCCAAAGTCGGCCTGTACTACTGTTTCAAACAGAAAATAAGCTTTACTTTGAGTACTGAATACCGTTATATCTTGTGAAAGTCCGTCAATTTTTTTAAACTTCGAAAGAGTACTGTATTCTTTTCCTTTGGTAAAAGTACCACCTCTCGAACCGTAATTTACAGTAGAATCATCTGAAGATGTAAAACTGGCTCCTACTTTATCAGAAAATGAGTTATTATAGATCAAATAAAACTTATTAGTCTCATACTCAGGAATACGAAGTGTTTTCCAGACCGGTGGGAGTCCTTCTCCCCGGGAAACCAGCAACTGATCATTATTCCCCTGAGAAACAGAATTATCAGAAGCATCAAAAACAGCAATTTTATTCCTGAAGTTTATATCTCCATTCACATCCAGTGTTGACCGTGGGGTTTCGGTTTTGATTCCTACTTGAGCTGACAATAAAAGCCCTATAGTAAGAAACAAAGTTGATAATAGTTTTTTCATCGTTTGATTAATTTTTATAAGTCACAAATTCAAGGACATCGATCTTCATATCAGATTCCAGCGTAAATGCATTAGAAGCTCCATTGGAACTCTGTACATCACGACCTATTGCGAATTGTGCGTTCGTATTTGAAGTTTCAATCTTTCTACAGGCAATCTCAACCTTATGAGGACCTATCGGAACATTCTGCTCAGTATAATTCAGGGTAAAGATATAATCCTGAAGACCTTGTTTTGCAGCATTATTATTAGAAGCAATCCTGTCAGGACGCACCGCTACCAGAGCTCCGTTTCTGAAAACCCCACAGGTAAACCTTACATTATCGGAAGTACCGGGTGCAGGTGCTTTTATTTCAACTCCTGTCTGAAACTGATAAGTAAGCCTGTTTTTTCCGTTTTTGATAGTAAAATTAGTCTCAAGATTGGTGATTTTCACCCATTTCCCTTTCGAAACATCAGAGACAAGATCTCCGACACTATTTTTGTAAACAATACTGTTTCCGGTAGTATCGGGAAGATTGATGATCCCGGTCTGATCCGAAGATAAGTATGAATTGATTAATTTGTACTGCCCCTCTTCTATAAAAGAAAGATTCAAAGATTTCCAGACAGGTGGCAGTCCCTCTCCCTGAGAAATCAAAACCTGACCGTTCAATCCGGCGTCCCCAACCTGCGTTGAAGTTCCCCCTACTCTAAGTTCTTTTCTTAGGGTAGTTTTACCATTCACATCGAGACTAGACTTTGGTTTGGGAGTCCCGATTCCCACCTGTGCGTGAATTTGGAAAGATAATAATCCAATTACGCAACAATATATAGTTTTTTTCATAATGAGGACTGCAAAGGTACAAATTGAAGTCCTAAAAATTCCAGTTATACCCCCATAAAGCCATAGAAATAAACACATTACAGCATAGAATTAATCACACATAAAAGTAGAATTATTTCTACATAACTCTAATTTTTCTACCAGAAAAAAATAATGTACCGCTCCAATCCCTTGCTGTATCAGGGATTACAGATTATTTTTTATCAATAAAAAGTGATTTTAACACCATGAAAAGGGCATTAATTCTCCTCAGAATGAATATTTCAGAATAAAAACCTGATAATAATCATAAAAAAACATATAAAAACTTAAGTTCTTATATGTTTATAAAAATTTTATGGGAAATTTTACGATATATGAAAAGTACCGCTTAATTATGCTCTATGATAGCCTTCAGAAGCATATTGACCTCATCTACATTTTTCACTTTCTCTTTTCTCATCATAAGCTGATTAGCTTCCTTCCCTGCCTTTTCTTTCAGCTGTGCTTCAGCAGGATTTTGGGTCAGATAATTAATGATATGTCTGAATCTGTCTGTCTGATAAAACTTATCCTGGGGATTACCTGGAAAATATCCTAAAAACACTCCGTTTTTCATAACAATTTTCTCAAAACCGATCTCTGCTGCAAGCCATTTTAAAGAAACACTTTTCAATAGGTTAACAGCTTCTTTAGGCAGCGCACCAAAACGATCGATCAATTCAAGCTCAAACTGATGAAGCTCAGGTTCATTATTAATCTCAGCGATTTTCTGATACAGCAATAATCTTTCTTCCGTATTATAGATATAAGAATCCGGCAGCAGCAATTCTAAATCAGTATCAATATTCACATCCTTTACTGACTTGAAAAGCTTCTGTCTGTCTTCTTCGTTGTCAAATAAATTTTCAAAATCTGCATCATCTTTCAATTCTTCGAGGGCCTCCTGCATCAATTTCTGATAAGTTTCGAATCCCATCTCATTAATAAATCCGCTCTGTTCACCACCCAGCAAATCTCCGGCTCCCCGGATCTCAAGATCTTTCATTGCAATCTGGAAACCGCTTCCAAGATCAGAAAACTGCTCAATGGCCTCCAAACGTTTTCTGGCATCTGAAGTTATCATATCATAAGGCGGCGTGATCAGGTAGCAGAAAGCTTTTCTATTGCTTCGCCCTACTCTTCCTCTCATCTGGTGAAGATCCGCCATTCCAAATTTCTGTGCATCATTAATGAAAATTGTATTGGCATTAGGAACATCCACTCCACTTTCTACAATGGTGGTAGAAACCAATACATCATACTTCCCTTCCATAAAGTCCAGCACATTCTTTTCCAGCTGCTTTCCTTCCATCTGCCCATGTCCGGTAATCACTCTTGCATCCGGAACCAGCCTCTGGATAAGCCCGGCAATATCTTTAAGGTTTTCAATTCTATTATTAATAAAATAGACCTGCCCGTCTCTCTGAAGCTCATAAGAAACCGCATCACGCAGAATTTCTTCATTGAATCCTACCATTTGTGTATCTACAGGCTGTCTGTTTGGCGGCGGCGTTTTAATGACTGATAGATCTCTTGCAGCCATTAAAGAAAACTGCAGGGTTCTTGGAATTGGAGTAGCCGTTAAAGTAAGGGTATCAACATTGTTTTTCAATGTCTTCAGTTTGTCTTTCACTGAAACCCCGAATTTATGCTCTTCATCAATAATTAACAATCCAAGATCTTTAAACTTTACAGAATTGCTTGCCAACTGATGGGTACCGATGATAATATCCACTTTCCCTTCCTTCAGATCACCCAGTGTTTCCGATTTTTGTTTTGCTGTTCTAAACCGGTTGACATAGGAAACATTCACCGGGAAATCTTTCAGTCTTTCTTTGAAACTTCTGTAATGCTGAAATGCCAAAATAGTTGTTGGCACCAAAACAGCAACCTGCTTACCATCTGTTGCCGCCTTAAATGCAGCACGAATTGCAACTTCTGTTTTACCAAATCCTACATCTCCACACACCAGACGATCCATCACTGTATCTGCCTCCATGTCTTTTTTCACATCCAGAGTAGCTTTTTCCTGATCCGGAGTGTCTTCATAAATAAAACTCGCCTCCAGCTCATTCTGCAGATAAGAATCCGGTGTAAAAGCAAAACCTCTTGCCGTTTTTCTCTGTGCATATAGTTTAATAAGATCAAAAGCAATCTGCTTTACCTTTGCTTTGGTTTTCTGTTTTAAAGATTTCCAGGCAGGAGAACCGAGCTTGCTAAGAACAATCTCTCTTCCCTCCGGTCCGTTATATTTTGAAATCTTATGAAGCGAATGAATACTTACATATAATAAATCTCCGTTTTTATAAGTCAGTTTAAAACATTCCTGAATTTTACCGTCATTATTTACCTTTACCAATCCCATAAATTTTCCGATTCCGTGGTCAATATGGGCGATATAGTCTCCGATTTTCAAAGACATAAGATCTTTCAGAGTAAGCTGTTCAGATTTGGCAAATGTATTTTTCGCCTTATATCTTTGATAACGGTCAAAAATCTGGTGGTCTGTATAGACCATTAACTTATGAGTATGGTCTACAAACCCTTCATGAAGCTCAGATTTAAAGCTTTTAAAAGGAAGTTCATGTTCCAGCTCTTCAAAAATAGATTCCAGTCTTTCTTTCTGTTTTTCCGTAGAAAAAGAGATCCAGGTATCAAATCCGTCTGCCTGCTTTTCTTCAATGTCTTCAATCAGCAGTTCAAAGTTTTTATGGAAAGACGGCTGTGGCAGCTGTTCCATTTTAATTTCGGCAAGATCCTTCAAGCCTTCAATCATCTCACTTCCAAAATCAACTGTTTTAAATTTTTTAAAATCAAACAGAAATTCCTGATCGGAAATAAAAAGCTCCTGAGGAGTTCTATGGGCAATATTTTTATTTAAAGTATCATATTTTTCCAGCGATTTCTCGTAGAATGTTTTAATTTTCAGCATTCCTACCTTTCCATTTCTTGAAACCACATAGCTTTCCGGAGGTAATAACTGAAGCAACGAAACCCTGCTTCCGGTTACTGAGAAATTCATATTGGAGACCAACTGAAATTCTTTTACCTTCTCTACAGAAAGCTGCGTCTCTATGTCAAAAGTTTTAATGCTTTCCACTTCATTGCCGAAGAAAGTAATCCGGTACGGTTTTTCATAAGAGTAAGAAAAGACGTCTACAATCCCTCCTCTTACTGAGAATTCCCCAGGTTCTGAAACAAAATCAGCCTGCTGAAAATGATAATGAGTAAGTAATTCATCCACAAAATCAAAATCCAGCTGATCGCCTACTTTTATATGATGTGAAATGGCTTTAAAATCTTCTTTCTTCAGAACTTTTTCTGACAAAGCCCCTGCATAAGCTACAATCACTTTTGGGGACCGCCCGGAATTAATCTTATTCAAGACTTCTGTTCTTAATACCAGATTGGCATTCTGTGTCTTTTCAACCTGATAGGGCTCCATATGGGTGGCGGGGAAATACAGCACCTTTTCTTTTCCCAAGAGATCTTCCATTTCTGTATTGGCATATAAAGCATCTTCCTTATCATCTATGAGATAAAGAATATTTTTCTTCTGAACTAAAAATAGTTCGGACACAAAAACGGACACCGAAGATCCGGCGCTTCCCTTTACAGCAATATGCTGACTATTTTCTAACTGAGTGAAAATTTCTTTTCCAAACTCCTTTTGCATCAGATCTGGAAGAAACTTTTCTTTGATGGATTTTAACTGCATAAATAGTAATGGTATAAACGACAAAAGCGATTTCGGGAGTTTTCCGAAACCGTTTACACCCTGCAAAGGTACGGATATTTTTTTCTCTGGATAAAAATGCAGAGAGTTTTAGATTTAAAATGAATCAGTTATGACTATAAATCTTAATTTTTTACAAATTTTTACAATTACCTGTTAAAAAAATCAATGATAACTCTCACGGCACAGTGTTTGGCATTTCAAGCATACCAAAAACATTTAAGAATAGTATTATGAAAAAAGCAATTAAAATTTCAGGAGTTTTGATGCTGTTGATGGTAACAGTATCATTTTTTTTCTCGTGCAGCAGAGATGACGATCCTACCAACAATGATTTCTTTGCAGGCACCTATAAAGGAAATATTTCTTATAACGACAGTGGATCTACCAACATCAGCACTGATAACGGAAGTGTATTTGTAACCAAAATAGCCAGCGGTACCAAGTATAATTTTGCCTTTTCAAATGGAATACCGGATCTCAACGGGGTCCAGTTCGAGCAAAAAGGAGATCATACCCTTGTGATGATTGGATCTACAGGAACTTCTTACATCAGAATCGATAATAATGTATTAAAAATCTTATTTATAAAAGACGGTAAAACGTGGACTGCCAACTGTACCCGTTAAACATTTTCATTCATATCTCAAAAGCCTGTTTTCATCATATGAAGCAGGCTTTTTTACTAGTACCCAGGTTCTTTAATTTTTTTTTAAGCAGTAATAAACTTTCGTTAAGTTTAAAAACGTATTATTTTTAGCCCACTTTTTGCATATCTTTATTCAACAAAAACAAACAATATAATCCCTATGAAAAAATTATTATCTGCAATGTCATTAGTCTTAGGATTAGGACTTGCAACTGCTCAGCAGACTGCTCCCGCTACCACAGCTCACCAAACTGTAAAAACAGCTAAAGCTACAAAACCTGCGGAAGTAAAAGCTGCAAAACCTATGGTCACTAAAACGGCTAAACCAGCAGAAGTAAAACCCGCTCAGCCGGCTATGAAAATGAAAAAAGACGGCACTCCGGATAAAAGATATAAAAACAGTCAGCATTTGAAAAAAGACGGCACTCCGGACAAAAGATACAAAGAGAACAAGTAAGCATAACATTAACATATAGTTGTTATTTTCATAATCAAATTTCGATAAGCCGATGGAATCCGTTTCATCGGTTTTTTTATGTGAAGCTTGATAAAAATGGCTCCAGATTCTTTACTTATTTATAAATTTGGACCATGTTAAACTTCTTCAAGAAAAATGCAGCGCTTATCTGGGCAAAAAAACATGTTCAAAAAGCGGAGGAATTCAAAAAAAGTTCGGAGAAAAATCAGGAGGATTTATTACTAACTCTTGTCAATACTGCTCAAAAAACACTTTTTGGACGGGAACACGACTTTGAAAACATCCATTCTGTAAAGGAATTTCAGGATAGAGTCCCTGTGGCAGATTATGAAGACCTTAAACCTTATATTGAAAGAATAAAAAAAGGACAGGCCAATATTCTATGGACCGATACTCCTGAATATTTTGCAAAAACTTCAGGAACGACTTCAGGCTCTAAATACATTCCTATTTCTAAAGAGGGAATGCCTTTTCAAATTGCCGGTGCCCAAAGTGCCCTGTTTCATTATATCAACAAGAAAAACAATGCTGATTTTGTCAACGGAAAAATGATTTTCCTACAGGGAAGCCCAACACTGGAGGAAATTTTCGGAATTAAAACGGGAAGATTATCCGGCATTGTAGCGCATCATATTCCCAATTATCTTCAAAAAAACCGTCTGCCCAGCTGGGAAACCAATATTATGGAAGACTGGGAGGCCAAAGTAGACAAAATCATTGAAGAAACAGAGCATGAGAATATGACGCTGATCTCAGGAATCCCACCTTGGCTTATCATGTATTTTGAGAAGCTAACGGAAAAACATGGAAAAAAGATCACAGAGTTATTTCCAAATCTTCAGCTTCTTGTCACCGGAGGGGTCAACTATGAGCCTTATCGGGACAAAATGGAAGACCTTTTGGGAGGCAAAGTAGATATTATACAGACTTTTCCTGCTTCTGAGGGCTTTTTTGCATTCCAGGATGATTATACCAAGGAAGGGCTTTTACTGTTAACAAACCATGGAATTTTCTATGAATTTATTCCGTTGGAAGAGTATGGTAAACCCAATGCGAGGAGATTAACTTTAAAAGAGATTGAACTTAATAAAGATTATGCTCTTATTCTTACTACCAATTCAGGATTATGGGCATATTCCATAGGGGACGTTGTACGTTTCATCAGCAAAAATCCATATAAGGTTTTAGTGAGTGGAAGAACTAAACATTTCACTTCGGCATTTGGGGAACATGTGATTGCTTTTGAAGTGGAAGAAGCTATGAAAGCAACTTTAGAAAAATATCCTGCCCAGATTACAGAGTTTCATCTTGCTCCGCAGGTAAATCCTGAGGAAGGACTTCCCTACCACGAATGGCTGATTGAATTTGAAAAGGAACCTGAAAATTTAGAATTATTCAGAAGAGAACTGGATGAGCAGCTGAGGGCCAGAAATACCTATTATAATGATCTGATTTCCGGGAACATTTTACAAAAACTTCACGTTACAAAGCTGAAAAAAAATGCTTTCCATGAGTATGCGAAATCTCAGGGGAAATTAGGCGGTCAAAATAAGACCCCCAGATTAGCCAATGACAGAAATATTGCTAATCTCTTAGAAATTTACAAACTTTAAACATATTTTTTCAATTCCAAAAACGTATATTCGAAAAAAATTATAAATTTGAAAAACTAAAAGAAAATAATGAAAGCATCTGTACTGTTGAAATCGTCTTTATTAACATCTTTATTTGTCATTACATCTTGTGCTACTACAAAATACAGCGATGATGTTTCAAAAAATAACTATTCTAATTTGGAAGCCGGAAAAATTTATAAAGTAACGATGAGAGACGGCTCTCCGAAACAGAAAATACTGTTCAGAAACATCGTTGGGGATAATCTCGTAGGTACAGCAGGTAAAAAAGACAGCACAGAAGTGGTGATTCCTAAATCCAATGTAGCCGCTGTAAAGGACAGAAGAAAAGCAAGAATTGCGGCAGGCGCTACCATTATTGGAGCAGCAGGTGTAGCAGCATTGGTAATCAGCTCTTCAAGAGCAGACTAAAATAGATTTTATCTTTCAGGATATATTTAATATATCTTTTAAAAATCAACATATGAATAGCCTTAAATAAATTTTTAGGGCTATTTTTGTTCATGATTTCCTTTACCCCGTTACAAACATTACAAAATGTTGAGTTTAGAAATCTTCTTACCGGGAGATTTTTTATAGTTTTAGCTTTCAGAATGCTGGCCACTTTATTAGGATGGTGGGTATACCAACTAACAAAAGATCCTTTTTCCATTGGTCTTATCGGTCTTTCGGAAGTAATCCCCGCCGTAAGCTGTGCTTTGTATGCCGGACATGTAATTGACATGAATGAAAAAAAGAGACTGCTCCTTATTTGTAATTACACTTATATTTTCCTGATCGGCCTTTTACTGATCCCAGCCTTTCTAAATGTAGAAATGCATTTTACAGGACACCAGATAACTTATTTTATTTATGGGGTGATATTTTTCACAGGAATTGCAAGGGCATTCATTGGTCCAATTGTACCTTCCATGATTCCCAAAATTGTAAAGAAAGAAAATCTGCCTAATGCTGTAACTCTTAATCAGGCTACTTTCCTGATCTCTTCTGTTTGCGGACATGCCATAGGCGGTCTTCTTATCGGGTTTTTCAGTGTAAAATGGACCCTTGTTGTCATTTTATCTTTAATATTTGTAGCTTCCCTGTTTTTCTGGCAGTTGAACAAACAACATTCTGAATATAAGAAGGATACTGTAAATGTTGTAGAAAGTATGCGTGAAGGAATTTCTTACATTTTTAAAACAAAAGAAATTTTAGGAGCGCTATGTCTTGATATGTTTGCGGTACTTTTTGGAGGTGCCGTAGCGATGATCCCGGTATTTGCAACGGACATTCTAAATTCTGGAGCTGAAGGTTTCGGTTTACTTAACGCCGCTTCGGACATAGGTTCTATGTGTATTATTACCATATTGTCTATCTTCCCACTGAGAAAAAATCAGGGTAAAATTCTTCTTGTGGTTGTAACAGGATTTGGACTCTGTATTATCGGATTCGGCTTATCCAAATTGTATTGGCTGTCCTTTATGTTCCTTGTGATGAGCGGAATGCTGGATGGAATTTCTGTTGTAATCAGAGGTACAATTGTACAGTTAAAAACTCCTGACCATATAAGAGGCCGTGTACTGAGTGTGAATTCAATTTTCATTATGTCCAGCAATGAAATGGGGCAGTTTGAAAGTGGAGTTATGGCTAAAGCCTTAGGAGTTGTGCGCTCTGTGATATTCGGAGGATGCATGACTGTACTGGTGGCAGTAGCTGTGGGAAGCACCAACCCAAAATTAAGAAAAATGCAATATTAACAAACTCTGTATCAGCACACTTAAAACAGAACACTGATTTAAAGTCAATTCAAAATACTTAAAATCAGGATAGAAATATTTTCTATCCTGATTTTGCTTTTACAGCTATTTATCAGAAATTATTCATCGTTTTTTATCTGAAATACCCATATGAAACATTAATTTCTTTACGATCTTGATATAATTACAGTTAAAGTAAAAAACAATAATATACACTAATACCTTATTTTCTTTAAATATATCTCACAATCTTTAAATTAACATTAATAATTTTTTATATTTGCTTTATAAATTATCCCTTATGAATAAACTTTTATTAATTTTGGGCTTTTTCATGATAAGCTGTTGGGCAAAGGCTCAAGCTTTTACTGACAAAGCTTTAGCACAGGCTGTTTCACAGCTCAACACCTCCAAAACAGCAAACGACTACGACGGCCTTTTCAATAAATTTTCTGGGGCAAAAACTTCTGAAAAATGGACAGCGAATTACTATGCCGCTGTTAGTTTATACCTTAAAAATGAGTTACAGCTTAAAAATTCAAGCGGACAAAACCTGGTTGAAAATAATGCTATGGCCAGAAAAATAGCAACGGGAATATGGACATCACAAAGAGACAACGCTGAAATCAACACTTTAATAGGGTTGCTTTATTTCCAGAAGATACAGCTAAATGATACTTCTAACCTTCAACAGGACATGAATGCCCTATCGCAAAGCATTGAAAAAGCTGAAGCTAGCTCTCCAAGCAATCCCAGATTAGCTATTCTAAAAGCAAAAATGAAAGAAAAATCTGGAGATAAAGCAAACGCTGATCTTTTATTTCAAAAAGCTTCAGACGAGCTGAATAACCAAAACTCTTCGGGAAGCACCTCCCCGGCATGGGGTAAGCAATTACTGCCATCCACTAAATAATCTGAAGATTTTTAAAATTTAAATCAAAATGAAAAAATATATACTCGTTTTTCTATTCTTCATAGCACAAATGGCTTTTGCACAACAAGACTGTGCCACAGCCATTCCAATATGCAGTGATGCAGCTATTTCTCTTACGCCTAACGGCTGGGGAGATGTCAAAGAAGGCCAGGTGGGCTGTTTAGCGCCAAATGGAGAGAGTAATTCTATATGGCTTACGTTTAGTATAGAAACTGCAGGAACTTTAACATTTGTAGTTACCCCTACAGGCCCTACTGCTGTAGGAATTGATTATGATTTTGCCTTATATGGACCCAATCATAATTGCGCAAATTTAGCCGCCACTCCATTGAGATGTTCTTATGCAGGTGTGAATTCAACAATTGTAAACCCTACGGGTCTTAATATGACCGCGACCATTACAAGTCAAGGGTCTGTGGGCGACGGTTTTGTAAAATATATTGATGTACTTCCAGGACAGGTATATCATTTACTTTTAAATAACTATTCTACTCAAATTGCCCCATTCACCCTAACCTTTGGAGGAACAGCAAAATTACTTACTCCTTTTGATAATAATTCAACTCATACTTACCAACCCAATCCTTTTGTACAACCAGGACCTACCCTGAATGGAGAAATCCCGGTTTGCGGAAAAATTGTAAATTATGATTTCTCTACTTTTTCGGCTCAAATCCTGAATGCTAATCCTAACTTCGTAGTAAAATATTACGCATCTCCAACTGATGCTATTGACGATGTTAACCCCATCACTGCACCTACGAATATTAATGTAGCAACTACTTATACTTATGCAATCAGCTATGTTGACCCGAGCAGCCCTACCAGCTTCCTGAATCAATGTAGAGAATATGGACAGATCAAATTCTTAGATAAATCATTCACCCTGACTCCGGCTACGCTTACTTCATGTAGTAATAATAATTCCGGAACCGGACTGTACGATTTGTCAACAGCCACTGTAGGAGCACTTCCCAATCATATATTACAGTATTATCCTTCTATGTATGATCTTACCCATGGAACGAACGAGATTACCAATCCTTATATGTACGTTTCTGCGGAAGGTTCAGCCTTTGTAAAAGCTACCAACGAGTTTGGATGTACTGCCACTGCAGAAATCACTCTTAAATTCTATCCGCTGGTTACTGCAGCTGATGCCGCTATAAGATCATGTTTTATAGAATCAAACCCTTCTACCGCTTTATTTAATCTTGGAAATGCGGCCGTTACCAGTCCAACAGCTACAACTACAAAGAGGTATTTCCCATCACTAACTGATGCTATAGATGCTACGAACGAAATTTTAAATTTCAATGCTTATATTGCTCCTACCGGGTTTGTGTATGTAAGAGTATCTGACAGCCGTGGATGTTATACCGTAGCAAAAATCAGCCTAACAGTAATTGCTCCTGTAACATCAAGTGTACTGAAAGATAAAATTATCTGTGTAGAAGATACTACTACTTTAGATGCAGGACCCGGCTTCAAAAGCTATGAATGGAGCACCGGAGCAACTACACAATCCATTACTAATGTAGGAGTAGGAACATATTGGGTAAAACTGAAAACAGGAGACTGCGTTGCCACTCAGGCAGTAACTATATATCCTTCTGAGCAGCCGGTTGTAAATGGAATTGACGTTTCTAACACGACACTTACCGTAAACGTAATAGGAGGAACACCAGATTACCAGTATTCTATGGATAATATAATATGGCAAAACTCAAACACATTTACTAATATTGCAAGAGGGACTTATACAGTCTATGTAAAAGATGCTTATGACTGCGACCCGATTGAAGTTACAGTGGTAGTTCCTAATTTGGTAAACCTTATCACTCCAAACGGAGATGGTGTGAATGATGTTGTAGATTATTCTGCATTAGCCGGCAAACAAAACCTTGTATTGAGTATTTTTGACCGATATGGAACAAAAATTCACCAGGGTGACAAAACCAATGGCTATAAATGGGACGGAACCATTGCCGGCAAGAAAATACCTACTGGTACTTACTGGTACTCTGTATCATGGAATGAAAACAATAAAAAGAACACTCCGTTCAAATTTTCAGGATGGATTGTTGTAAAAAACAGAGAGTAATTCATCTCTACAAAAGCCGCTCTGGCGGCTTTTGTAGATTAATAATAATGATAAAAATTTATTTTCCCTCAAAATTTGTTTCACAAAAATCGTTTAACCAATGAAAAAAATACTACTTCTTTTTATTTTATTGATAACACAGGCGGTCTACTCACAATCAGACTGTATTTCAGCAATTCCTATCTGTGGTAACTCTGATATTTCTTATACTCCTTCAGGAGTTGGGGATATCGTAGAAATCCTAAAACAAAACGGCGGATGCCTGAACAGTAATGAAAGATATTCCGTTTGGTACACATTTACTGTATCAACACCAGGAACGCTTGCATTTAAAATCAAACCTAATAATCAGGATGATGATTATGATTTCGCAGTCTATGGACCTACAACAAACGGATGTGCTTCTTTACAGAATGCCGACCATGTATTTATTCAGCCTATAAGATGTAACTACAGTGGTGTTTCGGGAGATACAGGGCTGGACCTGACTATGGCTCCTCCGGCAGTATTTCCTGTTAATCCTCCAGGCAATACATCTGACATGAACGTCGGAGGCACAAAATGGAGTCCTTATATGAATGTTTTAGCTGGTCAGACCTATTATCTGATCATCGATAATTTCAGTAAATCTACCAATGGATTTTCTATGGAATGGTCTGGTACCGCAAGTTTAAGTTCTGCATTTAACAATCCAGTGCTTGCTCCTAATCCATTTATCCCGCCAGGAATTCCATCTACTGATACAACTGAGCCTAGTAAAGTTATGGTCTGTAACCTACCTACTCAATTTGACTTCTCTACCCTTAGCGCAGCAATTGTGAACGGAAACAGTGCTGACTTTAAAGTAACTTACCACAAAAAAGTGAACGATGCTCTGACAGGAGAAAATGCTTTAACAGTAGAATTGGTAGATGGAGTTACAATCTACTACTACAGAGTCGTATACAGAGATCCTACCAATCCGAATAACCCAATCAACGGATGTTTTATAACGGGTAAATTTAAATTTGTGAATGCTGCTATTACAGCGAACTCCGCTACTTTATATTCATGTAACAATAACGGAGCAGGTACCGCGAAATATGATCTTACAAGTGCAAATGTATTTGGCGGCACAGGAGCTGTTATCAAGTACTATCCTACGTTGGCAGACATGAATGCAGGGACTAATGAGATTACGAACCCTGCCAACTATGTCTCACCGGAAACCACCGTATATGTAAAAGTGCTTTCCTCTTTCGGATGTATTGCAACTGCAACTATCCGACTGGCATTCTATCCGACAGTTGTGATAAAAGATGCATTACTTGAAAACTGTTACATCGACAATGATGTTACTCATTCAACATTTGATCTTTCTAAAGCAGCAATCGGATTACCTGTTCCATTGCCAACAGGTACCATTGTAAAATATTACAAATCGGTAGCAGATGCCCTGGCACAGACCAATCCGATTTCAAACCCGTTAAACTACCTTTCAGAAACAATTACAGTATACGTAAGAGTAGATAATGACAAGCAATGTTATGCTATTTCTAAGATCGTACTGAAAGTATTGCCTCCTGTACAATCTGCTGTTCTAAAAGACAAAACAATTTGTCCTGAAGGTAAAACTACATTAGACGCAGGACCTGGATTTGACAGCTACGAATGGAGTACCGGAGCAACTACTCAGTCTATCAATAATGTTAGCGTAGGAGTTTACTGGGTAAAACTTCAGACCGGAAAATGCTTCACTCTTCAGGAAGTACGTGTACATCCTACTCTTCAGCCTGTTGTTTCAGGTATAGAAATTACCAATAACAAGATTTCTGTTACGGTTACAGGCGGAGTTCCTCCATACCAATATTCCATTGACGGTATCAACTGGCAGGATTCCAACGCATTCACAGGACTTCCGAGAGGAGAGAATACCGTTTATGTAAAAGATAAATATAACTGTACTCCGGTTCAGGTAACCGTTACCGTTCCGAACCTTGTCAATGCTATTACTCCGAACGGAGATAATGTAAATGATTATATTGACTACTCTGCATTAGCTTATAAGAAAAATCTGGTCTTCATTGTATATGACAGATATGGAAATAAACTTCATGAAGCTAAAAAAATGCAAAACTTCACATGGGACGGAACAGCGTTCGGCAAGAAAATTCCAACAGGAACTTACTGGTACACGATTTCGTGGAATGAAGACAATAAAAACAATACCGAAACAAAATACTCAGGATGGGTATTGGTAAAAAATAAAAACTAAGTTTTCACTTACTATTTAACAAAATCACCTCAGACCGGGGTGATTTTTTTATCAACATAGGCAATGTCCTGTTTACAGTATTTCCAGAAAGACTGCTAATAATTTGTTGAATACTATTTTTTTATTATTTTTTAAATAAGCTATCTTTGCACCATGGCGCAGAAAGAAACATTATCATCCCTTACACACGGAAACTTTGCAAAAGAATTGTCTATTGCGGATGGAAAAATGCCTCCCAATGCAGTAGATTTTGAAAGACTTGTTATCGGAACTTTTTTGATAGACAAAAAAGGTCTTGACCATTCCATAGATCTGCTTACTCCAGAAGTATTTTATGATCCCAGACATCAGGTTATTTTCTCTACCATTTTAAAGCTTTACGAAGGCAACCATCCGGTAGACTTAATGACTATCATTCAGGAACTGAAAAAAGAAGATAAGCTGAACCAGGCGGGTGGAGACCATTATATCATCGACCTGACTATGGGTGTAAGTTCTTCTGCCCATATTGAATACCATGTACGTGTTATTCTGGAAAAATATATCTTAAGAAGCCTTATCAACGTTTCTGCTAACGTAATTGATTCTTCCTATAAAGAATCCACGGATGTTTTTGAACTGCTGGACAAAGCAGAACAATCATTCTTTGAGATTACCAATGGAACTATTAAGAAAGGATTCGACACTGCCAATTCATTGGTAAAGCAGGCTATTGACACCATCAAGGCTTTAAAAGACAAAGAAGGTATTTCCGGAGTTCCTTCAGGATTCAGAGATATTGATAAAGAAACTGGTGGCTGGCAGAATTCTGACCTTATTATTATCGCAGCCCGTCCCGCAATGGGTAAAACGGCATTTCTGCTTTCCATGGCAAGAAATATTGCTGTAGAACATAAAATCCCAATGGCATTATTCTCTCTGGAGATGGCTTCTGTACAGCTTATCACCAGGATGATCGCCTCGGAGACAAAAATTTCATCTGAAAAATTAAGAAAAGGAACTTTGGATGATGAAGAATGGCAAAGACTTTTCTCCAATGTGTCAGAATTGGAAAATGCTCCTTTGTACATTGATGAGACTCCCTCTCTTTCTATATTTGATTTCCGTGCAAAATGCCGAAGACTTGTAATGCAGCACGGAGTAAGACTTATCATGGTTGACTACCTTCAGCTGATGACAGCAGGTAGCAGCGGAAAAGGAGTTGGAAACCGTGAACAGGAGATCTCCATGATATCACGTTCATTAAAAGCTATTGCAAAAGAACTTAACGTTCCGGTAATTGCTCTTTCCCAGCTTTCGAGAAGTGTGGAAACCCGTCCTGGAAAAAGACCTCAGCTGTCAGACCTAAGGGAATCCGGAGCGATTGAGCAGGATGCAGATATTGTATCTTTTATTTTCAGACCTGAGTATTATAAAATAACTGTTTGGGATAACGATGAGGAAGGACAGGAAACTTCTACAGAAAATCAGGCAGAATTGATTATCGCCAAGCACAGGAATGGTGCAACTGCAGATGTGAGATTATCTTTCTTAAAGCATTTTGCAAAATTCGGAGATATCGAAGCTGCTTTTGACAGCACTGCAGGAGGAGGATATCCATCTAACTTCGGACAGCCAAGTGGTTTTGATAAGATCAAGACCACCATCCAACCAGGTGCGGCATTTGACTTACCAGACAGCTCAAAGCTTTCCGGCTCATCAATGAATGACTTTGATGACGATGATGATTTTCCATTCTAAACCATAAGATTTAGACTTAGGCTACAATTAATTTTTACAAAACAGATTTGAGAATCGAAATTTATACTGACGGGGCTTGCAGCGGAAATCCAGGAAAAGGCGGATACGGAATTCTTATGCGTGTACCTGAGAAAAACTATCAGAAAACATTTTCAAAAGGTTTCAGAAAAACCACCAATAACAGAATGGAGCTTCTGGCTGTCATCACAGCACTGGAAAAGCTGAAGTCAGTAGAAAATGACATTCATGTGTATACCGACAGCAAGTACGTATCAGATGCCATCAACCAGAACTGGATTGCAGGATGGATCAAAAGAGGCTGGAAAAATGTAAAAAATCCTGACCTCTGGAAAAAATTCATAGAACTTTACAATAAACATACCCCTAAAATGCACTGGGTAAAAGGACATGCCGGGCATTTCGAAAATGAGCTTTGCGACAAACTAGCTGTTGCCGCCGCCAGCTCTTCCGATCTGGAAATTGACACTTATTTTGAGGGACTGGACAACAATAGTCTTTTTTAATTAATTTAAATAAACACAGGATTTCAAACATAAGATTCATTATTCTGCTACAGGAGATAATTTTTATTAAAGAATAATTGATTTTTTTAACAAAATTAACATTAAATACATATTTTTTGATTGGGATTTAATATCTTTACTTATAAATCTAAGTCCCAGTTAAATGAATAAAAAATTACTGTTTTATTTTTCCGTTCTTTTTTTGTGTATAACAGGAAAGTCCTTTGCCCAGACTTATCAGCTTGCCGGAAACCCGGTAAACACCACCGGATGGACAATGGTTTCCCCCACACAGGTAAATACAGATTTCATTCAGCTTACGCCAGATACTAATAATCAATCTGGATCTATCAGACTGAATGACCCCATTAATTTAAAATATTGTGACAAGTGGAGAGTGGAATTCGACTTCAGAATGGACTCTAACCAAACTTCTAATGGAGACGGAATTGCATTCTGGTATCTGGCCAATCCACCGGTTGCCAGTGTACTAGGTTCCGGCCTTGGAGTTTCCCAAAATGCAGTTGGCTTTATTGTCGGATTCGACACTTACAACAATACCACTACCGCCACAATGAGTAAGGTACATGTGGCTTACGGGCAGGTTCAGAATACAACAGACACCAACAATGTCGAGTTTTTTAATGTTGCGGGAAGTTCCTTTCATTCACCAGACCTGAATACAACACAGCCTTTTCAGGGAACGACCTTTAAACACGTTGAAGTAACCGCTCAGGTAGATCCTGCCACCCCTACGAACTGGATTATCAAAATAACAATTGATGGCAATGTTATCTGTAATCAGTCTTTTGCACCTTCGGGTACAGCTGCAGCAATGACAGTGGGTTATTTTGGATTTTCAGCTTCTACAGGTGGAGCGAGATCAAGACATTCCATTAAAAATGTAAAAATATATACCGATAAGGTTCCTATTTTACAAAATTCTGCGACTCAATCTTTCTGCCCCAACCCTACCACTGGTTTTGGAAGCGTAAATCTGACTACTTTCAACTCGCAGTTTGTCAGCAATCCCTCAAATTACACCTTCACCTACTATCCGTTGGGAAGCTCTACACCTATTGCTAACCCTACCAATTATCAGTTCAATGCCAACACAACTGTGACAGTGGTCATCAAAGATAATGCAGGAATATTATGTGATAATCCGGACGCCAAAATCCTGTTGGTTCTTGCCCCTTTCAAAGCAGAAGACAAAACCATTACAGAGTGTAATAATAATAAAATAGGAACAGCAACATTCAACTTGAATTCTGCCAATGTAACAAATGTTCCGGGTGTTATTAAAAAGTATTACAAAACACTTACCGACCTGAACGCAGACACCAATGAAATTCTGAATCCTACCAGTTATTTCTCCGCTCCGGGGACTGTTTATGTAAAAGTAACTACTCCACAAGGATGTACAGGCACAGCGAAAATCACACTGGCTTTCTATACAGACACCTCAGTGAAAGAAGCAACTCTAAGATCATGTTTTATTGAAAACAATATTACGAGCGCTGTTTTTAATTTAACAACTGCTGATGTCACAACGTTAACAACAGGAGTAAGTAAAAAATATTACACAAGCATTACCAATGCTTTAGACGGAACTAATGAGATCATGAATCCACTTCAATATCTGTCTACAAGTACAGCCGTATATGCAAAAGTGACGGATGCTAACGGATGCTTTGCCATTGCCAAAATCAACCTTTTGGTTCTTCCTCCTGTTAAATCATCAATACTGAAAGACAAAATCATTTGTATCGGTGAGAAAACAGATCTGGATGCAGGTTCAGGTTTCGATGGATATGAATGGAGCACCGGAGCCACAACTTCGTCTATTAAAGATGTAGGGGTAGGTTCTTATTGGGTAAAGCTTAAAACAGGCAACTGTATTACGACCCAGATTGTCAATGTAAAAGCATCTCCCAATCCTGTTATTTCAAGTATTAATATTGATAATAATATGATTACGATAAATGTGTCGGGAGGAACCCCTCCATACCAGTATTCCATAAACGGATTCAGCTGGCAGACCTCTAATATCTTCACAGGACTGGCGAGAGGTGAAGTAAAGGTCTATGTAAAAGATTTCTACAATTGCACTCCTGTTGAAGTCCAGATTACAGTACCTAATCTCATCAATGCCATTACTCCCAACGGCGACAATGTAAATGACGTTATTGACTATTCTGCTTTAGCTTATAAGAAAAATCTGTTATTCACTGTGTATGACAGATATGGAAACAAACTATATGAAGCAGGTAAGATGAGAAATTTCACGTGGAACGGGACCGCTTCCGGTAAAAAAGTTCTTACAGGAACTTACTGGTATACCATTTCATGGAATGAAGACAACAAAAACAATACTGAAACTAAATATTCAGGCTGGGTACTTGTCAAGAACAGAGATTAACCTTTTAAGATCAGAACTACCTTTTTCATAGGGTGGTTTTGATTTTTTTATGAGTCTGTTTCTAATCCAAATCAACCACACTATTTAACCATAAAAAAGGATTAACAGTCCTCAATTTCAATATTTTAAAATTCAGAATTTATTTAATATTATAACTAACAATATCACAACCAACCACTATGAAAAAAGATATACTCATTTTATTGCTGTCTGTCTTACTTTGTTTGCCAGGCAGATTTTTTTCACAAACCTACCAGCTTGCCGGAAATCCGGTAAATACAACAGGCTGGGATCTTGTTTCTGATGCTGTAGTAAGCGCAGACTTTATCCGGCTTACAACCGACCAGACCAGTAAATACGGAGCCATAAAATTATCCACCCCCATCACTCTAAGCTATTGTGACAAATGGAAAGTGGAGTTCGACTTTAGAATTGACGGGAATGGAACCACTCAATTTGGAAGAGGAGATGGTTTCACATTCTGGTATCTTGCGAACCCACCTACAGGATTTGTATCAGGAGGAGGACTAGGGATCCCTGCTAACGCTTCAGGACTAATGGTAGGCTTTGATATTTTCAACAATACTACTGAAGCCCAAATGAGTAAAGTACATATTTTGTATGGAACCAATAATACAGCCGGTAATAATATTGAATTCAACAACACGGCCGGAAGTACTTTCCATTCGCCTGATCTAAACCCCACACAACCTTTCGTAGGAGATGCTTACAGGCATGTTGAAGTAAATGGAGAGACAGACCTTACCAATCCTATAAACTGGATTATCAAAGTAAAGATAGACGGTGTGCTTATCGTTGATCAGTCTTTTGCTCCTTCCGGAGGTGCTGCAGGGATGTCACAGGGATACTTTGGTTTCTCTGCTGCCACAGGAGGTGCCAGTGCAAGACATTCTATTAAGAACGCAAAGGTATATGTAGATAAAGTTCCCATTTTGAGTAATACTTTAACACCGTTTGTATGTACCAATCCTTCCACCGGAAATGGTGTAGTAGATCTTACCTCATTTAATGCTCAGTTTGTAAACAATCCCGGGAATTATCTTTTCACCTACTATATATTGGGGAGTTCTACCCCTATTGCTAACCCTTCAAGTTTTCAATATTCAGGAAACACAACTATTAAAGTTGTTATCAAAGATCCTACTTCAACACTCTGTGACAATGGTGACGGAGTTATCCAGCTTAATCCCACTCCGTTTGCAGCAACGGACGCTACTCTTATCGGATGTAATAATAACAATGCGGGGACTGCGACGTTTGACCTCACCACAGCAGCAGTAACAACGCTCACAGGTACTACTAAAGAATTCTATCCTTCTTTATATGATATGAATAATGGTACCAATCAGATTATGAATCCTGCAGCATATCAGTCGCCTGCAGCTACTATATATGTAAGAGTAACCACAGCACAAGGATGTGTAAGCACCGCCAAAATCACTTTAAATATATATCCTGTTGTCACCGTTAACGATGCCGAAATAAGATCGTGCTTTATTCAAACCAACCCTTCTACAGCATCCTTTAATCTTACAGGAGCTATAGTTTCCCAGGGTGGAGCATCCAAAAAATATTACCCATCACTAACTGATGCCATCAATGAAACCAATGAAATCACAACTCCTACAGCCTATATTGCACCCAATGGAGTAGCTTATATAAAGGTATTCAACACAAACAACTGTTACTCAATCGCCAAAGTTACATTAACTGTACTTCCTCCAGTATTCTCTACGGTCTTAAAAGACAAGACGATCTGCATGGAAAGCAAAACAACTTTAGATGCCGGAGCCGGTTTTAAAAGTTATGAATGGAGTACCGGAGCTACTACGCAGACCATAACAAATGTGGGAGTAGGTACTTATTGGGTAAAACTAAAAACAGGAGATTGTACAGCAATCCAGACCGTAACAGTATATGCAGCTGAAAATCCGGTGGTCACTAGTATTGATATCTCAGGAAATAAAGTTACTGTATACGTAAACGGAGGGACTCCTTCTTATCAATATTCAATGGATAATATTATCTGGCAGGACTCCAATATATTCACAAATGTGGCCAGAGGAGAAGCTAAAGTATTTGTGAAAGACAATTATAACTGTACGCCTATTGAAATCAACATCACCGTTCCTAATCTGGTTAATGTAATTACACCTAATGATGATGGAATTAATGATTTTGTTGACTATTCTGCCCTTGCAGGTAAGCAAAATCTGGAAATAGGAATTTTCGACAGGTATGGTTATAAAATTTTCCAGGCTGATAAAACCAATGGATACAAATGGGCAGGCACTACCAATGGAAGCAAAAAAGTTCCTACCGGAAATTACTGGTACTCTGTTTCATGGAAAGAAAATAACAGAACCAACACTCCAATAAATTTTTCTGGTTGGATTGTTGTAAAAAACAGAGATTAAATACACTTTTCACCTATGTAAAAAAATCACTCCGCCAGCCGGGGTGATTTTTTATTTACAGGAAGGAGATATTTCATTTTAAAGCCTCTTTATTCATATTCAATTCTTAAATTTGTGCTATGAATTATTTGGAAGCTTTAAGCAGAAGATATTCTGTAAAGAAATTTAATAATCAAATTATTCCTCAGGAAACGCTGCATAATATTCTTGAGTCAGGAAAACTGTCTGCCAGCTCCCTGGGACTTCAGCCCTATAAAATTATTGTTGTTGAAAGTGAGGAAATGAAACAGAAGTTGATTCCCTCTTTTTACAATCCCTCTCAGATATCCACCTGTTCTCATCTGGTTGTCATTATTTCAAAGAAAAACATTGAAGAACATTATATCCGGGGTTATTTTAATCATATTTCCGAAGTAAGAGAAACCCCTCTTGAGAAACTTGATCCTTTCAGAAACAGTATCAATCAGCATATTAATCAAAAAACACAGGACGAAATTTTCAACTGGGCAGAAAAACAATCTTATATAGTATTGGCCAATCTGATGTATGCCGCTGCTATTGAAAATATAGACTCGTGCCCCATGGAAGGCTTCCGACAGGACCTTATAGAAGAGATTCTCAATATAAATCCCGAAACAGAAAAGGTAACCGTTACCCTCGCTTTAGGCTACCGTTCTGATGAAGATCCTTTCCAGCACATGAAAAAAGTAAGAAAACCAAACGAAAAATTGTTTAAATTTATTTAATCTTTTAAACGATTGTACCTAAAGCAAGCATATGATAAAAGCGGATGTATTAGTAATTGGTTCCGGCATTTCCGGACTTTCCTATGCCATTAAAGTATCTGAACAGCTCCCTGATGCCAAAATCATCATCGTAACAAAATCTGACGAGGATGAAAGTAACACTAAATATGCCCAAGGCGGCCTTGCTGTAGTCACAGACTTCCAAAAAGACAACTTCGAAAAACATATTAACGATACCATGCGTGCCGGTGATGGCGAAAATAAACGCGATGTAGTGGAAATGGTAGTCAAAGAAGCTCCGGCAAGATTTAATGAAATTGTAGAATGGGGCGCTCAATTCGATATGAAAAACGGGAAGTTTGCTTTGGGAAGAGAAGGAGGCCATACCGAAAACAGAATCGTCCATCATAAAGACATTACAGGATTTGAAATCGAAAGAGCTTTACTGGAAACAGCCAATAACAGCCCAAACATTGAAATCCTCGACCATCATTATGTGATTGATATTATTACACAGCACCACGTTCCCGGAAAAGAACTCAATGAAGGCGACATTCACTGCTATGGTGCTTATATTCTGGATGAAAAATCCAAAACAATTAAAAAAATAACATCCAAAATTACCCTGGCAGCCACAGGAGGTGCCGGACACGTCTATAAAAATACAACCAACCCTACTATTGCCACCGGAGACGGAATTGCTTTTGTAGCCCGTGCAAAAGGAAAGGTTTCCAATATGCAGTATTATCAGTTCCACCCTACAGCTTTGTATAGCAAAATGGATGGAATGTTATTTTTAATTTCAGAAGCCGTACGTGGAGACGGAGCAAAATTAAGAACTAAAAGAGGCGAAAAATTCATGCACAAATATGATGAACGGGAAGAGCTTGCCTCAAGAGATATCGTTGCAAGAGCTATCGATGCCGAAATGAAAATTACCGGAGACGAATTTGTAGGTTTAGATTGTAAGGAAATGAATCATGAAAAATTCTTAGAACACTTCCCGAATATTTACAAGAAATGCAAAGACGAAGGAATTGATCCATTCACTCAATTAATACCCGTTGTACCTGCCTGTCATTACTTAATGGGAGGAATTGAAGTAGACAGAGACGGACAATCTTCTATCAGAAATCTTTTTGCTGTAGGAGAATGCACCAATTCAGGACTTCATGGCGCCAATAGACTCGCGTCAAATTCCCTACTTGAAGGTTTGGTTTTCGGGCACAATGCTGCTATGAAAGCGGTAAAACTTCTGAATGAAAACAATTTCAACTTTGACGATCTGAAAGCAGTTCCGGAATGGAATGAAGAAGGAATGAAAATCATGGATGAAATGGTGATCGTCAGCTATCTTAGAAAACAGCTTCAGGAAATGATGAGCGACCTTGTAGGTATTGTAAGAAGTAATAAACGTCTGAACATGGCATTGCAAAAACATCAGGAGATTGCAGCAGCCGTGGACGAAATTTACCACTACTCTATTCTCTCACCACAATTGTCAGAACTAAGAAACCTTACCACCGTTGCTTATCTTATCATTAGTCAGTCCATGGAAATGACAGAGAACAAGGGAGCATTTTATAATAAAGACTTGGTTTAAATTTTATTAAACAAATGAAAACCCTGAATTTAAATATTCTTACAACAGTAAATATTTTATTCTATTCAAGAATGATACTTTCATTGATTTGCGGTTTTGTATTATTAAGTTTTTGGGTGAAAGATGGAAAAATTGATGGTTTTTCAAATATAGTCATCTTTGCAGGAATAATGATTTTAGGATTTCTTTTCGGTTTATATGGAATAACATTATTAAAAAAGATTATTGTCCCAAAATCCAGATATCCTTTAGTATTAAATATTTTATGCAATATGAAGGGCTTAGGAAAGCCTGACTATTATGGAAGTTTAAAATTCGATTTAAATAATATAATTAAAGATAATAAGCTGCGTTTAACTCTGTATTACGTCAATAATCCTCAATATCCGATTTTAACATTCAATAGAGAAAAAATCATTTACTACACTCAAGAATATAATTGGGATAATTTTAAATGGAGCTATAAAGTGATACCACAAGGAAGAAACGAAAAACAAGTATTAGAGTTTCAAGGCATTAATCAAAACAACATAAAAATAAAAGACAATATAGATTTTGAAAAAATAGATGCAAAAGAAAATGAAGTCATTTTGCTTTTCATCATTCATGACTTATTGTTTGGAAAAAGATCTTCGTTTTATTACTAAAAGCAAAAAACAATGAAAAGACCTAGCTACGTAACAGATAAAGCATTAAAGACATTTATAAAAAACGCCCTTGAAGAAGACATTCAGGATGGCGACCACTCTACCTTATCTACCATTCCGCAGGATCTTGTACAAAGTGCTAAACTTTTGGTAAAACAAGACTGTATTCTTGCTGGTGTAGAGCTGGCAGACATCATTTTTAAAACATTTGATAAAAATCTGAAAGTTGAAATTTTCATTAAAGATGGAGATACTGCAAAGGTTGGAGATATAGCCATGATTGTAACCGGAAGTGCAAGATCGATACTTTCCACAGAGAGACTTGTCCTTAACTGTATGCAGAGAATGAGCGGTATTGCAACGCTTACTCACGAATGGGATTCAAGACTGGTAGGTACAAAGACTAAACTATTAGACACAAGAAAGACAACTCCTAACTTCAGAATATGTGAAAAGTGGGCTGTTGCTATAGGCGGTGGAACCAATCACAGATATGGCCTTTATGATATGATCATGCTGAAAGACAATCATATTGATTACAACGGAAGCATCACCAATGCCGTAGCAATGGCGAAGGACTACGTTAAAAAGAATAAGAAAAAACTGAAAATAGAGGTTGAAACAAGAAACCTTCAAGAAGTTCAGGAAGCTATTGATGCAAAAGTGGACAGAATCATGCTTGATAATATGGATGTAGAAACAATGATGCAAGCTGTAAAAATGATCAATGGTTCATGCGAATCTGAAGCTTCAGGTGGTATTACCCGAGATATGCTGAAAGAAATTGCGTCAACTGGTGTCACCTATATCTCTGTGGGAGCCCTTACACACTCTGCTGAGAATATTGATTTGAGTCTCAAAGCAGTGAAATAGCTTTGTATTTTTAACAAAAACACCTACACTTTCTTAAATATTCATCAACATGACTTTTTTCATGTAAAAAATCAATTTTTATTCATGTTGCTGATAATCAATCATTTAATATTATTAAGATTGATTAAAAATTAACATTGAGTTAATAATAGTTAAATTTTATTTTGCGAATTTTGCAGAAAATTAAATCTAATTATTACTAACGATTATGAAATTAATCAACAAATCGATTCTTACTGCGATAATTACATTATCAACAGCTAGTGTCTATTACGCTCAACAAGTTCAGGATACAGTTACTAAATCCAAAGACATTGATGAAGTGATCCTAAGAGGTGTTACAGATATCGCTAAAGATAGAAAGACACCTGTTGCAGTATCCAACATTAAAGCTGCACAAATTGTGGAAAGACTGGGTAACCAGGAACTTCCAGAGCTTTTGAATACTACACCATCCGTTTTTGCTACTAAAGCTGGAGGTGGATTTGGTGACTCCGGAATAGTAATTCGTGGATTTGAATCAAGAAACATTGCCGTAATGGTAAACGGTATGCCGGTAAATGATATGGAAACCGGTACTGTGTATACTTCTAACTGGACAGGTTTATCTGATGTAACCAGTGCAATTCAGGTACAAAGAGGACTTGGTTCTTCCAAACTGGCTATTGCTTCAGTAGGAGGTACTATTAACTACATTACACGTTCAGCTGATATGAAGCAGGGAGGTGTTATCCGTTTAGGGGTAGGTAACAATGATTATTTAAAAACATCTTTCGCTTACAATACTGGTAAATCACAAGATGGATGGTCTTCATCATTCTTAATGAGCAGACAGGCAGGGTCTACCTATGCTGAAAACACTCAATATGAATCTTATGCTTATTTCTTTGCTTTAGGTTTCCAACCTAACAAAAAGCATAATTTACAATTTATGATGACGTCTGCTCCACAATGGCACGACCAAAGATATACTTCTAACTCATTAGGCGATTATTTCAAATACAATCCAAAGCAGGATGGTACTCCATTCAGAGAATATAATTCTGACTTTGGTTACTATACAGATGCTAATGGCAGAAAAGTAGCGGTATCAAACAAAGCTAATTACTACGCTAAGCCGGTAATTATGTTAAACTGGGACTGGACAATCAGTGACAAGTCAACTTTAAGTACCGTTGCGTATATGTCTAACGGCCGTGGTGGTGGTCTTTCAGATGTAGGAAAAGTAGGTAATAAATTTGCCAGCGGATATATAGATACAACTCCTGGTACAGGAGGTCATATCAATTATGATCAGATTTTTGCAGCCAATGGAGCGGTAGATGTAAATGCACCTACAGCAGCAACAGGAGGTACTCTAATCAGAAGATCAAGCGTAAATGCTCACAACTGGTATGGGATCTTAATGAACTTCCAACATAAAATCAATGACAACTGGAACTTCTCAGTAGGTACAGATGACAGATATTATTACGGATATCACTATATGGTTGCCAGCGATTTATATGGAGCTAAAGGATATAAAGATGCTTCGAATAAAAACCTGACAGCACCAAATATTATCAGCAACACTTACGACTATAAAAAATTAACGTGGAATCCTTTCGGAGGATCACAGCCACCAATGTCTGACAGACTTTCTTTCAGCAATGATGGTGAAGTACTTTGGTATAGCGGATTTGGACAGGTTGAATATTCTACAGAAAAATTAACAGTATATGCGCAGGGATCGGTTTCTAACCAAGGATTCCAAAGAATTGATAACTTTATAGTAGACGGTTCTACTGCAGCTAACGGCCAAATTAATAATACCAAAACAGGATTTAAAAATATATTTGGTTACAATGTTAAGGGAGGTGCTAACTACAACATCAACGAGCACCACAATGTATTCGCTAACTTAGGATACTATAGCAAGCAGCCATTCATGAACTCTGTTTACCCAAGTAACCAACAGTTCCTAAACCCTAGTTTAACTAATGAGAAAATTTCTTCTTTTGAAGTTGGATATGGTTTCAGATCTGCTAAGTTTAACGCTTCAGTAAACCTTTACAGAACTGAATGGAAAGACAGATGGTTAAGAAAAAACATGAACTTCGAATTACCTGCAGGTACGCTAGCTGGTTATGCAGAAATCAGTGGTATTACTGAAGTTCACCAAGGGTTTGAATTTGAAGGAAACTATAAGCCATTTAAGTTCTTAGAGTTCAACGGTATGTTCTCTTTAGGAGATTACCATTATGTAGGAAATGCAACAGGAGCAACTTTTGATAACAATAACAATCCTATTGCTGTTCCTGGAACTGATAAAAACTCAACTACTCTTTATCTTGATGGTATTAAAGTAGGTGGAACTAACTTCAACAGTATTCCACAGATGACTTCTGCATTAGGATTTACAGCAATCCCGGTACAGGATTTAAGAATCTACGGAACATGGAGACACGTTGGTAAGGTATATGGAAGTATGGATGCAGGAACATTTACTAAACCTGGAGGAGAAATCTTAAAATTAAAAGACTTCGATCTTTTTGATATTGGTATCTCTTACAAAGTTCGTTTGAAAGATCCTAAGCAGTATTTCACGATCGGAGGTAACGTTTATAACTTATTTGATTTAAATTACATCTCTGATGCAGGAGGAAATTATATCAAACCGACTGATGCTCCTACAAATCTACAGGATGGAAAACCAAATACTCAAAAACTAACTTACGAACAACTAGGTTATATGTATAAAGGCGTTGCTTACGGAAACAAAGTGTTCTTCGGAGCTCCAAGAACTTGGGCAGCAACATTATCATTCAACTTCTAATATTATCATAACATTAGATTTTATAAATATCAATCCCGGCTTTGAGCCGGGATTTTTGTTATCTTTGTGTACAAAAAATAGAAAGTATGGATTTTTACAACATTTTGCTTAATGCCCACAAAGGATTCGGGTATCTTGAGCTTCTTTTAGTTGCATTATTTATCATTGCACTTTTAGCAACCATGTTTGGTTTCAGTGGAAAAGTGAACAAATTCCTGAAGAAGACGACTCTCTTCACGATGATCTTCTTCCACGTTCAGTTTTTAATAGGAATCATTATGCTGATCACCACTTTTAGCAGAGGCTTAAATATGGGAGAAGTCATGAAAAATGCGGCTTTGAGATTCCAATATGTTGAGCATCCATTTTCTATGCTTATTGCAGCAGTATTGATGACCATCGTCAACAAAAAAGTAAAGTCTAATGATACGATCTCTCTGGGAGTTACAATTATGGGACTGATCGCAGTAGGTTTATTTGCATTCGCATTCCCTTGGACAAGAGTCTTCGGGGCTTAAAATAGATAAAGAAATTATATGCATTATAATTTATAAATAGTTTAATCTTAAAATTTTTATTAAATCAATGAAAGTAGCTGTAGTAGGTTCAACAGGAATGGTTGGACAAGTTATGCTGAAAGTTTTGGAGGAGAGAAACTTCCCTGTAACAGAATTAATACCGGTAGCATCCGAAAGATCTGTAGGCAAGAAGGTGAAGTATAAACAGAAGGAATTTACGATTGTAAGCATGAAGGACGCTATAGCTGCCAAACCGGATATTGCAATCTTCTCTGCAGGCGGATCTACTTCTCTTGAATTTGCACCATTGTTTGCAGAAGTGGGAACAACAGTAATTGATAATTCTTCTGCATGGAGAATGGATCCCGACAAGAAATTGGTAGTTCCTGAAATCAATGCTGATGTTTTGACTAAAGAAGATAAAATCATCGCAAATCCGAACTGTTCTACCATTCAGTTGGTAATGGTTTTAGGGCCTTTGAACAAAAAATATGATTTAAAAAGAGTTGTAGTTTCTACCTACCAGTCTGTAACAGGAACAGGTAAAGCCGCTGTGGACCAGTTAAATGGTGAAATTGAAAATTCGGTGAACAAAGAGAGCCAAATCAGCGGAGATGATTCTATTGCAAAAGTATATCCTTACCAGATCTTTAAAAATGCATTACCACACTGTGATGTATTCGCAGAAGATGATTATACTAAAGAAGAAATCAAGCTGATGAAAGAGCCTAAGAAGATTTTGGGTGATGATACCTTTAATCTGACTGCAACTGCAGTAAGAGTGCCGGTTCAGGGAGGACATTCTGAAAGTGTAAATATCGAATTCGAAAATGAATTTGAACTTGATGAAGTAAGAAAAATTTTATCCGAAACGCCTGGTATCATCGTAATGGATGATGTAAAGAACAACCACTACCCTATGCCTTTATATTCGGAAGGAAAAGATGAAGTGTTCGTAGGAAGAATAAGACGGGATCTGTCACAGCCAAAAACGCTCAACCTTTGGATCGTAGCAGACAATCTGAGGAAAGGAGCAGCAACAAACGCTGTACAAATCGCAGAATATCTTGTAGCTAGCAACTTAGTATAAACTAACAAAATAAAAAAGAGTCTCAAAATTGAGATTCTTTTTTTTATCAAACTCATTATGAACAGCCAGAAAAATACCCACCAAGATAAAATAGGATTTCAGAAGCTTATTGCCATATTCGGAATCATCCTTTTCATCGGAAAGATTATTGCCTGGAAGCTTACCAACTCAGACGCTGTATTCTCCGATGCAATGGAAAGCATCGTGAATGTCATCAGTGCCTTCATGGGACTTTACTCTCTTCATCTTGCCGCCAAGCCTAAAGATGACGATCACCCATATGGCCATGGAAAAGTAGAATTTGTCACCTCTGGCATAGAAGGAGCCCTGATTGCTATTGCGGGTATTATGATCATCTATGAAGGTATTCACAGTCTTATTGTAGGAAAGACCCTTAGCAAAATTGATCTTGGAATTTGGATTATTGCAGCAACAGCAGTTATTAATTATCTGCTGGGATATATTTCTATTAAAAAAGGAGAAAAGGAAAACTCATTGGTGCTTATTTCCTCCGGAAAACATCTTCAGTCAGACACAGTCACAACACTTGGTGTTGTAGGTAGTTTAGTCATTGTATACTTTACAAAGATCTACTGGCTGGATTCAGTGGTTGCATTATTTTTTGGACTTTATATCATCTTTGTAGGCTATAAAATCGTTCGTAAATCATTAAGCGGTATTATGGATGAGCAGGATCCCGAAATATTAAACCAAGTAATCAGAATCCTTGAAGAAAATAGAAAAGCAGAGTGGATAGATGTACACAATATGAAAATCCAACAGTTTGGTTCTTCCCTTCATATTGATGCCCATATTACACTTCCATGGTACTATGATCTTCGTGATGCTCATGGAGAAATGGAAAAAGTAATCCTACTTCTTGCCAAGAATATAAAACGGACCATTGAGTTTAATTTTCATATGGATGACTGTAAGCCTATATCATGCTCTGTCTGCCAGATTGAAAAATGCCCTGTCCGGGAAAAAGATTTCATTAAACGTGTAGAATGGACTCCTGAAAATGTAACCAGTGTAGATAAACATACTGCAGAATAACTATAATGGCAGCAAATGGATAAAGGAGATTGAAAATAGTCACTCAATAAGATTATATCTTTTCTGAGGGGCCTTTGCTAATCATCTGCTTCCGATAATAAAACATTGGAATAATCAGTAAGAGGATCAAAGGCTGAATCACAAATCTTCTCATATAAAAAGAAAAAAGATATCCTACTTCAAATTTATCATAAACACAATACAGATAGATCGGCAGCGCAATTATAAAAACAATTGCTATCATAATGGCTCCCTGAATTGTCCAATCCTTACTTTTAAATAAGCCATAAATAATCAGGCAGGAGAAAAACAGATTCAAAAAGAATCTAAACAAATGCCCGCCAATTAGCTTCCCCCATTCAAACGGAGGAAATACTATATTTTGATTAGCTTCGTGAAAGTAATTAAGAAAAGGGTCGTAAAATAGGGTATTCTCCAGAATTCTGACCCCAACAAGCCCACAAATTCCGACGATCACCAGAAGCCAACTAAGAGTTTTCATGTTTTAAAGCAAAGAATTTAATCCACAACAGCCAAAGCAGTACAACACTTCCATAGATGATCGCGGGAAAAACAAAATCGTGGAACATTTTCCCATATTCTTTATGGTCTGACATGACAATATTCAATCCCATAATCCTTAGAATGTTCATTATATACAGTAAAATTAATCCTGCTCCTGCAAAAACAAATGTCTTGGCACCCTTATAGAAAGCACAAACAAAAGATACAAATAAAATCATTACAGAAACAGCGTTGCATCCTTCCACCATTCTCGTTACATATTGGGATTTTACATAAAACCAAACCTGTCCATTCTTAGCATCGTCATAAAGTTCTGTCGGATAGCCTATTGTATTTTGAAGTGCAGTTACCTGACTGGCTATCATCCGTGAAAAAGAATCCAGGCCGAAATCCTTCTCATTATTCAGATAAAACTGATACGCAAAAAGCAGAACCAGATAAATGATAATGAAACGAAGTAGAATACCTAAAACAGGTTTAAAATCCTTAAACATATTACAAAGATAAAAATTAGAGTGAAACAAATCTGATTTTGAGACAAGAATGCTTGCTATTAAATCTAAAAACAGGGAAATAATATAGAAGACAAATGCATTTATCTTTTGTTTTCTGTAAAAAACATTCAGTATATCTATTCAGATAATTATAAAAGAACTGATATTTCTAACTCCCGTTAAATTAGTATATTTGTTTTCATATTATGACTTCTGAAAATGCAAAACGATTTTTTGAAAACCAATTGGGTAAAAAATCGACCGAATTCATCACATTAGCTCAAAGCGGCTCTGCGAGGGTCAACTTTATGGCCTCAGCTGATACTGAAAAATACATCATCACCTACAACGAAAATATTCCGGAAAATGAAAGTTTTTTATATTATTCGGAAGTATTCTCTAAGGTAAATCTTAATACTCCAAAAATTCTTGCCGTTTCGGATGACCGAAAAATGTATATACAGGAGTTTCTGGGAGCACAGACACTTTCGGAGGTGATCACCAAAGAAGGCTTCTCTCCTTCTGTTAAATCTTTGGTCCAGCAAACATTAGAAAAGCTTTTTCAACTACAGATACATACACAAGGGAAAATAGATTATTCAAGGACATTTGAATATGAAAGTTATGACGAGCTTCCGGTAATTCATGACCTTTACTATTTTAAAAACTTTGTGGCAGACGTTCTGGAACTGGAATACAATAAATCTACTCTTCTGAAGGAATTCAAAAAAATTGCTGTACACATTGAAAATCTTGAACCTAAAGGAATTATGATCCGTGACTTTCAGGCAAGAAATATTATGGTAAATGAAGAAAATAAAGTTTCATTTATTGATTATCAGTCTGCGATGTATGGGCCTTTGTTATATGATGTGATTTCCTTTTTATTTCAGGCGAAGGCTAATTTTCCTGAAGATTTCAAAAATAAAATGCTTGAATTTTATATCACCCAGTTCGAAAGTACTGAAATGAGAGTTCAGCTAAAAAACTGCATCAAACCTATTCAGATGATGAGATTCTTACAGGTCCTGGGAGCTTATGGATTCAGAGGTTTGATCCAGAGAAAGCAGCATTTCATCGCAAGTTTAGAAAAAGGAATCCAGAATATTACACAGTTTGCTCTTTCCTGGGAAGAAATGAAAAATTATCCGGAACTGAATAAAGTAATTCAACAGCTGGCCGCTGAGAAAACAAAACAGAAAATTGAAAGAATAATAAAAATTTAAACCTTCAGATCTGTTCAGACCCAAACAATCACTTCAATATAATTAAACAGGCCTAAAAAGGTTCAACAAAAAATAAAAGATAAAATGCTGCACATAGACATACACAGTTTTTCATACAAGAAAGGAGGAATTCCTAAAGATCATTCAGGAAATGGCGGAGGTTTCGCTTTTGACTGCAGAGGAATTTTAAATCCCGGAAGAATTGAAGAATATAAAAAACAAACCGGAAATGATATTGGCGTTCAGGAATATCTTGAAACTAAAACAGAAATGCCTCAGTTTTTAGAACTGGTAAAATCTCTTATCTCGATTAATATTAATGATTATTTAGAGAGAGGATTTGAACATCTTCAGATTAATTTCGGATGTACAGGAGGCCAGCACAGGTCGGTATATTCTGCAATAAAAATTGCTGAGTTTATCAAAGAAAAGTATCCTGAAGGAACACAGGTAAGCCTTCACCACGACGAACAACCACAATTAAACACGGCTAATAATTAATAAATCAGTACTTTATTTACTGATCATTTATCAAACTGCCCATTACACACTACTTATTAGTCAACCAATTATGAAGGCTCTTATTTTCGCAGCAGGAAAAGGCACCCGCCTTAAACCATTTACAGACCACCATCCAAAAGCACTGGCAAAAGTAAATGAAATTCCACTTTTGGAAAGAAATATCAATTATCTGAAAAGCTTCGGAATAACAGATTTTGTTATCAATATTCATCATTTTGGAAGTCAAATAGTTGATTTTCTAAATAAAAATGATAATTTCGGTTGTAAGATAGAAATCTCCGATGAATCTAACGAGCTCCTTGAAACCGGAGGAGGCTTGATTTTTGCAAGAAAGTATCTTGATCACGGAGAAGATTTTATAATTATGAATGCTGATATTTTAACAGACCTAAATATCAATGCATTGGTAGAATATCATAAAAAGATAAAAGATTTTGCTACTTTAGCAGTTTCAGATAGGGAAAGTTCTAGAAAACTCCTTTTCAATGATGATTCTGTTTTAAGGGGCTGGCTGAATGTACAGACGGGTGAACAGCGTCTTGCTGAATTCAACAAGGGATTTAAAGCATTGGCATTCAGTGGAGTTCATTGCATCAACCCTATTATCTTTGAAAAAATAAAAAGAACAGGCAAATTTTCTATTATGGAAGAATATCTGGATCTGATGCAGACCGAGCATATACACGGTTTTAAACATGACAGTATTCTCATAGATGTCGGAAGGCCGGCATCCATAATAGAAGCAGAGAAACATTTTAAATAAATTTTGCAATGGAAATTGATGGGACCAGGGATGAAAGTTTAGTAAATCCGGAATTTGATATAAACGAAACAAAACTGCTTAACAGTTTCAGACAGAAGACCTGGGACGAAACGATTACCAAAGACAGCTGGATGGTCTTTAAGATCATGGCTGAATTTGTAGACGGCTACGAAAAACTGGCTAAGATAGGGCCTTGTGTTTCTATATTTGGTTCAGCACGTCTGCAGCCGGAGAATAAGTACTACAAAATGGCAGTAGAAATTGCCGAAAAAATAACAAAATTAGGCTTCGGAATTATTACCGGAGGTGGACCTGGTATTATGGAAGCCGGAAACAAAGGTGCTTTTAATGCAGAAGGGAAATCCATTGGTCTTAATATTGACCTCCCTTTTGAGCAGCACTTTAATCCTTATATCAATAAGTCCTACTCTATGAATTTTGATTACTTCTTCGTAAGAAAAGTAATGTTTGTAAAATATTCTCAGGGTTTTGTAGTAATGCCGGGAGGTTTCGGGACTTTGGATGAGCTGACAGAAGCAATGACCCTGATTCAGACCAACAAAATTGGCAAGTTTCCTATTGTATTGGTAGGAAGTGAATTTTGGGGTGGATTACTGGATTGGTTCAAAGCCACTCTGCTAAAAGAAGGAATGATTGCTGAAGATGATTTGGATCTTTATCGCGTGGTAGACACTGCTGATGAGGCAGTAGCGCATATTAAAGCTTTTTATGATAAGTATTCTGTGAATGTAAATTTCTAATTGGCATATTATTTGTGACTTATAACTAGCAAGTATGATTGTAAATCTATTAATTAAGATGAAAAAACTTTTATATATATCAGGAATTTTAACATTTTTTGTGTTAATGAGTTTTATGTATGCAGACTTTTTCTCTTCAATGACCAAAGTGGACTATATTGATGGAAGCAAGACGTTGAAGTTTACCACAAAAATGAATACAAGCCATATCTCTGATGCTATCAAAATCAACCCTAACACGGCAGGCTTTGAAGCAGAAGTTAAAAAATATGTGAACAATAATTTTGATGTATTTGTCAATGGTGCTCCCAAAACAATTACCTTCACAGGAAGCCAGGTCAGCGGAGAAACTGTATGGGTGTATTTTGAAACCGGTGGTGTTTCAGATATCAGCACCTTAAAAATTAAAAATACGATCCTTTTAAGTGCTTTTCCCAAGCAAATCAATCTGGTCAGCATTGGCTATAAAGGCAGCCAGAAAATGATGAACTTCCAAAGAGGAAAAGAAGTAAATGAGGTTTCTTTTTAAAAGAAAATTAGATTTAACCATTATAAATGGGTACCCTGAGAGCTTAGCTTTTAGGGTATTTTTTTTGCATAAAAGCCAACACTGGCTTAATAGACCAGTTTAAAAGGACCACCGTTTTATTTAAGTAAAAAAACTACTTGCTCTACTTATAGTATACACTCAGAAAAATTTATTCTTATCGTGAAAATGAAAGGTCTTCTTTCATTATAGAATTTACCTCTCAGCTTTTCCATTTGGTTTTAAATTAATTAGGTAAAAACCCGTAATGATACTTTTCAGCATTTACACTCTAATAATTTCATTTTCAGCAATGTACATTTGTATAGTAATTACAACCACAACCGTGAAGCTGAAATCACTACAATCACAGGGCGGAATCTGAAAAGCCAAATGAGTAAGAATATACCAAACTAAAAAACTAAATATCATAGACAACTCACAACTTAAAGCATCCAGCCAGGAAATAGATATCCTGATCGTAATTGACACAGATTATATAAGATCACATTATACTTCTCCAAGTACAGATCCCAATAATCCAACAGGAATTGATCACAATAGCCAGCATATGATTGCTTCAAATGCCAACGCTCTTTCTGGGCAGGGTTCTGCCGACCTAGACTTCAGTGCAAGAGCAGGAGATGTAGTTTCTTTCAGAGGAACTTCAATTTATCAGAATTCTGATGATGCTGTCATTATTTACAATATTAAATATTGGTCCGGAGAACAGGTTTTTAATAATTTTGTATATAATTCTGTGGAAAGAAAGGAGGCTGTTGTACCAGATGTGAAATCTCTAAACGGACTTCCTGCCACTAAAGCTGATATTACTTTCGCCAGTATTGATTCCAAAGTGAGAACTACAGGAAAAGAGAACTTCTATGTACAGTTTGCACTTTATATTTTAGATCCAAAAGATAGTAATAAGCAGATTTTATACGGCTACTTTTACTGGGATCCAACAATTACAGTTAATTAAAAGACGTAAATAATTAAACCACTTCATCAGCAGTGTTTTTTTGTTTTATTAATTTATTTTGAGCCTGACACAGATCTATTAGCCTCATATTCATAATGATATATAAAAATAAGCCGGCTTTATAGAGCCGGCTTATTTTTTTAAATTATCAGAGGTGAAATCCTGTATTACTCAATTTTGATATTATCAATCTGAATATCATAGTTTCCATTTGATCCTGTTTTTAAAGCAAACATAGTTTTTCCAGCGGTTACGTTAAGATCGGCAAGACCTGTAAGCGTAAGTTCTACTAATCTCCACTGTCCGTTTGTATTGATGGATCCAGTATATGAGTTAGCACTTTCTGAAATTAGTGTAGCACCTGTAGCAAATGTTCCTAAGTTGAATGAATAGAAAGTACCATTCGTTTTATATACGTTGAAAGAAAGTGATTTTCCTGTCGCTACACCTTTAATGTACATTGTAATTCTCTTTGGAACAGCAGGTATTCCGGTAGCAGCAACTGATGTAAATACATAGTCATTATTGGCAGGTGTACCTTTAATCTGAAGGGAGTTTGTACCGTTGTACCCCAGATTAATACCTTGAGATGCATAAGGCATAAGCCCAAAGCTATTTAAAGTAGATAGGAAAGATGGCCAGTTTTCAAAATCAGATCCTGCAAAAAGGTTAACGGCAGTAGCTGACGGAGCTTCTGGCTCTCCCGGGTTAAATCTTGCATTAGGGAAGTTCATATCACTAAGATTTCTGATATAAGCCTGCTCTGTAAACGTTGGAGTTGTTGGGTTACTTGGACTCGTATAACGGCTTAAAAGAAGAACGATATCACCACTTTTAGCATACGTAGGAGAAATCGGAGACTTCGCAAATGTTGCATAGTTACTGAAACGAAGATCTAGTCTACCCGCTTTTTTATCCGTAATATAACGGTCTCCTGTAGCACTTTCGTCACCAAAAGTTTTTCCCAGTTCTGCATCTTCGTACTGAACGTTTTTGATTTTTACAAGCTGGTTGATGTGTGCACCATTTTTAAGAGCATCTGCAATACTGTTAAACTCTAACGGCTTCATTACTGCTACTACAGGCTTCTGTCCATCACAAACTCTTGCCATGTAATTTGACACTTTGTTTGGATTGATTCTTCCTACAGAGTAACTAGGGTCATAAGAACCTACTTTGATATTTCCATTAGAAGCCTGAACGATAAGTCCTTTAAGGTTAATTCTAACCAGAGCTCCCGTTGGGAAGTCAAGATACTGGTTTCCACCGTCAATATCAATTTCAATACCTTGGGTAGGATTTTCAGGCTTATCCTGAAGGAACATCATTTTGTAAATGTTTCCTGATTCATCACTTGAAGAAACATAAGCTTCAACGATGAAATCATCTTTAATGATATCAGCTTCAGCTGGTTTTGGCTTAGCAATAGTTGCAAGTTCTGATAACTGGTGATTAGCTGCTGCAAACTTGTTTGTACATTGGATTGCCGGCACTTCATAATCATCGGATTTTACACAAGACGATAATGTCAGCATGGAAATGGCACTAAAAAAGGCCGCTTTAAAATATATATTTTTCATTGTTTTCAATTTTTAAATTTATTTTTTTAGAATCTGAACTGAAGGTTGACAAAATAAGATCTACCCTGATTATACCAATATTTAGGAGCGAATACCATGTTTCCGCTGTCGTAGTCATTAGCATAGTCTTTATAGTTAACGTTTCTTGTCTGCTCGAATCCTCCTGTAATGTAATTTCTATTGTTAAGAATGTTGTTTACAGAAGCAGACACCAATACGTAATACTTACCGATCATCCAGGATTTCCCTGCATTCACATTGAAGAAAAATGCTGAAGGCAGCTTAGTAGGAGTCAGCACTCTTGCTAATTCTTCCTCAGTTACATTATCATAAGGAACTCCAGGGGTGTTAGGATTCGTATAGAATCTTGCTGTTCTGGTTACCGGAGACGGATCTAAGAAAGAGTGCCCGAAGTAGTTCCAGGTTGCACCCACCCACCAGTATTTAGGGCTGCTATATCTAAGACCTAAAGTATACGCCTCCTGAGGAGTTCCTCCTTGTCTGTAATTTTTAAGAGTAGCCTCACCCATGTTGGTGTAAGATCTTGATACAATATTCCCGTTTCCATCCAGTTCTCTGAACGTTCCAACAGCGTCAGAAGCGAAATAAACCGTAGGATTATTAGTATAAGTATACTGTCCTACGCTTAACAATCCACTAGCCGTTAAAGTAGGGGTAACTTTCACCTGAGCTCCAAGTTCAATCCCCATATTTCTTTTGTTTGCTCCTGCAAGTACCTGCGTGATGAAAGCACCATCCTGAATAGGAGTCTGATCTCCGCTTTCAGTGAGTGTCGTCAACTTAACGCCTTGTGCAAAATATCTCTGTACACTTGTTTCATTCTGAGTATTAACAAGGTAACCTGTTAATCTAACTTTAAGAATCGGAGTAGAAATTACATAACTCAGATCATTAGCATCGATCACAACGTTTTTGATACCCGGAGTAGTAACACCACTTACTCTTGTATTGAAATAAATATCATTTAAGAACGGAGACTGTGAAAAGTATGCTCCATTATAAACCAAGAAGTTCCTACCATTGATTTTATAAGTAACCTGCCCTTTGATACCTGCATTCCAGAAGTTTTTGTCTTCTCCTTTTCCATAAGATGAAGGATATAGGTAATGTTGGAACTGCCCTTCTCTGCTGTTATTGGTATATCCGAATAATCCGGAAACAAAGACATCAAATTTCCCTGTTGCAAATTTAAATGCCGGGTTTATTTTAACTTCCTGTCTTCTGAAAATATAGCTATATCCAATTCTGTCACCTTCTCTCTTTGCAACAGAACCAACGTCTTCTTTCGTATTGTACTGCCCCCAAACATTTCCGGCAGTTGTGTTGGATGCAAACGGGTCCATATTCAGAGCAAAATCGGCCCCTAATAAATCGTTTACCTCTCTGTACTGCTCAGATCTGTAATTCTGATAAGATACGTTTAAAATAAAACGTGAAGTATCACTGAAGTTATAAGTATAGTGAGTAGATGCATTCCATACTTTATCATCTTTTACATCATCCACAAGATAGTAGGCAGCTCTTCTTCCGCCAAACACAGAACTGTATTCCACATTTCTGTTGGCATTATAAAGATTATCCCAGTTGATCTGTGTATATTTTTCGTCATTATTAGTCCATTTGTCTCTCCAGAAGCCGATATTTTCTGCCTGTGATGGAGCCGGATTATTATAATTCAACCAATAACTTGGCAAATTACGGTAATAGGTAGGTGATGGGTTATTGGCTCTGTACCAATCTAATCTTGAACTATATTCTTTTCCAAACTGGTAAGAAACTGAAGTCCATAACTGGGAATTTTTATTGATTTTCCAGAAATCCTGCAGCTGAAGCATGGGCTGGAAACCTCTTCTTACCCTTTCATTTCTTTTCTCTCCATCTTGCCATCCCCAATAGGAGTTGTAATGAACTCCTCTGAAATCATATACTTCCTGAGTATTTGGACTGGAAGAACTTCTCGCATATTTAGAACCAATAGCATTAAACGTCATGGTATGGCTGTCGCTGAATTTTTTCTCAACACCGATATAGCCACTGTATGCATCATAAGAAGTTCCATCCTGAATACCTTCCTGGGCCCATCTTCTTGCAATCATCCCAGTAAATGCCCATCCGTTTTTGTTCATCCCGGAAGAGAATCTGTAAGACAATCTGTTATTATAATTTCTGTTTGTCAGAGAGTAAGTCAGCTGACTTCCTTTTCTGTACTCACTTGCTTTAGTATTTTTATAAAACACACCTGTAGTTCCCCCAAAAGCATATTCAGAGGGAGCATGATTAGCAGAAATTTCCGGATAACGGGTAATTTCATTTAATCCACCCCATGTGCTGAAATCAACGTCTCCGTTGTCTGCAGCGGCCATAGAGACTCCATTAATCATATTTTCTCCGGTTCTGCTGTCAATTCCTCTTGGACGGAACCAGTACTGTCCAAGGTCAAAGCTTGCAATTCTGTTGAATATATCCTGAGAAGATTGAAGCAGCCCTACTGTTGCAGTTTGCTGTCCTCCATTATCACTCTCACCAGAGTCTTCTACAATAGCTAAGCCCTGATCTGCATTAGTTAATGCCGAATAAAGAGTAATTACTCCAAGATCTTTCTTTTTCTCATTAGTAATTACATCAAATTCTAAAATTTTAGTTTCAAAATTTGATTTTGTAACCATAATCTGATAATGTCCGGGCATCAAATCAGCAAATTGGAAGTATCCGATTTTGTCCGCCTTTACATCATTTCCTGCTCCTTTTAAATCCACGCTTGCCTGTTCAACAGGTTTCCCATCCGCATCCTTAAGATACGCAAACACTGTCGTCTGCGCAAAATAATAGGACGCAGGCAGCAAAGTGAATAAAGAGATTAATGATAGTTTTTTAATCATGAGTATATTTATTTTTAAATACTTTTCTTGTTAATTGTCAACAGTTTAAAAGTTGGGGGCACAAATTTAGTCAAAATTTACAATTCACAACTTTTTTAACATTATTTTTTCTTAACATTGCAAAATTTTAAGAATCATTATATAAAAAATGTTCAGATTATTGCAGATAAATTTACAAATATTTAAAATGCAGTGAATTAAAAAAAAGTAAATTTGCAAATTAAATAATATTAATAATAACTCTAAGAGATGAAGAGATTTTCGAGTCTGTTTGCCATCGTTTTTTCGATCATGGCATTCTCACAACAACAAGGAAAACTGAGAAAAGTAGCTACAGTTGGTTTTTTAAATGTAGAAAACCTGTGGGATACTATTCGTTCAGCAGATTATATTGACGGAACTAAAGATATCAAAAATCCAGCTTTCCACAGAAGTATTCCATTTGATTCTATCAAATTTCTGGATGCTGAAAAATACGACGGACCATGGAGCGATGGTGCTTTAATAGGGAAAAAAGTAGTTAGAGAACAAGGTGGTTCTGAAGAGTTTACTCCTAAAAGCCCAAAAAACTACGGATCAAAAATTTACAAAGCAAAATTGGCTAACGAAGCTAAAGTGATTTCTGAGATGGGAGCACAATATACCAAAACTGCTCCTGCAATTGTAGGTTTGATAGAGGTGGAAAACAGACAGGTTATTCAGGACCTGATCAACGAACCTGCTCTAAAGAAATATGATTACGGAATCATTCATTACAACTCTTATGACTACAGAGGAATTGATGTTGCCCTGATCTACCAGAAAAGAAGATTCACCCCTACCAATTCATTAAAGAAAGAACTAAAAATCTTTGGTGACAACGGAAGAAGAGAATATACAAGAGATATCCTTGTTGTAACAGGTTTTTTAGATAATGAGAAAGTTGCTTTTTTCATGAATCACTGGCCTTCAAGAAGAGGTGGTGAAGCAATCTCTTTACCAAAAAGAAATGCTGCGGCACTTTTACTTAAACAGCAGATGGACAGCGTAAGAGCAGCCGATCCAACTACAAAATTATTTGCTATGGGTGACTTCAATGATGATCCTATAAGCCCAAGTTTAAAAAATCATCTGAAAGCTCAGGCAAATCCTAAAGATTTAAGTGAAGAAACTCCTTATCTTAACTTAATGTATCCTTTATACAAAAAAGGAGTAGCTTCTTTAGCATACCAGGATGCTCCTAACTTGTTTGACCAGATCATTGTTTCTAAAAACTTAATGTCTGATCAGGTAACAAAAGAGTATTCAGTTTATAAGGCAGAAATTTTTGCTCCTGCTTATTTAGTCAATAAAGAAGGAAATTACAAAGGATACCCTTTCAGATCCTGGAACGGAGATCAGTTTACAGGCGGATACAGTGACCACTTCCCGGCATTTGTAGTTCTGCAGAAAGAACCATAAAAATTTAGGCACTCTTATTGGAGTGCTTTTTTTATGTAAATACATTGATCATGAAAAATATTTTTTTAATCGTATTGTTTGCACTGATCCCCTTAAGTTATTTTTCTCAGGATACTTCCCAGAAAAAAGATCAGGAACAGAACGAAATGAAACCTTCTAAAAACGAAGACGGGGAATGGGATCTTACAGTAATAGATACTCAGTTTGATTATTTCCTGAGCGCAGTTGCAAAACCCATCAGTCAATATTCTGAGTCTTATCTGAAGACAAAAAATGCATTTCTGGTGAACGAATGGAACAGCTATTACCATTCAGGAAGATATAGAAATATTATAGAATCAGGAATTGATTATGACCCCAGGGAAAATTACGGGATCAAATTTGAATACAAACTTTATCAGGTCTTCGCTTATGTAAACTGGAAATATGGTTTGAAAATGGCCGGACTTTCAGGAAGTGACAGCGTAAGATAGCCAATAACTTTAATCAATAAAAAAAGGCTCAGAATAAATCTGAACCTTTTCATTTTATAATAGCTGAAAATTATTTGTTGAATAATTCCTCTACTTTATCCCAGTTTACTACATCGAAGAATGCAGAAACATAGTCAGGTCTTCTGTTTTGGTAATTTAAATAGTAAGCGTGCTCCCAAACGTCTAATCCTAAAACCGGAGTACCTTTAACGTCTGCAACAGGCATTAATGGGTTATCCTGGTTTGGAGTAGAAGAAACAGATACAGAACCGTCCGCATTTTTTACCAACCAAGCCCATCCTGAACCGAATCTTGTTTTAGCAGCCTCAGAAAAATCAGTTTTGAATTTTTCAAGACCACCATAATTTTCGATAGCAGCTTTTACATTTCCTACAGGTTCTTTGCTACCTCCTGGAGTTAAAATATCCCAGAATAAAGAGTGATTGAAGTGACCTCCTCCGTTATTTCTCACTGCTGGCTTATCTGTTCCTGTCTGGCAGATCTCTTCGATCGTTTTCCCAGCAAGCTCAGTTCCTTCGATTGCTTTATTTAAATTGTCAATATACGCTTGGTGATGCTTTGTATAATGGATTTCCATAGTTTTAGCATCGATAGTAGGCTCTAATGCATCATATGCATATCCTAGTTTTGGTAATTCAAATGACATAATCTTTATTTTTAATGTTATACTTCAAAATTAGCCAATATTTAAGGGATTATCAAAGATTGTGGATTACTTTAATAAATCTTTAACATTGATATATTGATTTAGAATGAATTAAATTTTTTAAAATATTCGTATTTAATCTTCATTTAATCTCTGAAAAACTAAAAAGCACGGATCATACAGTATGATCCGTGCTTTTTAGTTAACAATAATTAAATTTATTTATTCATAGACATCAGGAATTCTTCATTATTAAGAGTTCCTTTGATATTCTTATTTACAAATTCCATAGCTTCAACAGGATTCATTTCAGAAAGGTATTTTCTAAAAATCCACATTCTCTGAGAAGTAACTTCATCCAGAAGGAGATCATCTCTACGTGTGCTGGAAGAAATCAGGTCAATAGCAGGATAAATTCTTCTGTTAGCAATTTTTCTGTCTAGCTGAAGTTCCATGTTACCTGTACCTTTGAATTCTTCAAAGATTACTTCATCCATTTTAGATCCGGTATCAATCAATGCAGTTGCAATGATCGTTAAAGATCCTCCACCTTCGATCTTTCTTGCTGCCCCGAAGAATCTTTTCGGCTTGTGAAGTGCATTGGCATCTACTCCACCGGAAAGAACTTTACCTGATGCAGGAGTCACTGTATTGTACGCTCTTGCCAATCTCGTAATAGAGTCTAATAAAATAACGACATCATGACCACATTCTACCATTCTCTGTGCTTTTGCAAGAACAAGGTTGGCAACTTTAACGTGTTTTTCTGCTGCTTCATCAAATGTAGAGGCAATAACCTCTGCATTCACACTTCTTTCCATATCAGTAACCTCTTCCGGACGTTCATCAATCAAAAGAACCATCATATATACTTCCGGGTGGTTGGCCGCAATAGAATTAGCGATGTCTTTAAGCAACATTGTTTTACCTGTTTTAGGCTGGGCAACAATCATTGCTCTTTGTCCTTTACCAATAGGTGCAAATAAATCCACAATTCTTGTAGAGATCGTAGATCCGTTTCCTGTCAAATTAAATTTTTCTTCAGGAAAAAGGGGGGTAAGATACTCAAAAGCAACACGGTCCTTGATGAATGCAAGGTCACGTCCGTTCACTTCTGTAGGTTTTAATAATGAAAAATATTTCTCACCTTCTTTTGGAAGTCTCACAATTCCTTTAACTGTATCTCCGGTTTTCAGACCATAATTTCTGATCTGCGCTGTAGACACATACACGTCATCAGGAGAAGAAATATAGCTAAAATCTGAAGAACGTAAAAATCCGTAGTTGTCCGGTAAGATTTCCAAAACACCTTCAATGCTAACCATTCCGTCGAAATTGAATTCTCTTTTATGGTCCTGGTGCTCCTCTACCTTTTCAGAATGCCTGTTTTGATTCTGGTTCTGATTTTGGTTTTGGTGCTGGTTTTGATGCGGATGCTGATTTTTATGTTGGTTTCCACTGTTCTGTGGATGGTTGTTCCCTTTTTGAGGCCTGTTAGCCTGTTGTTGCGCTTGTGGTTGCTGAGGGGGATTATTAGGCTTTTCTTCGGTCTGAGCAGACTCTTGGGGTTCTGTGTTTTTTGGAGCTTCTGTTCTTTCCTGGGCTACTTCTGTATTAGCTGTGTTGGTAGGAACTCTTTTTCTTTTCTTTTTTGCCTGAGCTGCAGCTGATGTTTCTTCTGCCACTACCACTGCTTCGGCTTTTTGCTCCTCGGGTTTAATTTCTTCAGAAACCGGTATCTTCTCTTCTGCTTTTTCCTCTTCTATAGGTTCTTCTGGAGCTTTTGTATTTGGTTTTGGCTTGGCTGCTGTTTTCTTGGGGGCAGCTTTTCTTGCCGGGGCTTTAGCAGGTTTTTCTGCTGGGGCCTCTTCAGTGGTTATACTGGTGGTTTCTGTGGCGTTGAAATAATCTTTTGCAACTTTAGGGTTAGAAGCCTGAAAGTCAAGAATAGCAAAGATTTTGTCATTTTCATTGCTGGTTCTTGCAACTTTAACGCCCAAATCTTTTAAGATTTTAGTCAGTTCCGTTACGGATTTTGACCTTAACGTTTCTATGTTAAACATATTTATGTAAAAATGTAATTAATTGTGAGTAAGAAAAGTAAGTCCGGTGACTTTGGTTTTCAAGTACATTGTATAATGCAAATCTACACTTATTTTTGAATTGTGCAAAATTTATGTTATTTTTGCCAGGAATTTAATATTCGATGCTACAGAGAATACAAAGTATATGGACCTTATTAGCAGTTTTAGCTGCTGTTTTCCTTTTTATAACGGGACAGGATGTTGTCATTTCCGACAGTATTCCTCTCCTTAATATTGCTTGCATAGTGCTTGTTATCACTGGCGCATTAAGTATTTTTAGTTTTAAAAACAGAAAAAGACAAATTTTGCTGAATACCATCAGCATCATTATAAACGCTTTGTTGATTGGTGTATTGGCGTACTGGTTACTAAACTTATCCGGAGGAATTCAATTTCCTGAGAAGGGTATTGAGCCGATTTTCCCATTGATCGCGATAATATGTCTGCTTATTGCAAACATATACATCCGTAAAGATGAGAGGCTCGTAAAATCTGTAGACAGACTTCGATAACCTTACAACGATTTTTTGAGTAAGAACAGCTTCTTTTTAGGAGCTGTTTTTTATTTTTATATGATCTCTGATTATCCATTTTTGCCGGCATAATCTCCACAGGTTAATTAATTTATGTAATTTCATGCAACTTTTAAACAAAAAGTACGACAGATCGTTCAACTCTTAATTAAAGACAATGAAAAAGCTCACTTACCTTACTTTATCTCTCTTCTCTATAGTATCCTCTGCACAGGAGGTTTCACAGGAAAGGGTAAAAACCATTCTTTCAACTCTGGCATCAGACGAAATGAAAGGCCGTGAAATAGGAACTCAGGAAAATGAAAACGCAGCTAACTATATTGCCAAGCTTTTTAAAGAAAACAAACTGGAATACTGTACGGGAAATTCTTACCTGATTCCCTTTGACTATAATGGAAAAACAGTTTACAATGTCTGTGGCGTAAAAAAAGGAAAAACGGACAAATATCTTGGCTTTTCCGGGCATTTTGATCATATCGGAACCAGCAATAAAACGGGTGATAATATTTATAACGGAGCAGATGACGATGCCAGCGGAATTACAACTTTAGTAGGAATTGCTGATTATTTTAAGAATAAAAAACCTGAATTCTCAATGGTTTTCATGGCATTCAATGGAGAAGAAAAAGGAATGCTGGGATCAAAAGCGATTTCAACAGATACCAATCTGGATCCTATCTATAACAAAATGACTGCTCTTTTCAATTTTGAAATGGTAGCTACAGAATCTCAATGGGGAAAAAACGCTTTGTATATGACAGGAGACGGATTTTCAGATTTGGATGAACTCTTTAACACGTATGCTGTAAACGGATTAAAAATAAACGCTGATCCCTATGCAAAGCAGCAGCTATTTTACCGTTCAGACAATGTAAGTTTTGTAAAAAAGAAAATTATTGCTCATTCATTTTCAACAGTTGACATGACAAAGGCTACTCATTATCACCATGAAAATGATGACATCAACATTGTGGACTTCAATAATATGACTCAGATCATCAATAATTTCGGGCAAACTTTGGATAAACTGAATCCCAAAAATTTCACTCCTAAATATAATGATCAGGTAAAATTTTAATTCATGATTATAGTAGTAAAACCGTCTCAATGGCGGTTTTTCATGCATTTATTATCGCTTAATGAGCCATCCCTTCAGTTATTGATAACAGGCTTATAGATTCCTTTCTGTTTTTATGATCAAAAAAGAATATAGAATTAAAAGAGAGGCATTTGTAACAAAAAAATATGTTTTGAAACATATCAATTAAAGTAAAACAGGATTAAGAACGTCTTATCTTTTAATTTTACGTAATTTTGCTATCCAATTTTTTCATTGAATGAACGAATATAAAAAAATCTTAAAGTTCGCGAGACCGCATCAAAAATACATCTACGGAAGTTTATTTTTCAATATCCTATATTCTGTATTTCAAATTGCCTCCTTAGGAACTATTTTACCCGTATTAGGGATGCTTTTTGGGACCATCAAACCTGAAAAATACGAGACTGCCCCTGTTTATTCAGGAGAGTTTCTTGATTTTTTCAGCTATATAAAAGATTATTTAAATTATTCTATTCAGAATTTAGTAGCTGAATATGGTACCCTGAAGGTTCTTGCATGGCTTTGTATCATAACGGCATTTATGTTTCTTTTAAGAAATATTTTCAGATATCTTGGTGCTTTCCTATTAATCAACTATCGTGTAGGCGTTACAAAGGATCTTCGTGGAGCAATGTATAGAAAAGTACTTTCTTTACCTGTTTCATTTTTTACTGACAGCAGAAAAGGAGATCTGATGTCCCGTATGTCGAATGATGTGGGAGAAGTTGAAGGCAATATTTTAGGAAGTTTAGTGGAGCTTATTAACGCTCCTTTCATGTTGATCAGTACCTTGGTCAGCTTATTCATCCTAAGTCCTGAGATGACCCTTTTCTCTCTATTGGTACTTCCGGTGATGGGAACAATGATTGCCTTAGTGGGGAAAAGCCTTAAAAAAGATTCTCATGAAGCACAAAATGAAATGGGAACCATCTTTTCTATAGTAGATGAAACACTGAAATCGTCGAAAGTCATTAAAATTTTCAATGCTGAAAAGATAATGGACAATCGTTTTATGAAGTCTATGAATAAGTGGATTTCAAGCTCAATCAGCTTAGGAAGAAAGAAGGAATTAGCCTCTCCGATGAGCGAATTTTTAGGTTCTATTACCTTTTTGATTATCGCATGGTATGGAGGAAAACAAATTATTGTTGAACAAAGTATCTCTCCAGCGGATTTCTTAGTGTTCTTAGGATTATTTTTCCAGATCCTGCCTCCGGCAAAAAGCTTATCCACTTCTATTTCCAACGTACAAAAAGGGGAAGCTTCTCTGAAAAGAGTACTGGAAATTCTGGATGCAGATGTAAAAATCGAAGAAATTGCAGAGCCTGTTTCTATTACGACCCTTAAAGATCATATTGAATTTAAAAATATCGGATTCTACTATGACAAATCCAATCTGATTCTTAAAAACTTTAATCTAACGATTCCTAAAGGAAAAACCGTTGCATTAGTTGGACAGAGTGGAAGTGGAAAAACAACTATAGCTAACCTTTTAGCAAGATTCTATGATGTTCCGGAAGGAGAAATTCTGATTGACGGAACAGATATCAAACATTTAAAATTAAAAGAATACCGACAGCTTCTCGGAATGGTGACGCAGGAGTCTGTTTTATTCAATGATTCTGTTTACAATAATATCCTGATGGGTAAACCGGATGCAACCAGGGAGGAAGTTATCACAGCGGCTAAAATTGCCAATGCAGATTCCTTTATTACCGGACTTTCTGAAGGGTATGACACCAATATTGGAGATGATGGAAATAAACTTTCCGGAGGACAAAAACAAAGGGTTTCTATTGCACGGGCAGTATTGAAAAACCCTCCAATCATGATTCTTGATGAAGCTACATCAGCCCTTGATACAGAATCTGAAAGATTTGTACAGGACGCTTTAGAAAAAATGATGGAAAACAGAACTTCTTTAGTAATTGCCCACCGACTTTCAACTATTCAAAAAGCAGACTGGATTGTCGTGATGGAAAAAGGAGATATCGTAGAGCAGGGAACCCATTATGACCTTATTGCTAAAAAAGGAATGTATAACAAGCTTGTTGAGCTTCAAAACTTTGACTAATTTTTTAATTTAATTAAAAATGAATCCTATACAAGAGTACTTCTACAGAATTAAAGAACCTGAAAGAAGTACTCTTTTATTTTTGCGCAAAAAGATCCTGGCATCCGATACTGAAAACATTACAGAAACCTTTAGCTTCGGGCTTCCTTTTATCAAGTATAAAAAGAAAATGCTGTGCTATTTCTATTACAGCAAAAAATACCAAAAGCATTACCTGAGTTTTTATCACGGTGACAAACTCGATTATCCTGAGCTGATCCAGGATGGCAGAAAGAAGTTTAAGATTCTTCTCATTGATATGGAAGAAGATCTTCCAGTAGAATTTATATTAAGCCTTACAGAAGAGATTAAAAGATATGTAAAATAAAAACTCCGGTACGAATAATCGTACCGGAGCCTTCTTTAAAAACCTTTTATCATTGTGTGTTTATTCCGTTGAATTCTGCCTTTTTAATTGCCCAGGCAAGAGCATTTGCGTAGAATATTGAGTTATATACATTCATTTTATAAGCAGTGGCACCATTTCCATAATTGGGTTTAGCAATTGGCTTATAGTTCGTATCTGCATAGAAAGGGCATATAGTATCTGAGGTATTTGGAGAAGCAACTGTTCCACACTGAGAGTTGTATCCGCCATCTCCTGCCCAGATGAAGTTTAGAGTGTTATGCTTAAATGCAGTTACACGGCCTACCGTTCCTGATGGTGAAGCAGTAGAGATATTGGTATCTCCTGAATATACCGTAATTTCGCTTGAAGGCAGGCCAGTTGCATACGTTGTAGAAGAAGCATCTTCTCCCCATTGCAATCCTCTTATATCTCCAAAAGGACCATTCAGGATTTCATCATTTGTCAGCGGTAGTTTATAGACAGCTCCCGCACTGTTTACACTTCCGGTGTTTACAGATCCGTCAAAAACATTTCTGAAAAGATTCTGCATTCCGCTGTTACTTTCAGAATAAGCAATGATGACACCCCCTTTTATCAGATAATTTTTTAGCACCTGTGCTTCCGCAGCATTCATTCCCCACGCATATCCTATTACAATAATATCTACAGGATTGGCTCCCGTTGTCCAACTTGTCAGCTGTGTAGCATTCGGGCTGTCTGTACCGTCTATAATCTGATCCCATCCTTCATATTTTACGATGCTGTTTGCCAATGTTCCAAAATTAGCGGCGGCTTTAGTCAGCATACCTGATGGAGAAGTCCCCGATACATTATATCCACATCCGTTTGGTGCTGTTCCAATGGCTAAAAGCTTTTTCTTTGGAACAACTACAATCACATTTACCGTACATGTGGTGGAAACTCCTCCCTTACTGTCCGAAGTAATGGTCATTGTTTTTAAAGTGGTTGAAGTAGGTGTACCCATCCCCTGCAAAGTGATATTCTGATTTCCCGTAGCAGTAAATGTACCTGAAGCATTAAAGGAAATTCCGTCAACCGTGTTGGTTGTAATGGTATAGCTACCCAATGCTGAAACATTTACAGGTAACGTAATGGTATTAGAAACTGCAAGAGTAGTTCCCACCTTATACACACCATTTACTGTTGCACTTCCGCAGCTCATTGTGTAAGTTGCTGCCGGGCTCAGCACAGAAATAGAAATTGCAGGACTACAGGTAACCACTGTTCCATTAGCTTCAAGTGCAATATTATCTGTCTGAATATTCAGAGGAATCCCCTGTCCTGGTATTTGTATGGTTTGTACTCCTGTATTGAGAAATACTCCTGTTCCGTAAAAGTTATATCCGTTTGTAGTCGTTCCGGAAATAGTATAATTACCAACTTTTGTTATATTGACAGCAATACTAAGGTAATTGGAATTGGTAAGTTCTTTACCTTTCACATAGCTCCCCATTGCTTTGGAAGAAGAACAGTCTACCGTAAAAACAGCCTTACCCATCTGCCCGCAGACACTTTTCCATTCATTATCTGCTAAGCTCCAGTAATTGAAGCAGTCTTCAGTAGTATTGTAAATCGTCAAACCATCATCTTTGGACTGATTGATTGTGATCGCATTTCGCTGCGCTTCGGTAAGCCTGGGAATCAGTACTCCTTTGTTGCTATTTCCTGAAACTACATCCAAAACGGAATTCGAATTGGGGAAAGTGGTATTAATACCTACAGCTCCGTTATTGGCCTGCGAATAAGATTTTCCAAAAGTAAAGAGCAGTGCTATCAGCAAAGCCCTGATCGGGAGGATTGTAAATTTTGTTTCCATCATTTATAAGTTATAATTGTTTAATGATTAAAATTTCAACATAAGTCATTTAACCATCACAAAGTTATCATTCACAGATAATTACAAATCAATTCCACCTACGCAATGCTACTCACGCGTAATAAAACTCACAAATGTTAATAATTACTTATTTAAAAAGGACAAATACAAAGATGGGCTGATCTTCAAATTTTAAAAATAGCTTTCCATTTGGTAACTGTATTTCTACTTATTTTAAAATGGCTGCTCAACTGTAGGTTGGTAAGTTTATTCTTTTTCTGATAGCTGAGAATTTTTAAGATTGATTCTTCATCATAAGAGCGAAGCCTTTGATTATTAAATCCGACTTCATATTCCGGCTGCCCAAAAACCATTTGATTAAAATTCACAACATCAATAGCCGAATGCAATCTTTCCAGCCGATGCTTAATGGTAATATCCATTAATTTCTCAGGAAACTTTTCCTTAAGAATATCCGTATAAATCTGTTTGTAATCCGGAATCATATTATATTTTTTTCATCCATTTGTATAAGGTCGTTTTGGGAATTTTGTACCGTAGAACAACTTCATTGGCCGTCATCTCACCATTTGCTATTTTCTCAAGTATAAAATCTTTTACCTCTTGCGTATAGACATTTTTCCTGAAGACCATTGTGTTTTTCTTTTCGCTGACTGTGTTATCAACTCTTGACGGAGGAGCATACAAAATAAGATGTCCGCTATAAAATCTGAAGAAATCAAATTTTAAAAGTTTACACCATTTCAACAGAATTTCAGTGTCAATGCTTTTCTCATTGTACATTTTTTCCACATCCTCTTCTGCTCTATCTAAAAATCTGCTGATTCTTTCTATCGGGATCTGATACTCTTCCACTTTGGATCTGATCAGACTGCCAATATGGATGTTTTTAATATTCATTGCATTATTTTCAGGTAAAATTATTGACCAACAGGCCAACAAATACCATAAAGCACTACTCAACACTACTTATAAGTATTAAAACTCAAAGTAGCCAAAATCTAAATTTTAATGAGAAAACTATTGATGTTTACTTCAGAAGAAATATTCAGTTTTTTTCGTATTCTGTATTTTTTACTTTCTACAGCACGGATACTGTTATTGGTACATTGTGCTATTTTCTTCGTATCAAAATCAAGTTTCATCAACGCACAGAAATACAGTTCTGAATGAATAAGATTTGGGTTTATTTTTAAAATATCCGGGATAAAGTGAGGAAAAAACACCTGAAATTTTTCAAAAAACATGGAAGAATTAGCTTCTGCAAGGTTCAAAATTTCCTGAATGTTTTCCTCTGAGAGATGATTGATCAGCATCTGATGTTTCATCAGTTCAGCATTCGTCTTTATCAGATCTTTAATGGTGGAATCCTTCTCTTTCCGATCCGTAATCAACCCTTTTATAAGCACATCTTTCTGAGCAATAAAAACGATATCCATCAGGAAAGATGCAATGGAAAACAAGATATTCAACAGCTTTATTGTTTTAAAGTCCTGTTTTTCTATAAATCTGCTTTTAGGCAGAAAGTCAAAATCAAAGTATAGGCAAACAATAAAATTAATGCTGATCATGAAAGTAATGAAGAAGATAGAAAATGCATCTTTTTTATAGTTCAAAAAGAATGGAACAGCAAATAAAAGACAAAAATAAAAATATTCTACCCCGGCATTTTTGTATGTATAAATATTAAAAAAACTCACAATAAAGGTAAGTAAAACAAAGATACTGATAATGGCAGTTTTCAATACTTTTCTGAACCGTTTCGTCTTTCCTTTTATGGCCATTAGAAACAACCAGAAAAAAGTAATCACAGTAAGAAATATGGAAACAAACATATCTCCAAAAAAAGTAATAATAAAGATGGAGTAAAACAGAAATATGAAAAAAAGTAAAAGCAGATAGCGGTTAATAAGATGCAGATAATTACTTTCAAAATCATCTATTGTCTCAGCTTCGTCATTGATCACCTTAAAGAAAAACTTATAAATCATCTTGTTATTGTTTTTTACTCTTTCACAAACTTAAGTTGGCATTTGTACTCCTGAAAGCATAAAGTTCCCAATATTAACAGCCTTTTATGCAAATAAAAACCTACAATAATGAAATATGTCAGTCTTTTTTTAGCATTATCATTATAAAGAATATGATTAAGGTGTTTTTCTAGTTACAATTTACTAAAAATCAATATTAAAATTATCAAATGAAATACAATTTTTGATAAAAATTAATAAGCTTTTACCTCACATCAATTAAAAGCATTAGCTTGTGTTTTTAAGCCGCAAAATTATCGATCCAAACAGGAAAAGCATCAACCTTCCCATACGCAATAGTACTCATGCGTAATTAAACTCAAAACAATCAAATGAACTCATATATCCATCAAACAAAAAAGAGAGCCTTTACAGCTCTCTTTGTACTTTTATCTATAATAAGAATTTTAATTTTCTTTCAATTTGGCAATCACATCCAAACCTCCTTTTGTAATATCTCCGATCTTACAGATGATCTCAGTATCTAAAGGCAGGAATATGTCCATTCTCGAACCGAATTTGATGAATCCGAACTCATGTCCCGCTTTTGCATTATCTCCTTCATTACAATAGAAAACAATCCTTCTTGCCACATATCCTGCAATCTGTCTGAAAACTACCTTATGATTGGTTAAAGTCTGAACAGCCATTGTTGTTCTTTCATTTTCTGTAGAAGACTTTTCGTGCCATGCTACAAGATACTTTCCAGGGTGATACTTTTTATAAATCACTTCACCTGAAACAGGATACCTGCAGATGTGAACATTCAGTGGAGACATGAAAATAGAAACCTGAATAGCTTTCCCTTTTATAAACTCGTCCTCTTCCACTTCTTTGATCATGACTACTTTTCCGTCCACCGGAGCGATCACATTTTCTTTGTGGTCAAGAATAGTACGGTTTGGCACTCTGAAAAACCAGAAGACTAAACAATAAATAACCAGCAAAGGTACGATGATCAACAGGGACCATATTTTAAGGAAATAAATTGCTAATGCTCCCAATATAATAAAAAGTATGGTCGCTACAGTAATAGTTCCTTTTGATTCTCTATGTAATTTCATGAGACTAAATAAATTTTTCTAAAATAAAGTACAAATATACGACAGGAACGCAGATAATAAAACTATCCAGTCTATCTAAAACTCCACCATGCCCCGGAATGATGTTTCCGCTGTCTTTTGCACCGAAATTTCTTTTCAGCTGGCTCTCTACCAAATCGCCTAATGGAGCAAAAGCTGCTACTAAAAACCCGACAAACATCCAGTTTCCTCTAAGCTCCGGCTGATAATGTTCTATGAAATAAGATAAAACCAGCGTTAAAACAACACCTCCAATATATCCTTCCCAGGTTTTTTTAGGCGAAATCTTGGGTGCCATCTTATGTTTACCAAAGAATTTACCTACCAGATAAGCAAAAGTATCACTACTCCATATCAGGATAAACAGAAAAAGAACTTCCAAAGTAAAAGTGTCATTATAACTGGAAAACTTAGGCAGGCCTAATGCAAAACTGAACGGCAGAGCCACGTAAATGACCGTAAAAATCAGCTTCCCGCTGTCGAAGTATAATTCGTTAGGATATTTGAATAAAGTAAGCACAGCAATCCCAATCAGGGCCAATGCTAATATTTCGCTCAACCTGAAGTCAAAAAAGAAATCATGATTGAAGTATCGTTTTGAAAAAATATAAAATATAAAAATAACCAATGGATATACTACCCATTTTTCATATCCGTTTCCGAATTTCATGATCTTTACACACTCCCAGGTACCTACAATAAGCAGAAGGCACATCAGTGCATGATAAAGATACTGCTGTTTGATAAGGCCGGGAGAGATATTATTGATCAGTTGTGCTCCCCAGGGAGTTGAACAAAGAATAATGATAGCAACATAGACTATACCGGAAATGGTTCTTTGAATGAGATTTTTGTCCAAAATTTAAAATTTAGAAGTGGGTGCTTAATCTTCAAGCAGTAATAAAAACAGTTTCACATTAGAATTGGAAGAACTGTCCATTTTAGACTGGCTTCCACTGATGGAAGTAAGGTTCTTGATATTTCCATTTCTTTTTATTTTCCCCATGGCATCGTTCAGATTGTTGACAATCTGAGAAACATTGGCAATGATGATTATTTTCTCCGGCAGCCTTGAAGAGTGATAGTGAAGAATATTGTTATGTGACAGCATGATCCTGCCATCATAAGCAATGAGATACTCACAAGTAATAAATGCAGCATCATTAGATGGCTGCAGTTCTGAAGTATAAGAAGTCTTCACAACGTTCAAAAAGTTCTGAAGTTCTTTATCCCAGCAAAAAAGATTGCCAATATTTTCTATTTTGACAATTTGATTTAAAGTCTGTAGAGCTTCCGCTTCATCTGCACAATAATTAAAAAATCCCCCCGAATGCGTAAATAATTGCGCAAACTTATAGTCAAGATCCGCATTTTTCAGCGAATCCCCAAGCTTCTCCAGGCTCTGTTTGTCTTCTTCCTCAGGCTGGTTGGTAAGTTTGCTTACAATCCTCTTGAATAAATTCAACTTAATCTATTTTTAGTCAACTTTATACAAAAATAGAAAATAAATTACAATAGAGTCCTAAATATCTGTTTAAATATGAAAAAACCTGACAATTTTGAAGTTGTCAGGTTTTATTAAAGTTATTTTTAAGAGTATTAAAGCTGTGTCGGGCTTTCTGGAGCCTGTATTTCGCTTTCTTCTTCTTTCTCTTTGATCTGAGGCATATCCAATGCTCCCGGAATATCTTTTACCGGAATTGTATTGGTAACTGGTCTCTCTGTCAATTCAGGATCCCATGCTCTCTTTCCGAATATTTCCTCCAGGTCTTCACGGAAGATTACTTCTTTTTCTAAAAGCTTATTGGCTAAAGCATCAAGTTTATCTTTATTTTCATCAAGAATTCTTACTGCTCTTTCATACTGATTTTCGATGATTGACTTAATCTCTACATCAATTTTAGTAGCGGTTTCCTCAGAATAAGGTTTTCCAAAAGAATATTCAGACTGGCCTGAGCTGTCGTAATAAGAGATGTTTCCGATATTCGGGCTTAAACCATAAATCGTAACCATTGCCTGTGCTCTCTTAGTAACCGTTTCCAGGTCAGAAAGTGCACCTGTAGAGATATTATTGAAGATCACCTGTTCTGCTGCTCTACCTCCTAAGGTAGCACACATTTCGTCCAGCATCTGTTCTGTCGTAGTAAGCTGTCTTTCTTCCGGAAGATACCATGCTGCACCTAAAGAACGTCCTCTTGGCACAATCGTTACTTTTAAAAGAGGTGATGCATGCTCTACCAACCAGGAGATTGTAGCGTGACCTGCCTCATGATAAGCAACTCTTTTCTTTTCAGATGGCTTGATGGCCATGTTTTTCTTTTCAAGACCTCCGATGATTCTGTCTACAGCATCCAGGAAATCCTGTTTTGTAACAGAGGTATGGTTATATCTTGCAGCAATAAGTGCTGCTTCATTACAAACGTTAGCAATATCTGCTCCACTGAATCCAGGGGTTTGTTTGGCCAAGAAATCTCTGTCAACATTATCGTCCAGCTTAATTTTTTTCAAGTGAACATCAAAAATTTCTTTTCTTTCATGTAATTCCGGAAGGTCTACATAAATGGAACGGTCAAAACGTCCTGCTCTCATCAAAGCCTTATCAAGGATATCTGCTCTGTTGGTGGCTGCCATAACAATTACGTTCACATCTGTTCCGAAGCCATCCATTTCCGTAAGAAGCTGGTTCAGGGTATTTTCTCTTTCGTCGTTTCCGCCTGAGAAGTTATTTTTCCCTCTTGCACGTCCGATAGCGTCTATCTCATCAATAAAGATAATTGCCGGAGATTTTGCTTTTGCCTGTGCAAAAAGGTCTCTTACTCTTGAGGCACCTACTCCTACAAACATCTCTACGAAATCAGAACCTGAAAGTGAGAAGAACGGAACTTTAGCTTCACCTGCAACAGCTTTTGCCAATAGAGTTTTACCTGTTCCCGGAGGGCCTACTAAAAGTACACCTTTAGGAATCTTACCTCCAAGTTTAGTGTATTTTTCAGAGTTTTTCAAGAAATCAACGACTTCCTGAACTTCTTCTTTAGCACCTTCCAGTCCTGCAACATCTTTAAATGTTACCTGAATTCTTTCTTTTTCGTCAAAAAGCTTTGCTTTAGATTTCCCGATAGAGAAGATTTGTCCTCCAGGGCCTCCTCCACCGCCCATCTTTCTGAAAAGAAGGAAGTAGAATAATCCTAAAATGGCGATCCAGATTAACGCAGACACTAAGATATCGGCAAACGGGCTTTTACCTGTTCCATAATCTTTAGAAGTCTTAATCACCGGATTTTCAGCTTTTATCTGCTCAAATTTCTGAAGGAAAAGTTGAAGGTCTCCATATTTTACAGAATAATCTGCTTTAGGAGCCATTTCGAATGCAGAAAGAGGGTTATTTTCTTTAGCGGTTTTGGCAACCGTTGCCGATTTGGCCTCTTTGGTAAGGAAAACATCAGCTTTCTCTATGTCTTTGTATATAATTATATTTTGGACTTTCCCCGCCTGCATTTCTCTAAAGAAACCATCTTCATCAATAGATTTTGCACTGTCACCTCCAAGGAAATTGGAGCCAAAGAATAGCAAAAGAGCTATGATTGCAATAGGAAAGAACCAGTTGAATCCTTTATTATTCATTTATACTTTTTAAAATTTTACAATTCATTTTCAATTTTGGTGATAACTGCGTCACCCCAAAGCTCTTCTATATCATAGTACTCACGTACATCTTTCTGAAATATATGAACTACCACGGAAACGTAATCCACAAGTACCCACATTGCATTTTCCGTTCCTTCAACGTGCCAAGGTCTGTCTTTTAAGTCGTTTCTAACTTTCTTCTCAACGCTTCCCGCTAATGCCGAAACCTGCGTATTTGAGTTACCACTACATATTACGAACGTTTCTGCCACGGAGTTTTCAATGTTGGAAAGATCAAAGATCATGATATCTTCACCTTTTACATCCTGGATAGCTTCAACGATTTTATCTATTAATGCTTGTTTTTCTGCTGTTTTATTCATTAAAAAAATACTATAATCTGCAAATTTATTGTTTTTTCTTTACTTTAACCTTACTTTTACCCCCTTAATGTCTTAAAGTTTTCTTAAATGAGCCAACTCTTCTATCTGAACGAATGTTCTTCTACTAATGACGAAATATCAAAGTTTTTACTTTATGAAAATTCAGATTTTATAGGATTGCATACTTTTAATCAAACTAAAGGCCGTGGTCAGTATGGAAATGTATGGACTCAGACTGCCGGAAAAAACCTAGCTTATACGCTGGCAGTGAATACTCAACACATTCTGTGCTCCGACTTTATATTCAATTATTATACCGCAATTATTGTCCGGGATTTCCTTGCCAAATTGGCTGATTCTGATGTAAGAATTAAATGGCCGAATGATATTATCCTTAAAGGTAAAAAAATCGTTGGAATTTTAATAGAAAAGAAAAAAATTAATCAAAATAATTATTTCATTATCGGAACCGGAATTAATATTTTACAGGATAAATTTGATGAAATATCAAATGCAGGGTCGCTTTTAACTCAAACTGGGGTACAATTTGACCTTGAGGAGGTCGCTTTCAATTTTCATACTTATCTGTCTGAAAAACTTAAAAATATACCATCTGATCAGGAAATACTGGAAGTCTTTAACAAAAGCCTCTTCCGCAAAAATGAAATCTCAGTTTTTGAAATCGGAAAACAAAGACAAAATGGCATCATCCGATATGCAGACGAAAAGGGTGAGCTCTGGATCGAACTCGAAAATGACGGATTACGCCCGTTTTATCATAAAGAAGTAAAACTCCTTTATTGATTATTGATTTGCTCTTTTGATATACAGGTATAGGGTAAGCGGAAGAAATACGAGGTTAGGCAGCCACATCGCTAATGCAGGAGGCAGACTCTTATTTTCTGATACTACTTTTAAGGCTTCAAATGAAAACACGAAGATAAAGGCCAGTGAAATTCCTATCGCCAAATTGACCCCAAGTCCTCCTCTTTTCTTTTGAGAGGATAGTGAAAGGGCTAAAAAGGTCAGTATAATAATAGAAACAGGCATTGACGTTCTTTGATGAAGTTCATTCAGATAAGAATTCAGGTTTCCGTTTCCTCTTGCTCTTTCTCTTTCAATAAATTTTAAAAGTTCGGGAGTGGTTTTATTTTGCCCTAAAAGCTCATTTGGAAAGAGTTCTTCGGGTGAATGTCCATAGTTTTTTCTAAGCTCTATGCCGTTATTCAGCTTTTCAGTATTGTCTTTATTGATTGTTTTTTCGAAAAAGTTATTTAAGACAAACTGTTTTTTAACATTATCCCAATATACATCACCGGCTTTCAGCTCATATACCATTCTTCTGTCTTTATCAAATTTCTGATAGACGAAGCTAGAGCCTCTTTTTTCTCTTTTATTCCATGAGTCAACAAAGATATATTCTGTTCTGCTCAACTGCGAAGAGGCAGGTGCCGTTCCCAAAATCTTTTCTTTATTGGCCGCATTATAGGTATAGGCTTCGAGTTCATTTTTCTTGATATTCGCCCAAGGAAGAACCATATGGTACACCAAAAGGGACATCAATGCAATTAAAATAGAAGTATATAAATAAGGTTTTGAAAACCTGTGAAAACTTGCTCCACTACTGATAATAGCTACAATTTCGGTATTATTCGCCATTCTGGATGTAAAATAAATCACCGAAATAAAGACCAGAATGGAAAGAAATGTCACCACAAGATTCACAATCCAAAAAGGATAGAAATGGATCAGAAAATAGGTGAGGTCAAGTTTTGCATCAATGGCCTTCGCATTTTCTATCCTTGGAATCTTCTGCTGAACATCGATAACAAGTACGACTATAGACAAAAGAACCAACATGAAACTGAAAGTTCCAAGGTACTTTTTGATGATATATTTGTCTACAATTTTAAGCATAATTCTCTTAAAGTCTTTGTCTAAGAACTGGTATTACAGAATTTTTCCACTCATAGAAGTCTCCTGCAAGAATGTGTTCTCTTGCAACTTTTACCAAATCAAGATAAAATGCAAGGTTATGGATTGAAGCAATCTGCTTTGCCAGGTATTCTTTTGATACAAATAAGTGGCGAAGATATGCTTTTGAATATTCACGGTCTACGAAGCTGGTTCCAAATTCGTCCAGAGGCGAAAAGTCGCGCTTCCATTTTTCATTTTTAAGGTTCATCACCCCCTGCCATGTGAAAAGCATTGCATTTCTTGCATTTCTTGTCGGCATTACACAATCCATCATATCGATTCCTAAACCGATGGATTCTAAAATATTCCATGGAGTACCAACTCCCATCAGGTATCTTGGTTTCTCTTTTGGAAGAATATCTGTCACTTCATCAGTGATTCTGTACATTTCTTCCTCAGGCTCTCCAACGGAAAGTCCTCCGATAGCATTTCCTTCAGCACCAGCTTCAGAAATTACTTCTGCAGAAATTTTTCTTAAATCAGAATATGTTGATCCCTGAACAATTGGGAAAAGTCTTTGCTTGTAGCCGTAAAGTTCAGGATTTTCATTCGTCCAGTCGATACATCTTTTCAGCCATCGGTGGGTAAGCTCCATCGATGATTTTGCCTGATTATATTCACACGGATATGGTGTACATTCATCAAAGGCCATGAAAATATCGGCTCCGATCTGTCTTTGGATCTCCATTGATCTTTCCGGAGAAAACATATGATAACTTCCATCGATATGAGATTTGAATCTCGCACCTTCTTCGGTCATTTTTCTGTTGCTTGCCAATGAAAAAACCTGAAAACCTCCGGAATCGGTAAGAATCGGAAGATCCCAGTTCATGAATTTATGTAATCCACCTGCAGCCTCCATCGTTTCCATACCGGGACGAAGGTAAAGGTGATAGGTATTTCCCAGAATAATCTGAGCTTTAATGTCTTCTTTTAATTCTCTCTGATGAACTGTTTTCACACTGGCTACAGTTCCCACAGGCATAAAAATAGGAGTTTGAATCTTCCCGTGATCTGTGGTAATCTCCCCTGCTCTTGCTTTTCCCTCAGAGGTTTTTTCTATATTAAAAAATTTCATCTCTATACTTTTTTAACCAGCTGTTTTACCTGCGTTTTTTGTAGAATAAGAAGTATTCTGCCTGATAATTACCTTACCATAGTTGGCATACTTCCATTCTGTTTTATTTTATCCTTTACGTATTTATCTGCTTTGGGATCTTTCTTCAATAATATTTCCTGTGCATCGTTGGCGATCCCTTCCATTTTTTCTTTAATCACGTAATATTTAAAGCTTTCTATAAAGTCTTCAGATTTCACATGATGAGATGTAAGAACCGCTCTTGTCCCAGCTTCCATATTTTTGTCCTGATACATAAAGATTGCCTGATCATTGATCGCAAGATCTGCCATAATATCAGCCATGGTCCCTTCATCGATCAGATTTTTAGGCTTATCAATATAATCACTGCATGAAACCAGTCCCAGCAAAACGAAAATGAAGATCAGTTTTTTCATCAGTTTATTTTTATATTTTTTAATAGTCTGAAGAGCTTCGCCTATCAATATTCCTCTGTATGAGAAGCATTGCCTATGCTGTGTTTCATAATCTATTGATAATGGATTTCCATTTTAAATTTAAAACTCCAAATACGGCTTCATGAATAATCCCTCCATTCATTTTGCTTTCTCCTAAAATTCTGTTGGTGAATATAATAGGTACTTCTACAATTTTGAAGTTCTTTTTATAAGCTCTGAATTTCATTTCTATCTGAAATCCATATCCTTTCAGCCTTACATTATCAAGGCCTATTTCTTCCAGTACTTTTCTTGAAAAGCATACAAACCCGGCTGTAGTATCATGAATAGGAAGCCCTAAAACAAATCTTACATATTTGGATGCAAAATAAGAAAGTAATACTCTTCCCATAGGCCAGTTGACCACATTCACTCCTTTTGAATATCTGGACCCGATGGCCATATCAGCATTCAGGCAGGCTTCAAAAAGTTTGGGAAGGTCATTAGGATTATGCGAAAAATCGGCATCCATCTCAAAGATGTAATCATAATTGTTTTCCAGCGCCCATTTAAATCCATGAATATATGCTTTCCCCAATCCATCTTTTGTATGTCTTACGGACAGGTGCAGATAGTGCGGATTTCTCTTCTGCAATTCCTTCACCAGCTCTCCCGTTCCATCCGGAGAAGTATCATCTACTACTAAAATATGAAAGTCGTCCTCCAATGCAAAAACCGCGGAAATAATATTTTCAATATTTTCCTTTTCGTTATAAGTTGGGATAATGACTAGTTTTTTCATTTCAGTTTGCAAAGATAGTTTATTTAACCTTTTTATTTTATACAAAATAATCTATAATTTTGCAAAAATATTTCTCACGGATTAAGGGAATGAAACAGAAACTTTTACTGAAAGAATCTGAATAGTACACAAAATCGGCGGGAGCATATATTTAAGTTACAATTTTCACAGATCAGGCAATAAGAAAATCTATGCCAGACTGTGCTTTTGAAATTAAATAAAAATTAAAAAAAAATAAATTTTGCCGTCATCACAAAACTTCATCAACCATGTAAGAATACCTGAGAACAATGACTGGGTAATCTTTATACTCGTAGGCTGTATATTTTTATATGTTTTTATGATGAACATTATAGAAAGGGATGCCAGTCTGAAAGATTTTCTGCTTCAGAAATATTTTGATGCAAGCAACAACCTTCCCAGCTGGATCATCACCTCGTGTGTAACGACTCTTACTTTGTCTGTTTTAGTTTCACAGTACATCCCGATAGTCCCTAAATACATTGCAGACCTCCAGCTTTTTGGATATCAGCTCAATAAATTTGGCTATACCCTTATTGCGATACTGTTCTTTTATCTGACAAAATCTACATTAGGTTTTCTATTTTACCAAAGTATAGGTGACGGAAAAAAATGGTCTATTTTTTATTTTACCTCCACTAAGTTTTATTTTATACTGTCATTTTTGCTGATAATCCTTTGTGTAGCGCACTATTATTTCCCTATAGACAGAAATAGGATCTTTCTATATTATTTCTGCTTTTTTGCTTTTGTGTTCATATTTAAAGTTTTTTTCTATTTATTTCACAAGAACAAGATTCTTCCAGAGAAATGGTATTATAAATTTTTGTATATTTGCACCCTCCAAATCGCACCATTATTATTGCTTTGGAAGTTGTTATTTTTTTAATAAATGTCAATGATGAGAATAAAGTCTATATTGGTTTCTCAACCAGCGCCTAGTGAGTCTTCTCCATATTTGGATATAGCGAAGAAGGAAAAAATAAAGATTGATTTCCGTCCATTTATCCACGTCGAAGGAGTTGACAATAAAGAACTTAGAACACAGAAGATTGATCTAACGCAGTACACAGGTATTATTTTTACCAGCAAGAATGCAATAGACCATTACTTCAGACTTGCAGAGGAACTTCGTTTTGCTGTTCCTGATACGATGAGATATATCTGCCAGTCGGAAGCAATTGCCAACTATCTTCAAAAGCATATTGTCTACAGAAAAAGAAAAATCAGTTTTGGGGAGAAAAACTTCTCGGATCTGCTGCCTCTTTTCAAAAAATTCCCAAGTGAAAAATATCTGTTGCCATCTTCAGATGTTTTAAGCCCGGATATTGTAAAAACTCTGGATTCTTCGAATGTAGAATGGACAAGAGCAATCATGTACCGTACTGTATGCAGTGATCTGACAGATATCAACATTCAGGATTATGATATGCTGATTTTCTTCAGCCCGCAAGGAATCAAGTCTCTACAACAAAACTTCCCAGACTTCAAACAGGATGAAACAAAGATCGGTGTTTTCGGAAACACAACTTTGGCTGCTGCTGAGGAAGCTGGATTAAAAGTAGACTTAATGGCTCCTACGAAGGAAACACCTTCCATGACAATGGCTCTTGAAAAGTTTATTAAAGCACTTCATAAATAGTCTTTACTATAAAAATACGATCAACCGTCTTTTCAATACAGAAAAGATGGTTTTTTTTTACCTAAATTTGAACAAGAATTAACATTGAATGAACTGTCTTTGCAAATCATATTTTTCAAAAGAAATAGACAAAGCATATCCTATTCAATAAAAAATTAAAATATACGGATGAAAGCCCCACAAGCAAAAAAAATAGAAAAAATATTAGAAACCCACGGCGACAGAAGAATTGACAATTACTTTTGGCTCAATGAAAGAGAAAACCCTGAAGTCATCAAATATCTTGAAGAAGAAAATGCTTACGAAGAATTCATCATGAAAGACACAGAAACTCTTCAGGAAAATCTTTTTGAGGAGATGAAGGCCCGCTATAAAAAAGATGACGAATCACTTCCTTACATCTTTAATGAATACTGGTACATCGTAAGATATGAAGAGGGTAAAGAATATCCAATCTTCTGCAGAAAGTATAAAAGCCTGGACAATCAGGAAGAAATTGTTCTTGATGTGAATATCTTAGCCGAGGGAGAGGAGTTCTTTGAAGTAGGAAGTGTGGCTGTAAGCCCTAATAATGAGCTGACGTCTTTTTCTTCAGATAATGTAGGAAGAAGAATTTACACGTTAAACTTTAAAAACTTAAAGACCGGAGAAATTCTTCCTGACACGATTCCGAACACTACAGGAAAAGCTGTATGGGCTAACGATAACAAGCATGTTTTCTATATCAGAAAAGATAAAAACCTTCGTGCATTCCAGGTATACAGACACCTACTGGGGACGGATTCATCTGAAGATATTCTTATTTTCCATGAAGAAGACGAGACTTTTGATGTCAACGTATTCAAAACAAAATCTTTACAGTATATTTTCATCGCAAGTTCAAGTACTATTTCTGATGAGCACCGCTTCATCCCTTCAAATAATGTATTCACAGACTGGACTATTATCCAGCCAAGAATAGATGATCTTGAATATTCTGTTGAACATTACGAGGATGAATTTTACATCATTACAAATGCCGATGATGCTACAAATTTTAAAATTGTAAAAACAAAGATCGCCAACTGCGGTATGGAAAACTGGGTAGATGTTATCCCTCACCGTGCCGAGGTTTTGCTGGAAGGTTTTGAAATTTTCAGAGATTATCTGGTTCTTGAAGAAAGAGAAAAAGGACTTCTTCAGATCAAAATCATTGATGAAAAAACACAGGACTCATATTACCTGCCATTCTCCGATCCTACCTATACCTGCTATATTGGGGTCAATCTTGAATTTGACACAGAAGTTTTACGTTATGGCTATACATCATTGACACAGCCAAGCTCAACTTACGAGTACAACATGAAGGAAAAAACGACAAAGCTCCTGAAACAGCAGGAAGTTTTGGGCGGAAACTTCTTCCCGGAAAACTATATTTCTGAAAGAATTTGGGCAGACTCCAGAGACGGAGAGACTAAAATCCCTATTTCTTTGGTATACCACAAAGACACCAAAAAAACCGCCGATACCCCACTCCTATTATATGGATATGGAAGTTACGGCCATACCGTAGATGCCAGTTTTTCCAATGTAAGATTGTCTATTCTGGACAGAGGATTTATCTACGCTATCGCCCACATACGCGGAGGAGAGTACCTGGGTAGAGAGTGGTATGAAGATGGAAAAATGCTTTATAAGAAAAATACATTCTTTGATTTCATTGATGCAGGAAAATACCTGATAAAGGAAAATTACACTTCGTCCAGACATATATACGCCATGGGCGGAAGTGCAGGAGGACTTTTGGTAGGAGCTGTAGTGAACTATGAGCCACAATTATTCCACGGAATAGTAGCACAGGTTCCTTTTGTAGATGTAGTTACCACAATGCTGGATGATACTATTCCTTTGACTACCGGAGAATATGATGAATGGGGAAATCCAAATGATAAAGAATATTATCATTATATGAAAGAATACTCTCCTTATGACAATGTAGAAGCTAAAGAGTATCCACATATGCTGATCACTACCGGGTTCCATGATTCTCAGGTACAGTATTGGGAACCTGCAAAATGGACAGCAAAGCTAAGAGAGGTAAAGACAGACGATAATATTTTAGTATTTAAAACAGATATGAGCTCCGGGCATGGAGGCGCAAGCGGAAGATTTGAATCTTTGAAAGAAGACGCATTGGAATTCGCATTTTTATTAAAATTAGAAAATCAAAAAGAATGATCAACGAAGCTGAATATTGGAAAAAAGTAGAACAATTCTTTGAAGAAAATTTCCAGACTGAAAAAAATCCGCCCATTGAAACTATATTATTTTTAATTGGACTTCAGGAACTGGGAAGTGGTCAACAAAAATATACGAAAGACGATAAATTAAATATTCTTCATATAGCGGTTTGCAGATTATTGGAACCGTTTGGCTATTATAAATTTACGCATTACGAAGATGGATGGCCACATTTCGAAAAAATAGAGGGCTTGCCTGAATTAAGACCCAATGAGCAGTCATTGCTTATGAAAAAGGCAATCATACAATATTTTCAGGACGAAGAACTGTTATAAAAATAAAGCTTGGATATTTTTCCAAGCTTTTTATATTTAAAAACACAGTTCAATTTGAATATTAAGCTGAACGGTTTAATCAATCTTATGGGTTAGGGTTATTTACTCAGAATCTCCTCCAGCTGATTCAGCCCCATGGTAAAACCTCCTTCAAATCCCATATCAAACAATTTTTTCATGACTTCCTGAGATTGATAATGAATATTGACGGTTACTTTTGTTCCTTCTTCCACCCCAGTAAAACCGACCAGCCACTTTGATGGTGGAAAATCTTCGTTCACAGTTCCTTTTTCATCACAAAAAGCACTCATCCAGTCGATACTCCTGTGCTCCATGATTTCTCCATATCTGAATTGGGCATATCCTCTGTCACCATTTGGTCCGACCATTGAATAAAGCCAGACTCCATCTTCTTTAAAATCCTGATTTATTGTTTCGCATCTCCAGGGTTTAGGGCCCCACCATTGATCCAGCAATTCGGATTTGGTAAAATAGTCCCATACTTTTGAAACATCAGCATCATAAATTTTCATGACATAAGTGCTCTTTGCGTCAAAATCTTTGTTAAAAATGATATTAGATTCCATAAGTAATTATTTTTAATAAAGTTACCATTTTATTTATTGAAAGGACTTTTCATATGACAAGTAAAAGATAATTCATAAATAATTGTTAAAAAACACTCTTTTAAGAGAAAAAAAACATTTATTTGGCTCGTTTTTTGTTTATGTAGTCTTAAAACAATTAATTTTAACATTCATTTTTCCAAAACATATATAATTAACTAATGAATAACAAATTCATCCCAATAATTTCGGTGTTTATGACGATCTCACTGATTGTCTTTGTGACGCTCCAATTTTATTGGTTGAAAGGCTATTACGGTGTCCTCGAGCAGGATTTTTCAAACAAAGTGTATGCTGTTTTGGAAAGTACGTCAAAAAGTGTTGAAGAGATTGAGGCCGATAAATATTTGAATAAGGATATTAAAGATTTCAGAAAAAATATTATTGCCAACAGCAAGCAGCCTTCATTAACGACTATTCAACAGGTAGAAGACTCCGGAACCCAGCGACAGATTATCTATTCTAAAAATATCATATCCAATACACAGCTTCCGATCTCTAAAAAAGGAGATTCTGTGAAGCTTACCACGTTGTATACCGATGAAGCCGCCTATAAAATAAAAAGAGATACCACGAACCGCGAACTTCTCACCACCGATATCAATCAGGATATTGAAACGGGTGATTATTCTATGAAAGAGTTTGTAAAGGTCTATGGTAAAAATCTTCCTATTACGAAAAGAGTAGATTCCCAAACCCTTGATTCCGTAATCACGAAGGAACTGAGAATAAGAGGAATCACTGCAAAGTTCGGATATGGAGTGCTTGATAAGAACAGTAAACTTACCAGCATTGCCAATAAAGCCTACAAAGAAAAAAAGACAGCAACACGTACAGCTACCCTCTTTTTACAGATAAAAAGAATACATTATACAGCCTAGCATTGGTTTTCCCGAAGAAAGAATATTCCCTCGCGATGAACAACTGGCCGATGCTTTTAGGGACCTTTCTTTCACTTCTTACCATTTTGGGTATTTATATCATCTCCATCAACTATATGATGAGACAGAAGAAGCTTGCTGAAGTGAAAACGGACTTCATCAACAATATGTCTCACGAATTCAAAACTCCTCTAGCCACTATTTCAGTAGCCACAGATTCTTTGGCCAATGATAAGATTGCGACCAATCCGGATAAGGTGAAATATTATTCAGAACTGATCAAACAGGAGAACCTAAGGATGAAGAAGCAGGTGGAGAATGTACTTAATATGTCTAAGCTTGAGAGAAATGAAGTTGAACTGTTCTTAAAAGAAACCAACGTAAGAGAACTGATCAAAAGAACAACAGAATCTTTCAATCTTATCGTGGAACAGAGAAAGGGATCGCTTACTCAAAAATTCAATGCGACTCATTATAATTTCAAGATTGATGAATTCCATATCTCAAATATGCTGGTTAACCTGCTGGATAATGCCAATAAATATTCTCCTGATGCACCGGAAATTCATGTAGAGACAAGAAATGAGGAACAATGGTATGTTATCGAAATTTCAGACAAAGGGATGGGAATGGATACTCAGAATAAGACTAAAATTTTCGAAAAATTCTTCAGAGAAGAAACCGGAAATATTCACAATGTAAAAGGACAGGGATTAGGCCTTTCCTACGTAAAGAAAATTGTAGAACTGCACAAAGGACAGATTATAGTAGAATCCAATAAGGGAAATGGAAGTAAGTTTACGATAAAGCTTCCAATGAGCTAGAAACATCAATAAAAGTAAAACCAAATATCAAAATATAAGAAGATAGAGTGAGAATGTTCATTCTTAATTGTAATCATTAATTAGTAAAAGTTATGAGCAACAGAATATTATTAGTAGAGGACGATCAGAGTTTCGGGGCGGTGCTTAAAGATTATTTGACAATCAATAATTTTGAAGTAACTCTTGCCACTGATGGAGAGCAGGGACTTAAAGAATTCACAGAAAATGAATTTGACATCTGCATTTTTGACGTAATGATGCCTAAAAAAGATGGGTTTTCATTGGCTGAAGACGTAAAAAAGATTGACAAAAATACACCAATTATATTCCTTACCGCAAGAAATATGAGGGAGGATATTTTGAAAGGATATCAACTGGGTGCTGATGATTATATCACAAAGCCTTTTGATACTGAACTTCTTTTATACAAGATCAAAGCTATTCTTCAAAGAAGCTCGACACTGGAAAATGAAGAACAGGAACAGTTTAAGATCAGCAATATTTTCTTTGACTCTATGCTGAGACAACTGAAAGTAGGTGATAAAGAATATAAACTGTCTCCGAAGGAAAATGAGCTGCTAAAACTTCTTTGCATCCACAGAAACGACTTTATGCCAAGAGATCTTGCCTTGAGAAAGATCTGGAAAAAAGAAAATTACTTTACCGCTAGAAGTATGGACGTTTATATTGCTAAGCTTCGTAAATTATTAAAAGATGACGAAGGGTTGGAAATTATCAACGTTCACGGAGAAGGATTTAGACTTTTGGTAAAAAATTAAGCCAAAAATCAAATTATAAATATAAAATTAGCAAAACAATTGAAAATGTTTTGCTAATTTTGTTTCATACCAATGGATATGAAGAATACATTTATAGGTTTGATCACCGTATCACTATTAGCAACATCTTGTAAAAAGGATGAAAAAGCAACTTATTTAAAAGAAGAAGCAGGCGTTACACAGCCTAATATAGCTTCAAACAGCACTTCTAAAACAGCATTAATGGAACAGGCCGGAATTCAGACAAATTCCAATCCGGCTCCTATGGCTACTGCACCGGGAATGAATCCTCCACACGGGCAGCCCGGCCACCGATGCGATATTCCAGTAGGACAGCCTCTAAACAGCCAGCCGGCTAATGCCACTCCAGCTGCTCAAAACATCAATGTAGGAGGAGGAACCAATACCATTCAGATTGATCCCAACTCAGTATCACCTGGTAAAATTGCCATTGATAACAACGGAAAACCGGTAAAAACAGCTCCGGGAATGAATCCTCCGCATGGACAGCCGGGACACCGATGTGATATTCCGGTAGGCCAGCCTTTAAACAGTAAACCCGCTCCGGCTCCACAGCCTGTCCAGAATGTGGTACAAACCACTCCAACTCCTTCCCCGGCACCCGCTGCTCAAAATCTTGCAATGGGTGAAAAACCAAAAGCTAACCCTGCACACGGAGAGCCTTGGCACAACTGCTCGGTAAAAGTTGGTGATCCTTTGCCATAAATTTCTTATTTTTGCACATATGAAGTTGTTTCACATACTTGCAATCGTGTTTTGCTTAGGGATTTTCTTGATTCCTAAGGATAGCTTCTATGCGCAAGGGATGCAGGAAACATGCTGTAAAGCAGAGTCTAAAAAGAGTGACTGCTGTAAAAATCATTCTTCCAAAAAAGACAACAGACATGATCAAAAAAAATCATGTAATGACGACTGCTGTTCATCATGTGTTGCCTGTTATACTTTTATTGAGACTCCGTTTTCAAAAAATCTACATCTGGAACTATCTTATTACAAAGCGAATAAGAATCCCCAGTTCCATTATTCAGATCCTTATCTTTCAGACCGTTTAAAGGAAATCTGGCAACCGCCTAAAATAGGTTAATTAAAACATTGTGAGTTCATTATAATGCTTAATGAACCATTTTTTAATTAATCTAAACTTTTAAACAAAATGAAATTACATATTTCCAGGTTGATACTTGGTGCATTATTCCTATTTACACAATTTATCTCTGCTCAAACACTTTCAAAAAACCAGTTCAAGGTAAAAGGGAACTGTGAAATGTGCAAAACAAGAATTGAAAGTGCCGCAAAAAATGCAGGCGCAAAAACAGCAGTTTACTCTATTGATCTTCAGACGTTAACCATAGAAACGGATAAGGTTTCTACTGATGATATTTTGAAGAAAGTAGCTGAAGCCGGGCATGATAATGAAAAATTTAAAGCCTCTGATAAAACCTATGAAGGTCTTCCGGGATGCTGCCATTACAATAGAGACCTACAAGAGTCTGCTCAGACAGAAACTCACCACCATGAGCATCAAATGAATGCGAAAAAAGAGAATGAGTTCTATGTAAGAGGAAACTGTGCTTCATGCAAAGCCAGAATAGAAAAGGCAGCAAAAGGAGCTGGTGCAGATGCAGCAGAATGGAATGCAGAGAAACAAACTGTTGTGTTGAATTTTGACCCGTCAAAAACTTCATCAGATAAAATTTTACGAGCTATCGCTGATGCAGGACACGACAATGAAAAATACAAAGCCTCTGACGCAGTGTATAACGGACTTCCGGGATGTTGCCTGTACGACAGAGACTTTACTTTTGGAGAAGCTAATCCAAAGGTTCATTATGAGGAAGGAACGCAACATGAAGACCACAAAGAGCATCAGACACTATCAGCTAAAGAAGATCACAAAAAGAATGAAAAAAGCATTGATGGTGTAGTAGTGACAGGTTCTAAAGCGGCAACAGCTTTAAGCAAGAAAGAAGCAGGACTTGTTTTTAATATTGATAAAAAAGAACTGCTAAAAGCGGCTTGTTGTAACCTTTCTGAAAGTTTTGAAACAAATGCAACAGTAGATGTTTCTTTCAGTAACGCTGTTACAGGGACTAAGCAGTTAAAAATGCTTGGTTTAGATCAAAAATACACGAGTTTAACCAAGGAACAGCTTCCTGAAATCAGAGGACTGGCTTCTGCATATGGTTTAAACTTTATTCCTGGAAGATGGATTGAAAGTATTCAGCTGACAAAGGGAGGAAGTACGGTAACGAATGGTTATGAAAGTATTACAGGACAGATTAACACGGAGCTTTTGAAAAATGCAAAAGAACCTGAGACTTCTCTGAACCTTTTTTCTGATTTTAACGGAAGAGCAGAAATCAATATTACCAACGTTGCCCCCATCAATGATAAATGGTCTCATACTTTTCTGCTGCACGGGAACGGAACTTTCGGTAATACGGATATGAATCATGATGGTTTTCTGGACAGACCGAAAGGAACCCAGATCAATGCAGCATATTTACTTAATTATAATGATCTTGAAAAATCAGGGTTCGGATCTCACTTTGGAATAAATTTTATCAGAGATGAAAGAACTGCGGGGCAGGTTGATTTTAATAAAAAACTGCCTCAGGATGATCAGACCGCTTATGGTGTAGGGATTGATATTTCAAGATTCCAGGTTTGGAATAAAACAGGCTATGTTTTTAAAGGAAAACCTTACCAGAGTATCGGATGGATGAACCAGTATGTCTACCACCAGCAGGACAGCTTTTTCGGATGGAGAAATTATGCGGGACAACAGCATACTTATTATTCCAATTTAATATTCGAAAGCATCATCGGAAATACCAACAACAAGTATAAAGTTGGTGCAAGTTTTTTATATGATGGTTATAAGGAAACTTATTTAACGGATGATCTGAGAAGGAATGAAATTGTGCCGGGTATTTTTGCGGAATATACTTTAACAGGGTTAAAATACACCTTGGTAGCAGGTTCCAGAGTAGATTTCCATAATCTGGCAGGAACTCAGTTTACACCGAGAGTTAATTTTAAATATGACTTCACACCTCAGACGATTTTAAGACTATCTGCGGGAAGAGGATTCAGAACGGCGAATGTATTTGCAGAAAGCCAGCAGTATTTTGCTTCCAACAGAACGATTACTATTTTACCGAACAATGGAAACATCTATGGATTAAAGCCAGAAATCGCATGGAACTACGGTGCAAGTTTACAGCAGGAATTTAAGCTGTTTGGAAGAAAATCCAGTATTATTGCAGACTTCTTCAGAACAGATTTCCAGGATCAGGTTTTAGTGGATCTGGACAAATCTCCACAACAGTTGACTTTTTACAATCTTGAAGGAAAATCATTTGCCAATTCATTTCAGACGCAATGGGATTTTATGCCTGTGAAAAACCTTGAAGTAAGGTTAGCTTATAAATATTATGATGTACAGGCTGATTATATCGGTGGAAGGAGAGAAGTTCCTTTCATGGCCAAGCACAGAGGTTTCGTTAATCTAGCCTATTCAACCAATAAAAATGATAAAGGCGGATTCTGGAGTTTTGATACTACTTTAAACTGGGTGGGCAAGCAAAGACTTCCTGATACGTCAAGCAACCCTCAGGAGTTTCAGCTTCCGGCATATTCTGAATCTTATGCCATTCTGAATGCACAGATCTCAAGAAACTTCAACAAAAAGATCAGAGCTTATCTGGGTGGAGAAAACCTGACTTCTTACTATCAGAAGAATGCGATTGTAGATTTTAAAAGACCTTTCAGCAATTATTTTGATGGCGGAATGGTATATGCTCCGATTATGAAAGCGAATTTCTATGTGGGTCTTGATGTGACTTTTTAAAAGATAAAAAACGGAAAATTTATATTATCTTTTTCGTTTTAAAGAGTTAGGCCTTATAGGTTTAGAAATATTCTTATTTTAAGCTTGTTTCTGAATACAAAAAAGCAGTATCAACATTGATACTGCTTTTTATTTTTATCTTCCAAAGTCATCCTGTACTCTTACGATATCATCTTCATCCGAAGGGTTAGACGCATCGGTGTGCTGCCAGATCTCTGCTACAATTCCCCACCCTGCAAGACCTATTAATCTGTGTCTTTCTCCTTGCTGAAGTTTCACCTGATCTTTCGGCTTATATTCTCCAACTTCGCCTTCTTCATCTGTATTGCTTCTTTTGATCCCTACAGTTCCTTCCACTACCTGCCAGATTTCTGCTCTTCTGTGGTGATACTGCCAGCTTAATCTTGCTTCCGGAGCTACGATAAGAATTTTCGGACTCAACTTCCCTCCTATTCTCAGATTCTCCACATCAATCCCATCAAAATATTGGTTGGCAAAATCCTGTGCCTGGTTTTCATCAATCACAAAAAAACCACCCCACGGTCTTGTATCATCTTTAGATGCGATTGTAAAACCCTGCTCCTGCAGCCTATTTTCAATTCTGTCGAATATTTCTTTCTTTTCTGTACTCATACAGTTTTGTATTTCTAAATTAAAATTATTTACTTGTTTCTTCTTTTGACATTGAATAAGGAAAATCTTTTTCCTGTGATCCTCTTTCTTTATTGGGCTTGTTATCCATTTTAAAATCCAGAACAGCTCCCTTAATCAGTTCTTTATGGCTAACCCAATTTTTGGAATAAGGCTGTTGGTTTACATTCAATGATTTTACATACAAATTGTCAGCATTATTTTCCGCAGCTTTTATTTCAATTTTCTTACCATTTTCAAGATGAATGGTAGCTTCTTTAAATAATGGCGCTCCTAATACATACTGATCCGTTGCCGGCGTTACCGGATAAAAGCCTAGTGCAGAGAAAATATACCACGCGGAAGTCTGCCCGTTATCTTCATCTCCACAATAACCGTCCGGAGTAGCATGATACAGTTTGTTCATTACTTCTCTTGCCCAGTATTGGGTTTTATAAGGAGCTCCTGCATAATTGTAAAGATAGATCATGTGTTGAATAGGCTGATTCCCGTGAGCATATTGTCCCATATTCATGATCTGCATTTCTCTGATCTCGTGGATCACTCCTCCGTAGTAACTGTCATCAAATACAGGAGGCAGTGAGAATACCTCATCCAGTTTTGCTTCAAATTTCTTTTCACCTCCCATCAGCTCTGCCAAACCGTTGATATCCTGGAACACTGACCATGTATAATGCCAGCTGTTTCCTTCTGTAAAGGCATCGCCCCATTTAAAAGGATTGAAAGGTTTCTGGAAATTACCGTCTTTATTTTTACCACGCATCAAGCCTGTTTCTCTATCGAACATATTTTTATAATTATACGCTCTTTTTTTGTAAATATCAATTTCTGAAGCCGGCTTCCCCAACGCTTTTCCCAATTGATAAATAGAGAAGTCATCGTAAGCATACTCTAATGTTCTGGCAGCATTCTCATTTATTTTTACATCATAAGGAACATAGCCCAGAGTATTGTAATATTCTACACCCTTACGGCCCACTGCTGTTATAGGGCCTTCATTATTGGCTCCATGTTTTACTGCCTGCCAAAGGGTTTCCACATCATATCCGCGAAGTCCTTTGATATAAGCGTCTGCGACTACTGATGCGGAATTGTTTCCAATCATAATATCAGAATATCCCGGGCTGCTCCATTCTGGTAAGAAACCTCCTTCTTTGTAAGCATTGGCCAGGCCTTCCTGCATTTCTACATTGATGCTTGGGTATACGAGGTTCAGGAAAGGATATAAAGCACGGAAAGTATCCCAAAAACCGGTTCCTGCAAACATTTTTCCGTCTGCAATCTTCCCGTTGTAGGGGCTCCAGTGTTTTACTCTGTTGTGAGCATCAATTTCGTATAGCTTTTGAGGGAAGAATAAAGTTCTGTACAGAGAGGAATAAAAGGTTCTCATCTGCTGATCTGTCCCTCCTTTTACTTCTATTTTCCCTAATGTTGTGTTCCAGATATTTCTGGCATCGGTTTTTACCTGTTCAAAATTTCTGTTTCCGATTTCTCTTTTAAGATTCAGCTCAGCTTGCTCAAAGCTGATAAATGAAGAGGCTACTTTTGCATAAACGGCTTCTTTATTTTTAAGCTTAAAACCTACCACAGCTCCTGTATGGTCGCTTGTAATTTCCAGCTGATCATTGATCAATTTATCATCCTTCCAGGTTTTGGTCAACTCGAAATCTTTATCAAACTGAACGATGAAGTAGTTTTTAAAGTTTTCGTATTTCCCTGTGGAATATCTTGTTGTATACCCCAGAATTTTTCTTTCTTTAGGTAAAATCTTAATGTAGGATCCTTTATTCAGGGCATCAATCACCACGTAGGCACTATCCGTTTTCGGAAAGTCGAATTTGAAAAAAGAAGCTCTTTCTGTAGGAGTGAATTCAGTGGTAACATTGATATCTGCCAGATAAACGCTATAGAAATAAGGGGTTGAAACCTCAGCTTTATGGCTGAACCAGCTCGCTCTGTCTTCTTCTTTAAATTTTAATTTCCCTACTCCCGGCATAATGGCAAATGCACCATAATCGTTCATCCAAGGGGAAGGCTGGTGGGTCTGCTTAAACCCTTTTATTTTATCTGCATCATAGGAATAAGCCCATCCGTCACCCATTTTACCGGTTTGCGGAGTCCAGATATTCATTCCCCAGGGAAGCCCAACTGCCGGATAGGTATTTCCGTTGGATAATGAGGGTTTGGACTGGGTTCCCATCAAAGGGTTCACATAATCTACGGGAGATACATTCTGACCGAAGGCCCAGGCCTGTAATAAAAGTAAGCAGGTAGAAAATATAAACTTCATTGTTTCGTTTCGTTTGTTAATTTATAAAAGCTTTTTTTAATGCATAGCTGGCCGCTCCCAGAATGGCGGCATCTTCAAATATGGCAGAAATTTTAACCTGCAAGTTAATATTATTCTTTGTTAAATTTTGAATAAATCTTGGCTCAAAATAAGGATAAGCTTTTGCAATATTACCGCCTATCACCAGAGCTTCGGGTTTATAATGATCAACATATTTTGTAATAAACTCAGAGAACGAATCTGCATATTCGTTGAATATCTGCATCTGTACTGCTTTTGGTTTATCCAATAAATCCTTGGTTCCTGAAATTTCCTCTCCGGTCAGTTCTTTATAACGACTCACAAACCAGCGTGTTGCCAGATAGTCTTCAGCGATGGATTCTTTAAAAGGAGAATCCCATAAATCTTCGTCTGTGGCAAATTCTCCATTGAAGAAAGTGGTTCCCAATCCTGTCCCGAGCGTTACTCCGAAAACGCTTTTGAAATGCTGTGCACAACCGCCAAATACTTCTCCTTCCATAAATGCCGCCGCATCATTCACAAAATGAATCTGATCCTCAGAAACAGCAAGTCTTTTTGCCAGTTCTTCTTTAATATTTACCTGATAGATATCGATGAATTTTCCTTGCTGCATCAGCGATATTCCGCTTTCATAATCGAAAGGTCCGGGCATTGCAATTCCTATTAAAAGATTCTTTTTTTCAAGATCATGGGCTGCTTTTTCAATGGCTGAAACCCAGGCAGAGAAGATAACCTCTTTACCATCAAAGGAATTAACATGCTCCCTTACATACGTTGAAGAAATTATCTCACGTTTTTCAGGATCAACCTGAGCCAGTGTGATGTGTGATCCTCCAATATCGATTCCTACTATATTCTGCATTATTTTATATTTTAAATTCAAGCTATTTTCTGTGACTGTAAAAACAGACCAACAGGAGTTCACTGCCTGTCCGTCTGTTTTGTATATCATCAGTCTTTATTAACGGTTTCGTGATCTGAGTTTTACTTCACAATAATCTTACCCGATGACACTGCTTTTTGATTGGCAGATGTGATTCTGTAAATATAAGTACCACTGATTAAATCCTGTGTATTCATCGTGTTATTATTTTGATTAATCGTTTGTTTTTTTACCAGTTTACCTGAAATATCATACAATAATACTTCAGCTGAAGAATAGATGGTGAAATGAATATCATTTCCTCTTTTCACCGGGTTCGGATAAGCACCATTGTTCTCTTTTCCTGATTCTATGTCTTTCACAGACAGAGAAGTCGTACAAGGTACATCTGTTGCCCAGTTGGCATCTGTCATATTAACCAAAGCTGCAAAATGAGTATTTGAAGTTGCATCCAGGGCTCCGTTACCACTTCCTTCATCCATTTTCCAGTTAGCTTCAAGATTTGGTGAATCAGGAGTTATATTACATTTATTATCAAGAATTTCCTGAGCAGTCAATGCTTTTTTCCATACTCTGAATTCATCCAGAGAACCATTGATGGTGCGTGAGTTATCATAATTTCTTCCCAGATAAAGAATCCCATTTGCTGTAAAGTTACCCGTAACAGGAGTACTTGCATCAAGATTACCGTTGACATAGATTTTCATGGCAGTTCCATCATAAGTTGCAGCAATATGATACCATGTATTCGTATTAAAGGCAGTATTGGTATTAAGTTTCACCTGAGCAGATCCAAAGCTTAAAATAAACTGAAGTTTGTTATTCACCAGGTTACCGTCTCCAAATCTAAGCATAGCCGAGTTGTTGTCTCCTACTTCAATACCCATTACAGATGAAATGTAAGGGAATCCTGATTTAAAGGCATTTACTTTTACCCAGCCTTCAAAAGTTACGGCATTTCCACTCAGGTTAAATTGTCCTGCATTAAGGTAATTGGTACTTCCGTTAAAGGAAAGAGATCTTGGGCCGGGGCTTGTAACAGGTACAAAACCACTATTGAACGCTCCTTCCCCTGAATAGGCACTTGTAGCTCCTCCGGTACAGGCAGCCTGTACTTTCCATACATAATTGGTATTCGGAGCCAGGTTTTGTAACGAGTAAGAGTTCGTGGTAATATTTGGAATTTCAGACCACGTTGTAGCGGCTGTCGTTTTGTATTGCAGAGTATAAGAAGACGCGGTTCCAGCATCCCATGACAATTGAGCGGAGTTTCCAAGATAACTTCCGGAAGTGAGCCCTGAAGGAGTGGTGCAACCATTTCCGGAGTTGAATCTTGGAGCAAAAATATAAGTGCTTGTTAATGTCGGTGAGCAGTTGGACTGTATTCTCCAGTCATAATCCGTATTCAGGGTAAGGTTATTCACAATAATACTATTTCCTGAATAATTGTTGGCTACATTAGTCCAAACCATTGAATTGGCTGGTTTATAATCAATATTATAAGATTGGGAAGCGTTGGAGATCCAATTCAGTTTAGCAGATGCTCCAGTCACATTGGAAACTTCCAACCCTAGTGGCGGATCACAAGCTTGTCCCTGAGACCATGAATAAAGCTGCCCGCTCAGGACTGTATTTTCATTGTAAAGGATATTGGAACCTGTGCTCAGGTAATTGGCAACGTTGGTTCCTCCTAAATCATACCACATAAAAACTCCGTAACCATCATTTTTTGTACTGGTAGCTAAGTTTGCCAAAGTAGTGGCTGACGTAGACCCTGAATTTGAATTTTGTATCCAGGTAGCAGCAGCTGAAATTTTGGTTTTATCTAGAGGGGGAACAACAGGTGCATTATAGGTACTATACATTGCATTCCATGTATAGTCGATATAATTTCCTGCCTGATCACCATTGTAACTTTGTCTTGTTGTTGCCGGGCCATAATAGTAGAATGTAATCAGCTTATCCGGCATTGCTGCTTTCAGTTCTTGTAAAAGCATTACAAAGGAGCTGTTATTAGCCTGACCTGTTCCATTATTGCCATAGCCTGCATATTCGTCATCCAGGTCTACCCCGTCCAATCCATAGGTATAGACGGTATTGGCAACCTGCAAAGCAAAATCTTTTGCTGCTTCACGGTTTGGAAAATTAGAAATTCCTGCCCCCTGGTGATTTCCCAAAAGATCTAATAATACTTTGATCCCTTTTTGCTGTAAAGGTTTCACATAGGTATTCACATCGTTCAGAACTTTAGTAACGTTGTTATTGTTTGAAATATAAGCTCTGCTTTTGGAAACATCATAATTAATATTAGCTGCAAAAATAATAGCTACATCAAAAAGCTGACGATTTGTATTCTGAAGTGTATAAGAACCTGCATTCAGCGGATTATTGTTGTTCACTTCCACATAGCATATTCCTAAAGGATTTAGCTGTTGTGCCTTAAGCAGCGGAGCCGACTGGAGCATCAGGGCCATTAAAGGGATAAAAAAGGATTTTTTTCTCATAGTATATTAATTTTATAGTAGAAAAAATCATTGGGACTACGCCCAATGACTTATTTTTTTATTTTACCATTAATTTTTCTGTTTGTTTCAGGCTTCCATCCTGAGATTCAAACCGAAGAATATAGTTTCCTGATGAAAGTCTGGTCAGTTCAAATGAATTATCACCCGCATTCAGTGCTCTTGTGTCTACTACTCTTCCATTAAAATCATAAACAGTCATTTTTCCTCTGCTATATTCATGTGGTACAGCAACTGTGAGGGATGAGGATTTACTTACCGGATTCGGATATAGCTTTATCTGATTCTTTACATTGATGTCTCCTGAATCGACAGTTTTCTGGCTTCCTGCATTTCTTGCCGATTTTAAAGTTCCGGTTGTACAAGGAAGATCTGTTCCCCAATTAGAAGCATCCACCCCGGTTAATGTTAAGGTTACTCCGTTTCCTGAAGTGTCCTGAACTGTAGAACCATTTCCTTCGTTAAATTTCCAGTACGCAGCAAGAGAGGAAGCCGGAACTGATACATTACAACTATTCTGGCTGATCTCCGCCTGACTTAATGCCCGTTTCCAGACTCTTACTTCATCTACTTTCCCATTGAAGTTTCTGGAAGTATTATACAGATATCCTACATTAAATGCTCCGTTGGAATTGATACTTCCTGTTTGTGCTTTGCTTGCGTCTAAAATACCATTGATATAAAGTTTCATCGCAGATCCATCGTAGGTTGCGGCAACGTGATACCATGTATTGGCATTCAAAGCTGTAGCTGAGGCCAGTTTTTGCTGTACATTGTTAATGCTTACCACAAACTGAAGTTTATTATTAGCCAGACCAGCATCTCCCAATCTTAAAAAGGCAGAATTACTGTCGCTGACCTCCGTTCCCATGATTGAAGAAATATAGGGAGATGCAGATTTAAAAGAAGAAGGTTTGATCCAGCCCTCAAAAGATAATGCCGAACCGCTAAGATTAATATTTCCGGCAGTGCCAGACTCGGTGCTTCCATCAAGAGCGAGTGCATAGGAGCCTGTAGGAGTTGTAGTCCCCAATCCGCTGTTAAATCTTGGAGCAAACATATAAGCACTTTTCACACTGCAGTTGGTTCTTATTCTCCAGTCATATTCCGTATTAGCGGTTAAACCTGAAACGGTTACTGAAGTAGAGTTTAGAGCTGATGCTGCATTTGTCCATGTTGTAGAGGAAGCCGGTTTATAATCGATATCATAAGTACTTGTTCCTACTGCCGACCAGTTTAGTTTTGTACTTGTTCCTGTAAGATTGCTTGTGTAGAGTCCGATTGGAGCATCACAATTTGTGCCCTGTGTCCACGATTGTAAAGTTCCGCTTAACACCGTTGGCTGTCCATATAACGTTTGTGTTCCCGCCGAAAGCTGTGTTGTCTCATTGGTTCCATGAAGATCATACCACATAAATACTCCATACCCGCCATTTTTTGTTTGTGTTGCCAAGCTTGTGGTTGTAGAATTGGAGGTATTTCCCATCCAAACGGCAGCTGGAGAAATCTGTGCTTTAGTGAGCGGAGGTACATTTGGGGCAGAGAACGTTCCATACGTCGCATTCCAGCTGTAATTGACATAATCTCCTACTCGGATTCCATTCCAGGAAAGTCTTGAAGCTGCGGGACCATAATAATAAAAAGATATTATTTTATCCGGCAACAGGGCTTTCAGTTCCTGTACTAGCATTACAAAAGAACTGTCATTAGGCTGCCCGGTCCCATTTTGCCCGTAATCGGAGTACTCATCATCAAAATCAATCCCATCCAAACCATAGGTATTCACTGTATTGGCAAGCTGTAATGCAAAGTCTCTTGCGGCTTCCCGGGTAGGAAAATTACAAATCCCCGCTCCCTGATGATTCCCTAAAATGGTTAGCACTACTTTCATTCCTTTTTGCTGGAGTGGTTTTATGTAGGTATCTGCATTGGTAAGAACCTTGGTTACATTATTATTTGAATAAAGATACGCTCTGCCTCGGCTGACATCATAATTGATATTGGCGGCAAAAATATTCACTACATTAAACAGATAGCTGTTCGATGTCTGCAGTTTGTACGCTCCTGCATTCAGAAGGTTGTTGTTATTCACTTCCACATAGCATATTCCTGTAGGATTAAGCTGTTGTGCGTTAATCAGAGAACCAGACTGAAGCATCATGGCAGTTAGTACAGTAAGGATGGATTTTTTTTTCATTGTATAATATTTTGGTGATGTTTTAGGTGTTAAAATTTCATACAGCAATCCCCTGACATTCTCCTTTTTGAAGAAAAATATCTCAAATAAACGGCGATATAAAAATGTTGACTATGTCAGCAGATCCGGATTTTCATTAAAGGTTTTCCATAATAGTTCTCCAAATAAGGTATTGGACCACGCAAACCATTCTCTGGTGAACTTTTTGTCATTGTCTTTATGGAAGGACTCATGCATAAAGCCTGTTCCGCCATGTGTCTTCTGCAAGGTATCTATGCACCATCTGATCTCACTCCTGTCTTTTGTAGTGAGCGCTTTCATAATGATACTCATTGGCCAGATCATATCAAGTCCAATATGCGGACCTCCTATCCCTTCTGCCAGCTTTCCTTTGAAAAAGAACGGGTTATTTTCTGACCACACAAATTTTCTTGTGTTCTGATAAACAGGGTCATCAGCTTTTACCGCGTCCAGATAAGGCAGTCCCAGCAAACTTGGACAGTTCGCATCATCCATCAGGTTATAGCTTCCGAAACCATTGACTTCAAAAGCATATATTTTTCCAAATTCAGGATGATTGTAAATTCCGTATTTTTTGATGGCTGCATCTACCTCATCAGCAAGGCTGTTGAGTTGCTGAGCCAATGTTTTTTCGTTTTTTATCTGGGAAACCATTTCAGCTGCCTGGCGTAAGCTTACCACTGCAAATAAATTGGAGGGAATCAGGAATCCATAGATTGTGGCATCATCACTTGGCCGGAACATAGAGCTGATCAATCCCACAGGTTTTGTCGGATAGCCATATCCTCCCATCGGAACTCCATCAGTAGCCCAGGCTGTTGTACGTTCAAATTTGTAAGGTCCCAGATCTTTTTTTCTCTGCTGTTCTGTGAAGGTCTGCAAAGTAAGTTTAATTCCCTGCAGCCAGTTGGCATCAAAAGGTTTTGTATCTCCTGTTGTTTTCCAGAAATGGTAGGCCAGGCGGATCGGATAGCACAATGAATCAATTTCCCATTTCCTTTCGTGGGTTCCCGGTTTCATATCCGTGTGGTCGTATTCCTGCCACTTACTTATCTTTTGATCATCATTATAAAATGCATTAGCATAAGGATCTTTCAGGATAAATGTTGTTTGCTTATGAATAACTCCTGAGATCAGTTTGTGAAGTTTCTCGTCTTTTTTGGAGAACTGCAGATAAGGAAAAACCTGCGCAGAACTGTCACGAAGCCACATCGCATCAATATCTCCAGTAATCACATAAGTATCCGGTATTCCATTATTTTCACTATAGAAAACAGTAGTATCCAATGTATTAGGAAAGCAGTTTTCAAAGAGCCAGCTTAGCTCTTTGTTTTTAACTTTCTTTTTAAAAGCTGCAATAGCACTTTCTACGGATTCACTGGCAAAATGTCTTTTGTCTTTTGGAACCCGGACAACTGGAAAATCCTCCAGGATCAGGTTTTTAGCAAAAACATTCTGAGTGAACAGCAGTCCGGCTCCTGCCAATGCACTTGTTTTAATAAAATTTCTCCTTTCCATTGATACTTTTGTTTCGTTTAATTTTTATTAGTCTTATTTCACAGGTTTACTTCCCATTACAAATCTCAGCTCTCCGCCGTTCATGATATCACTGTGGTTCAGTTCCCAGCTTTTGTATTCTTTTCCGTTCAGGAAGATTTTCTGTACATAGATGTTCTTGTCAGATACCTTATCTGCAATGACAGTGAACATTTTTCCGTTTTCCAATGTTAAAGAAGCTTTCGGAAATTGTGGGGCTCCGATGGCGTAAACAGGTTTCCCTGGTGTGACAGGATAGAATCCTAGCGATGAGAAAATATACCATGCTGACATCTGTCCGCAATCTTCGTTATTAACGATTCCGTCCGGCTTGGCTGCATACATATTGTCACGGATATATTTTACCATTTTTTGCGTTTTGTACGGGCTTCCCACATAGTTGTACAGATAAGGAACATGATGCCCCGGCTCGTCTCCGAATCCTAACGACCCGATGAATCCTGAAATATCTACATGCTGTTCTCCTTCCATATGCAATGCCTCTGTGAAGGTTTTATCCAGTTTTTCTTCAAAGCTTTTTTTTCCTCCGTACAGATTCATCATTTCATCAATCTGATGGGGAACAAAGAAATCATAGGCCCAGATATTTCCGGACACCCAGTGTGGCTGCAGTTTTTTCCAGTCGTTAAGGGCGAAATCTGCTAAGAATTTACCGTCTTTCTGTCTCGGCCAGAAGTGTTTATTTTCTTTATTGAAGCTATTCAGGAAGTTCATAGAGCGTTTTTTGTACACTTCAGATTCTTCTTTTTTGCCTAATTTTTCGGCTAACTGCTGAATACACCAGTCATCATATGCATATTCCAATGTTGCGGAAACTGAAGCTCCGTTCTCGGATGGGGTATACCCCAGCTTGATATAGTCATTAAGTCCTCCGCCACCATCACTACTGCTCATTTTATCTGTTAAAGAAGCATCTTTCATTGCCGCAAAGGCTTTTTCAGCATCAATACCGGGAACTCCTTTGGAAATAGCATCCCAGATTACTGAGGCGCTGTGATATCCCAGCATACAGAAATTATCATATCCGCATAGTTCCCAGATCGGCATATGATCTTTACGATCTGTATATCTACTGATCAGAGAATTGGCAAACTCTTTGGTGTGCTTCTGATCCATAATGGTAAGTAATGGATGCGTTGCCCTGAATCCGTCCCAGTAAGAATAGGTACTGTAGTTGGTGAACCATTTGGTATTCATATTTTCCTGAGCGGCTACATAATCACCATTGGCATCCATGTAAAGGTTAGGGGCAATGAAGGTATGGTAAACACCTGTGTAGAATATTTTTCTCTGGCTATCTGTTCCCCCAGTCACCTGGAATCTGCCGATAAGATCTCGCCAGGTTTGCCGTGCTGTTTCTCTGGCTTTTGCAAAATCTATATTTTTCGCTTCTGTATCAAAGTTTTCCTGTGCGTTTTCCGTGCTTACCGGAGATAGAGATACTTTTACTTCAATACTTTCGTTATCTTCTGTAGAAAACCTTACGAAAGCTTTAGCATCTTTAGCAAGAGCAATTTTTTCGTTATTTTTTGTTTTCCCTTCTGCATAAACTCCGTAAGATTTAAATGGCTTTGAAAATTCCATGACGAAGTAGGCAAATCTTTTTCCTCCCCAGCCGCCACTGTAGCAATATCCTTTTATTTTATTATTTCCTTCTATACTTACCAAAGTGTGATAAATATTTCCGAAGATTTTATTGGTAGGATCAATGATGATATTGGCTTCATCTGTTTTCGGGAAAGTATATTTATGAAATCCTACTCTTGGTGAGGCGGTCAATTCTGCTTTAATCCCGTAACTGTCAAGCATTACAGAATAATATCCCGGTGATGCCGTTTCTTTGTCATGAGTAAATTTTGAACGGTACCCTGTTTCCGGATTTTCTTCTGATCCGGGAACCATTTTTACCTGTCCTACCGTTGGCATTACCAGAATATCTCCAAGATCTGCCCATCCCGTTCCACTAAGGTGATTATGGCTGAATCCCATGATCGTTTTACTACTGTAGTGATATCCGGAGCACCAGTCCCAGTCGCCGCTTTTTGTATTCTGATCGGGGCTTAGCTGTATCATCCCAAATGGTGTAGTAGCCCCCGGAAATGTATGGCCATGTCCGCCTGTACCTATAAACGGGTCTACCCAGGATAAAACATCATTTTTATTTTGCTGAGCATTTGTTACCGAAATCAGAGTTGTAAAAAAGCAGATAAACAGGGATTTTTTCATGATAAAAGGTATCGAGGTTCTTTTTTATTTAAAAGTTGGTTTAAAAATATGAAAACCATAACAAAAATCCCAATAAACAGAGAGATTAAGCAGGTTTTCATATTTTTAAAACACTATGATCACATATTTAGATTGAATTCTTTTTCATAAAATCAATAATTTCTGAGATATACCCGAAGGCAATCGCTACTACAGTATCGGCTGCCCCATAATATACGGTTACTTTATCACCCTCCGTCAAGGCTGCGCAGGGGAAAACTACATTAGGAACATCCCCTGTCAGCTCATACAATTCAGCGGGAGCCAATAAGTAAGGTTTCGTTCTGTACAATACTTTTGTAGGATCTTCAAGGTCAAGCAAAGCAGCCCCCATTGAATATCTGAATCCTCTGCAGGTATTGATCACTCCATGATAGAAAAGCAGCCATCCTTCTTCTGTTTTGATAGGAACCGGCCCGCCGCCGATCTTGGTACACTGCCATGCACTGTCTTCAAAAGGTGTTACCTTCATCACACAACGGTGTTCTCCCCAGTACTTCATATCAGGGCTATAGCTGATATAGATATCCCCGAAAGGCGTATGTCCGTTATCACTAGGACGGCTCAGCATCGCATATTTACCATTAATTTTTTCCGGGAAAAGCACTCCGTTTCTGTTGAAAGGTAGAAATGCATTTTCACACTGAAAAAATTCTTTAAAATCAAATGTATACCCAATTCCGATGGTAGGTCCGTTATATCCGTTGCACCATGTAATCCAGTAGCGGTCTTCTATAAAAGTAACACGAGGATCATATTTATAGTCGGATTCAATCATATCGGTATTTCCTGCCTGCATTTCAATAGGATCATGATTGATCTCCCAATTAATTCCATCTGTACTGAAACCTGCGAAAATATTCATCTGCACCGCTTTGTTATCACAACGGAACACACCGGCAAATCCTTCTTCAAAAGGAATCACGGCACTGTTGAATATACTGTTGGATGTAGGTATCGCATATCTGTTAATGATCGGGTTTTCGGAAAACCTCCACATGATATCATTGCAATCTTCCGGGCGATCCTGCCAAGGGATCATTACTGATTGAGCTGTCATAAAGTATTTTTTACTTTTTATTTTAATTATTTACGAATTGATTGATTCTTTTTTCTGATTTTCTGAATAAGGGAAAGGAACTAATAAGGTCACCACAAATGCGGGGATCGTAGCAATCAGCACCCAGATAAAGAACACTTTGTATCCGATCCAGTCACTGATCATTCCACTGAACATTCCGGGAATCATTACCCCAAGATTCATAATTCCTGTTGCAAAGGCATAGTGCGCTGTTTTATGTTTTCCAGGTGCAATCTGCTGCATCATATAGAGCATCAGTCCTACAAAACCAAAACCATAACCGAAGTATTCTACTACCACCGCAATACCTACAGGCAGAAGATCAACAGGCTGATAATGGGCCAATAATGCATATACCACAAATGGAATATTGAATGCACAGCACAGCCATATCAAAGATTTCTTCAATCCTCTGGCCGAAATGAAATATCCAGCAAGAACAGATCCTAAGATAAATGCTGCTGAACCATAAGTACCATATACAAGTCCAATATCAGATGTAGATAGTCCTAATCCTCCTGAAGATCTTGGAGCTTTAAAAAACAAGGGAGCAATTTTGATGGCAAAACCCTCTGCAAAACGGTACAAAATAATAAACAGGACCGACCATAAAATATTCTTTTTAGTAAAAAATGAAGTGATGACCTCCAATAATTCTTTACGAATATTTCCAGCTGTTTTATCTTTTTTCTGATCTTCTTCTTTGTTCTCTTTAGGCAGAATCAGATAGTGGTAAATGGCTAATACAAAAAACAGTAATGCATAAATAATCATAATGATCATCCAGGCATGGGTTACTCCTTTCGTTTTTTCTAAAAAGCCTGCAAAATAGACTAATGCTCCACTACTGATAATCTTCGCCAGATTGTAAAACGCACCCTGCCATCCAATGTATTTTGCCTGTTCTTTATTGGTCAAAAAGCCAATATAAGTACCGTCTGCTACCACATCATGGGTAGCTCCGCAAAATGCCACCACAGCAAAAAGGGCAATACTGTATTTGAAAAAGTCGTTTAAAGGCAGACTTAATGCAATCAGTGCAAACAAAATTCCTATGGCAAACTGGGTAAAAACAACAAAGAATTTCTTGGTTTTATAGATCTCCAGAAAAGGACTCCAAAGGGGTTTTAACGTCCAGGAGAACAAAATAAGAGCGGTCCAGAATGTGATCTGCGAATCCGAAACCCCCATATCTTTATACATAATTCCTGAAACCGCATTAATGGTCACAAAGGGAACTCCCATTGCGAAATATAATGTGGATATCCAGAGAATAGGCTGAATCCGACGGGTTCCGGAGTTATTTTTTCCCATATTTAAAAATAAGATTCTAAAGAAAAAGAGAGCATCTCAAAAAGCTCATATCGGCTAATAAAACGAAACTATAAATTTTGGAGATTTTACGCTCCAGCCTCAATGAGTGAATGCAAATTTGAGATGCCTCTGTATTGTTGAGTGATTTTGATGTATTATTTTTTATCCCACCATAATTTGGTTCCACCGGTATCAGGTCCACTAAGAGTTTGTACAGCCTGTTGATAGTTATACAAGGATGTTTTAGTGTCAATAGTGAAAGGAATCCTTCTGATCATAGCTTCTGTACTGATCAGCCCGCCACTATCATTTTTTCTTACTTTAAAAAGAATAGGGTACCCGGTTCTTCTCTGTTCAGCCCACGCTTCAGGTCCATTTGGATAAAGGGATAACCATTTTTGGGTAATGATTCTTTCCAGTTTTCTTTCGTTAGAATCTCCGTCATTCCATGCAATGGTAATTGTACTTAATTGGGGATTTCCAGCATCTATGTTATTGGCTGCATTTTTTGGATCAACATAAGGAGCTTCCGTAGCTGTTGTATTGGCAAGATAAGTTCCAACCTCTGCACTTTTCCCCCATTCACCAAAAGATTGCTGAACTCCGGTTGTATAATTGATTTTAATATCACCTGCTCCGGTATATCCTCTCAACGCTGCTTCAGCTTTCAGGAACCATGTTTCTGCAGCTGTAAATAATTTCATTTTACCATCGGTTGCTGAAAAATAATCTCCAGCTGCTGATTTCGCCTGCGGTTGCGAGAATGCACCATACGTAGATTTTCCATTTAATAAATCAATTCCCTGGCGTACCCCTATGTATTTTCCCTGAACATCTGTATCTTTTGCGGGGATAGCATAGGCAGAAAGTCTTGGGTCATTATATCCGTTCATATAAGCCATCAAAGGAGCTCCTATCAAACAGTCTCCCCATGAGTAGATGATAAAGCTTAATTCAGACTGCCCTACACTGATCAATGCATTATCAGCATTATCAGTAATCAAACCTGCGGATGAACTCAATGCCTCTTCTGCATATTGTTTTGACTTTGCAGGATCTGCATAACTCATTCTCATAGCTAACCTCAGCTTCAATGAATTGGCCAGTTTTGCCCATTGAGTCATATTTCCTCCATACACCAAGTCAGCACTTTTTAATGAAGTTTTATCTTCTACATTCTGTGTTGCCGGGGTAGCCGCTATTTTCTGTAAATCTGTAATAGCTGAACTAAGATCAGCAATAAAATAATTGTAAGCATCCTGCTGGGAATCGAAATCAGTAACTCCGTTAGGATTAGGCTTTTCATATTTACTGTATACTAGAGGACCATGGTTGTCTGAAACTCTTGCTGCCGTAATCACTTTCAAAATCTTTTTAACGGCAAATGTTCCGGTAAAATCTATTCCCGCATAATTACCTTTAGCAGCATTATCAATGATGATAGAATAATTGAAAATATCCTGTTGTCTGGCAATAATCCTATTATTCCACCCGTCCATCATAGAATAGGTAAGGTTATTTACCCCGCCATTAAACTGAGTTGCCGTACTGAACATTCCACTGTACATATCGGCACTAAGGTTAGGATAAAGCTGATAATCCGACTGCAACCCCCTCTGTATGGATTTCATTGGGTTAACAATAGCGATAAAATCTGCGTAAAAATTTTCTGGTCCACCCAGTTTTTCCTGGTTATATTGTTCAAAGTCATTGGTACATCCTGATGCAGAAAACAGAACAGCAGCTCCGAATACCAATGTTTTAATAGTATTGATTTTCATTTTCTTAGTTGTAAAAGTTAGAAGTTCGCTTTTAATGATAATCCGATAGATCGGGTAACCGGTAGTCCGAATGAATCTACCCCTACTCCTCCAGGCGTGTTTCCTGATACCTGTTCAGGGTCAAACGGTGCTTTTTTATAGAAGAAAAATAAATTAGTCCCCACTAAACTTACCGTTGCATTTCTCATATATTTTGAATTGATATCAAAGGTATATGAAACAGAAGCCTGACGTAAACGTACTGTTGTAGCGCTATACAAATAAACTTCGTCAATTCCTTTTCCAAACCCTTCTGTAGTCCCAACTGCTTTATAGTAGTCTTTTGCGTTAGTAGTCCCGGTATAAGCTTGTCCTGCATTAGGAGTTCCCGGTGCATATACTGCATTTGGAATAGACACTCCTCCAGCATCTCTTGCATCAGCAGTAGCCTGACTTACTCCAAACAAATCATTGGCTTTCTCAGTAAGAGAAAGAACTTTACCTCCAAATTTACCATCAATAAGGAAAGAAATTCCAAGCTTACCAATGTTAAATGAGTTATTGAAACCCATAATAAACTTAGGGTTCGGGTTTCCAAGATAAGAAACAGTAGTTTCGCCTATTGGAGCCCCTTTCTCATTCACTAAAATACGTCCCTGATCATCTCTTTTAAACTTAATTCCGTAAAGATCTCCGAAAGATCCTCCCAATTTAAGTTTGGTATATTCTCCTCCTCCTGTCAATGAGAAAGGAAGTTCTTGAGAAATACTCAACTTTGTTGGGAATAGTTCAACAATCTTATTCTTATTTGCTGAAGCATTCACAGTAGCAGTCCATCCGAATTTTTCCGAATTGAAAACTTTATAAGATAAGGAAGACTCAAAACCTGTATTACGGATTTTCCCTGCATTTAAGTAGTATGACCCAGGAATCAATCCTCCTAAATATGACGGAATTGTAGTTTCCAATAACTGGTTACTTGTATTCGAGTTATAATAAGTGATATCAAAGCTTAATTTGTTATTCAACATTCTTAATTCAGTTCCCGCTTCAAAAGTTTTATTAAGCTCCGGTTTTGGGAGTAAATCTTCAAAGCCGGCACCTGTAGCAAAGGAGCTTTTAGGGTATACAAGCGTTCCTGCATCTACACCATAGGTATATCCTTTGTTGTATTCAACCATTGCATTGGATATATTCGTTGGCAATCCCAATCCTACTGTTGCATAAGATCCTCTTACTTTCCAGAAATTAATAGCTTCCGGAAGTTTGAAGACAGAAGATAATATAGCATTCACCCCTACAGACTCATAGTCAAACCCGGTTCTTCCCGTTAAAGCTAAAGTAGAATCCCAGTCGTTTCTGAAAGTCATATCCACATAGAACATATTCTTGTACCCTATGGAAGCACTTGCAAATACAGACTGCACCTGCTTTTTCATATTGGTATACGTATGATGATACCCGTCTCCCGGTGCTCTGTTTGTACTCCACTGAAGGTTATTCAATGTAAAAAGATTAGGATTTGCCAGATAGGCATTATCAATTTGCGTGATCTTATTTATTGTGGTATTAATACTTCCTCCTACGGTAAAATCTAATGAAATAGATTCACTTATTTTAGGGCTACCAATAAGCAAAACATCTCCATAGGTAGAAGAATTTTCGTAAATATTCTTAAGCATTCTGCCATTAACCCCATTCGCCAGTAAACTAGGGGCTGAAAAAGCAGCAATATCACGCTGGCTATCAGAAGTATTCCAGCTATAGTTCCCTCTCACTCTTGCAGACAACCATGGATTAATCTGATATGAAAGAGCAAGTGCACCATATGCATTCTTATTAGACACTGTAACAGGATTTCGATTTAGGATCCAATAAGGATTTTGTGTTACCGGATTTCCCTTAAAGCTTCCATCCGGATTTACTTCCCACCAATTCTGAGCTGGCAAAAATCTGGTTTTATCTAAATAGGAATAGTTATTAGCTCCATATTGATCAAAATCTACACCTCTAGGTAACCAGTACAAACTTGTCAAAGGAGAAAAAGACGCTCCCGGAGTCTGTCTGTTCTTACTTTCCTGTAAAGATCCAATAAAGTTGGCATCTAACGTTAATTTATCATCCAGAAACTTACTTGAATTTCTGAAAGAGATGTTGTATTGATCAAAGTAAGAAATAGGCACCACTCCTTTGTTGGTTGTATTCCCGATAGAGAAATAGTTGGTAGACTTTTCATTCCCTGACTGAAAAGAAAGGCTGTTTACCCACGTCGTTCCAGTCTGCAGAAAATCTTTAAGATAATCCTTAGATGAGCCTTTCGCTCCCCAGCTGTCTACAGCCTGTCCTGGCTGTGATCCTGCTACAGAGGGATCATAAGACAGATAACTATGTTGTAGCTTTGGAAGGCCATATGCTCTGTCCAGAGTAAGGCTGCTGCTATATGTAATCGAACTTTTTCCCGCACGTCCTTTTTTGGTAGTAATCAAAATTGCTCCATTTCCTCCTGCAGATCCATACAATGCAGAAGCAGAAGCCCCTTTCAGGAAATTCATGCTTTCAATATCATCAGGATTTATTGAGCTTAAGACATCTCCCGGATCCGGCATATTAGAATATTGTCCGATATCTGCTGATTTTCCCGTTCCGTTGATAATAGGAATTCCATCAATCACATAAAGTGGCTGTGTATTGTTTACAGATTTATTCCCTCTCATAATCACCCTTACAGAGCTTCCTACACCATTAGTTCTGTTGATCTGTACATTGGAAACTTTTCCGTTGATTGAATTTAATAGGTTTGGAGTTTTCACTTCTGTCAGCTCATCTCCGCCAATCTGCTGACTGGAGTACGTCAAAGAACGGGCCTGCCTTTTGATCCCCAAAGAGGTGACCACGACCTCCTGAATACTGGTTGTCTTTGCTGTGTCAGCCGTTTTTTTCTCCTGTGCATTAGCAGAAAGTGAAAAAACGAACAGAACCGGTATAACTGCTTTTCTCATAAGGTTTAGATATAGTTAGATTTAATTGAGAATCAATTACATTGCTTTATATTTAAATACGAAATTCTATTGTTTTTTTAGCAATATTTTATCGTTTACGCATTAAAATATTTAAAGTTTTCTTAAGATTTAATTCACATTGACAAATCTAAATTTTGTAACCAGTCTGATATAATACTATTTTATCATAAAACGATATTATTTTTTCAGCAACTTCAGACAAAACCAAACAACAGACTCAATATCAGCAAAATAAAACACCACCTAATCAATTAAAAAAAGAGGATTTATCTTCGTATTTTATCAAAATCAGACAAAATACTTTGCTTTAGATCTTAAAAATTAAAAGAAACCGGTGAAACCGGGATACAAATTGTAAAGAAATACTATTCAATTTTTTTAACCCCTTTAAATTGTTCTTTGAATTCTGTAGGAGTTGTTTTTTTGATAGACTTAAATACCTTATTGAAATTCGCAATATTATTAAAACCGGCCTCAAAAGCGATTTCAAAGACCGTAAGATTCTTTTCCATCAGCCAGCGTGCAGCATAGCTGATCCGAATTTCATTAAGGTAATTGATAAATGTTTTCCCCGTTCTCTTTTTTATAAAGCGGTTAAAGGTCACATTACTCATATTAACCAAAGAAGCAGCATCGTCCAACGTTATTTTATTCTCAAAATTCTTATGAACAAAATCATGAATAATCTTCATTTTATCATTATCACCAAAAGTTTCCAGCTCTATGCTGTAGGATGATAAAAGTGTCTTATTTTCTGCAACGGCCAGTTCATTCAAAATCTTCATAATTTCTATAAAAGATTCAAAACTGTTCATTTTTGACAGATTGAGAAATGAATCTTTTAGTTTTTCGGCCGTTTCTGTGGAAAAAAGAATCCCTCTGATCGAATCTTTCATCAGATTATTAATCGGTTTCAGGATGTTTTTCTGCATCATCGACTGATTAAAAAAATCCTGATTGAACTGAATCGTGATCTCATGGGTTTTTCTGTTCTTGCATTTATAATTGGCCCAGCAATGGGGCAGATTGGGGCCAACCAAGACCAGTTCTATGTTTCCGATCTCTCCCGTATGATCGCCTATCATCCTTCGGTATCCTTTTCCTTTGTAAACAAAATTAATTTCAATTTCAGGATGATAATGGTAAGGGAAATCAAATGATGCTTTGATCCTATCGAACACAAGAAAACTGTCCTCAGCAGATAGTGGAGTTATTTCTCTCAGAATATTTTCTAATTCACTCATGCAGGCAGTTTTGAAAAAGGGTTAAAAATAGAGGTTGCGGTACAAATCTTTGTAAAAATGATAAAATAATATCAATGTAAAAACATATTTTCGCTTTTTTTCATGCTATTTCAATAGGTATAGCATCATAAAATAGGATACCAATAATTTAATCTGTTTGAAATCATGCTTTTTTGTATCTTTATTCTAAAGTTAAAGTATGCCGCCACCTCTTATTTTTGAAGATCATTATAAAAGACTCGGGCTTGAAGTATTTTCAGAAGAAAATCTGGAAAACGTCAACGGAAATAAGTTTAGAACAGACGTTAAAATTTTTTTCATTCCTGCAGGTTACGAACTTACCGTTGATTTTAATCATTACAAAACAAAGAAACCCTCATTATTCTTTCTTACCAACCAGCACCTGAATATAGAAAAAGGAAAAGAAGAGTCAATACTTCTGTATTATAACCGTGATTTTTATTGTATTCAGATTCATGATAGAGAGGTTGCCTGTGACGGACTTCTCTTTCATAATGTATTCGAAATTCCATTTGTGGAACTCGACGATACAGAAACAAAGCTTATAAAAGAGCTTTTTCAAAATATTAAAATCGAACTTCAAGCGAAAGATTCTTCTGTGGAAGAAATGATCAGAACCTATGTAAAGCAGATGATCATCCGGGCAACAAGACAATGGAAAAAACAGAATCTGAACAATAAGATCACTAAAAGTTCAGGCACCGAACCCGATCTTTTCAGAGACTTCAGCAGATATCTGGAAATTCATTTCCGGGAAAAACATAATGTAGCAGATTATGCAGAACTCCTTCATATGGCTCCTAAAACATTAGCCCACAAATTCAGAAATTTAAACATTGATTCTCCGAACCAGCTTATTATTAACAGGATTTTATTAGAAGCTAAAAGATTATTGTTCTATACTGACAAACCTGTCAAAGAAGTAGCCTATGATCTCGGCTATGAGGATCCTGCTTATTTCAACAGGCTTTTCACCAGTAAAACAGGAAGTACTCCTGCTTATTTTAAAAAAAATTACTCTACGGGAAAAAAGTACAATATTTAAGTCTTTTCCTCTATTGAATAAAACCTGCCACAGATCTACCTTTGTATCATCAAAATCAAACAATATTAAAAAACAAACATTATGAGACGTAACGCAACAGCCGTTTGGAACGGAACTATCAAAGAAGGAAAAGGACACCTAACAACGCAAAGTACAACATTAAACCAGACTCAATACTCTTTCAACAGCCGTTTTGCTGACGGAGTGGGAACCAATCCCGAAGAGTTGCTTGCAGCAGCGCACGCAGGATGCTTTACTATGAAACTGGATGCAGAGCTTTCTCAGGCAGGTTATAATCCTGAAGAACTGAAAACAACTTCTGTTATCACTCTGGATCCTAATATTGGAAAAATCACAAAATCTGAATTGACTTTAATGGCTAAAGTTCCGGGAATTTCAGAAGAAGAGTTTCAGAAATTTGCTAAAATAGCAGAAGAAGGATGCCCTGTAAGTGCTGCTTTCAACTTTGAAATCACTCTGAATGCTACTTTAGAGCAATAAGGATTGTAAATAGTACACATTAAATCTGAGCAATAATAACCCTCAGATTTAATTTTCAAACAAAATATACCAATTGGTATATTTTCGTATATTTGCATTATAATTAAACACTTAAAATGTCAAAAGCGGAAAAAACAAAACAGTTCATTATTGAAAAAACAGCTACTTTGTTTAATACAAAGGGCTATATATCTACTTCGCTTTCAGACATTACTCAAGCAACGGGGCTGACGAAAGGAAGCATCTACGGTAATTTCGAAAATAAAGATCAGGTAGCCATTGAGGTGTATAAATACAATGCAAGCCAATTGAGCAAAATTATGAGCCGTTCGTTTGGAGATCAATATCCGGCCTCCGTAGATAAACTTCATGCTTTTGTTGATTTTTACAGAAAGAACTGGCGCTCTGTCTTTTCAAATGGGGGCTGCCCGCTGATGAATGCTGCTACCGAAGCAGATGACTCATTTCCAGTGCTCAAAAACCAGGTTAAAACATCTTTTGAAGCCTGGACTGGAAAAATAACGGCCGTCATTCAACAAGGTCAGCAAAACAAAGAACTGAATGAGAAGGTAAATGCTGATGAATATGCATCATTATTTGTGATGCTTATTGAAGGGGGAATCTTACTTTCCAAAACCATGGATGATGAGAAATTCCTGAATCAGGCTTTAGATAAAATCAGGAGTATGATTAACCAGGAACTCAATATTCTTCCATCATAAAATTCACCTTATGGAAACAAAAAAAGTGGCAATAATAGGATACAACAGAATTCCATTTGCCAGAATGAATACCGCTTATACAGAAAAAGGCAATCAGGATCTTCTACTGGCTGCACTGAATGGATTGATAGACCGCTATCAGCTCAAAGGAAAATTGCTTGGAGAAGTTGCAGGTGGAGCCGTGATTAAACATATTTCTGAAAGCAACCTCATCAGAGAAACGGTTATGAACACTTCTCTTGATTCCGCTACCCCTGCCTGTGATCTTCAACAGGCCTGTGATACAGGGATTGAAGCAGCAATCTATATTGGAAATAAAATTGCTTTGGGACAGATAGAAAGTGGTATAGCCTGCGGAGTAGAAGCCATGAGCAATATTCCTTTTGAGTCTTCACCACAATTAAGAAAGGCTTTATTAAAAGCCAATAAAGAAAAATCAGCCTTTGGAAAACTAAAACAACTCTTAGGCCCCAAACTGAAAGACTGGATGCCGGTCCCTTATAAAGGACAGGAGCCTAAAACAGGTCTGGTAATGGGTGAGCATACAGAGATTACAGCTAAATACTATAAGATTTCCAGAGAGGAACAGGATGAATTAGCTTTAAAAAGTCATCAAAACATGACAAAAGCTTATGATGAAGGATTTTTTGATGATATGATTACCCCTGCTTTCGGTTTGGATAAAGATAATAACCTCCGCCGTGACAGCAGTCTGGAAAAATTATCACAGCTAAAACCTGCCTTTGATAAGCAAAATGGAACTTTAACGGCAGGGAATTCCACTCCATTTACCGATGGAGCTTCAGCAGTTTTATTAGCCAGCGAGGAATGGGCAAAAGCCAACGACCTTCCTGTTTTAGCATATATCACTTTTTCAGAAGTCGCAGGAATAGAGTATGTCGAAAATAAACAAGATTTACTTCTTGCTCCGGTATTTGCGGCAGAAAGAATGTTAAAAAAAGCAGGAATGAATCTGGAAGATTTCGATTATTATGAAATTCATGAAGCATTTGCGGCACAGGTTTTAGCCACTATAAAAATCTGGGAAAATGATGATCTGGCAAAAAAATTCGGCTTGGAAAAAGCATTAGGAAAAATAGACCGGACTAAACTGAATGTAAAAGGAGGAAGCCTGGCAGCAGCCCACCCTTTCGCAGCAACAGGCGGAAGAGTGATTGCAACTCTTGCAAAACTTCTTCATGAAAAAGGAAATGGAAAAGGATTTATCTCCATATGTGCAGCGCGGGGACAGGGTATAACGATGATTTTAGAAAAATAAAAATTGAAAGTATGGATAGATTAACACAATTAAAACAATTCATCGGAAAAGAATTTGACCAGTCACCATCTCCTTTTATGAAATGGCTGAATCCTATTGTGCTTTCTGTAGAAGAAGGGCAGCTTGAGTTTCAATACACTGTAAGAGCTGAGTGGCTGAATCCGATTGGAAATCTTCACGGCGGAGTTACAGCAGCTATTATAGATGACGTTATCGGTGCCACCATGTTTTCTTTAAATGAAAATTCTTTCATCACCACTATAAATAATGTCATTGATTATTTTTCAACTGCAAAAGAAAATGATAATATTGTAGCTGAAACTAAAATCATTAAAAGAGGCAGGCAATTTGTAAACGCGCAATGCGAAATATGGAACGCTGACAAAACGCGCTTAATTGCAAGAGGGACCTCCAATTTATTCAAAATCAATAACTAAGTATGAAACGAGTTGTCATTACAGGTCTGGGCGCAGTGACGCCTTTGGGAAATAATGTCGAAGAATTTTGGCAAAACAGCATCAATGGAATGAGTGGGGCTAATAAAATAACCCATTTCGATACGGAAAAATTTAAAGTTCATTTTGCTTGTGAGGTTAAAAATTTTGATCCAAAAGTTCATTTAACACACAACGAAATCAAAAGAAGTGATCTATTTTCACAATATGCAATGTATTCAACTGCGGAAGCTTTAAAGGATTCCGGACTTGAACTTGAAAATATGGACCCTTTCGATACTGGTGTAATCTGGGGAACAGGACAGGGCGGAATGTGGACTTTCGAAAGCGAGGTAATGAATTTTGCTGCCGGTGACGGAACACCAAGATTCAATCCTTTTTTTGTACCGAAGTTCATCGCCAACATGGCATCAGGAATGATCTCTATGAAATATGGTCTTCAGGGGATCAACTATACAACGGTTTCAGCATGTGCAACCGGGAATACCGCGTTAATGGATGCTTTCAACTACATTCGTCTTGGAAAAGCTAAAGTAATTGTAAGCGGAGGTTCTGAAGCAGCCATTTCTCCGGCATCTATCGGTGGGTTTTCTATTATGAAAGCCATGTCTACGAGAAATGATGATTTTTCAACTGCAAGCCGCCCTTATGATGCCAACAGAGATGGTTTCGTAATGGGTGAAGGTGCAGGAACTTTGATTCTGGAAGAGTACGAACATGCCAGGGCAAGGGGTGCAAAAATCTATGCAGAATTGGTAGGAGCTGCGATGACAGCGGATGCTTATCACATGACAGCACCTCATCCTGACGGAGTGGGAGCAATCAAAGCAATGCAATTAGCGCTTAATGAAGCAGGAATTAACACAGATGATATTGATTATATTAATCCTCATGCTACCTCTACCCCACTTGGAGATCTGGTGGAACTGAACGGTATCAATAAATTATTTAAAGGAAGTAAAAACCTTGACATCAGTGCCACAAAATCCATGACAGGTCACTTACTAGGAGCAGCAGGTGCTGTTGAAGCAATTCTGTCCATCAAAGCCATTCAAAACGGAATTATTCCACCAACCATCAATCTTCATTCTATTGACGAGAATATTCCACAGGATATCAATATTGTATTTGGAGAAGCGAAGGAAAAAGACATTACCTATGCTTTAAGCAATGCCTTTGGGTTCGGAGGTCATAATGCAACCGTAATTTTCAAGAAGTTCAGCTAATCCTGAAATCAAAATAAATTGTAATCCTTGTGTTTTTTGCACAAGGATTTTTTATGTATAAAACTTTTTGTAAGTTAGTTCCATTACAAAATATTTTATGAAGAAACTTCTCTATGCATTATTAATTCTCATTTCAAATTTTATTTATTCTCAGAATAATTTTGAAATTGATCTCAGTTCAGATTCATACATTAATGACAGCCTCATGTTGGGTGCTCCAATGACGAGAAACGGATTTGGAGATCTTTATACATTCAAAATACAAACGAATGATAATATTTCTGATTTTGGTAAAAAGATCAAGATAGCTCATTCAATTTATTATTTTAAAATTCAAAAGAAAAATATTGTCAATGGTTTTATAGAATATCCTCAACCTGTAGCGTTTGGCTATATAGGAAAGAAAGGTGAGCCCATTTATAATACAAAAATATTTTTCTTAGAAAAAGGAAAATATAAAATTAATTTACCTCAACACATTAACAATCTAGAACTTAATATAGATTCACCGGCCAATAAAGAATATAAGGCTTTACAAAGATCATTGGAACAGTTTTATATAAAATCAAAAAGTCCTCACCATCGTGACAGTTTGATCAACATGAACAAGAAACAGGAATTTTTAGGAGAATATATCAGGAAAAAACCAAATTCATATGTCGCATTATGGGAGATTGTGAATGATTATACTCTTGAGGATTATCACCCTGCTTATTTGAAAAACTTAAATTTATTTTCAGCAAAATTTAAACAAAACAAATTATACAAAGGTGTTGAAGCTCGTTTAAAAGCAGAACAATCTACATCCATCGGACAAAAAATACCTGATATTTATTTTGACAAGCAGAATAAATTGACTTCGGAAGACTTTAAGAAATATAAATTAACCTTTATTGACTATTGGTCAACCACATGTGCTCCCTGTATAAAAAGTATGCCTGAACTTGTGAAGCTGTATCATGAATATAAAGATCAAAATGTAAATTTCATCACGATCACAGACGAACAAAAACCCAATAGAATGGAGATTGCAAAGAATATTTTAAAGAAAAACAATGCGAATTGGATGAATTTCTTTGATGCCAACAAAGACTTCCAAAAAAAAGTGAATGCTACAACCTATCCCCTCCACTTTATCATCGATGAAAACGGAAAAATAATTGCCCGAATCAGCAATAGTATTGAGGAAGCCAGAACTGTTATTAAAAAGTATTTAGAATAATTTCTTCAAAAGGAAAAGCAGCCAAAACTGGCTGCTTCAAACATAACGAATCTATATAATTCTCTTTTAAAAGAGAGTTGTATTAAAAATTACTGAGCATCCGGAACGAAAAGATCATCAGCATTTTCTGAAATCGGGATGTAAAGTCTCTCCCATTCTTTACTTTTCACCATATCCCAGCTGTGTCCGGATCCTTTAAGATCTTCGGCAAGAAGTACAACTCCAGGTTTAATCATAAAAGTGGACCCGTCTGTCACTTTGAATTTAATATTCCCTTTGATGGTAATTACATATTGTCTTCTGGGTGCAGGATGGGCGTTTTTCTCCCATTCTTCAGTTTTATTACTCATCCAGAAGGTCGTTGTATTCATGTGCTTAAGTGTTGGTATTTTTCCTTTCTCAAAAGTACATGACCCATCAGGGTTATTAATCAACCTTATAGCCGGAATAAACTCTGTGGAGACTTCCGGAGTTACACTCACATTTTTGTGGTTTTTATGTTGTGCATTCATAAATCCTACAGTACTTACTACTAAAACAAGGCTAAGCCCTTTCATGAAATTTTTCATTATAAATTTAATTCTTTATTTTTAATTATATACAGTATCATAAACCAACATTCTGTCAAAGAATGGTTTATATTTCTGAACCAGTGCCAGATGCTCGGGAAGTTTTCCGTAGGCTTCCAGTTCTTCCAGACTCTCAAATTCCATAGAGGCATTGTAGGTAAATGTGCTGTCTAAAACACTTCTCGGAGTGGATGCTGCTGGTTTTCCGTAGCGAAGATTTTTTTGGTAAGGAAGTTTTTTAAGGCCTTCAAAAAAATTCTCAAATTCTTTTACTTCTGATTCAGAAAGATCTTTTCTCAGCCAGAACAATAAATAATGGAAGTACATTTTTTTCTTTTTTATAGGGTTAAACATGGGTAAAGCAGAGGCCAGCATATTTCCCGAAACCAAAAGCAAGGCAGAAGCCTGAACGGATCGGAATAAAAATTTTCTTCTTTCCATAGTATCTTATTTTAATTAAAATCGATTCTGTATTTAAGGACAAACTGCCATTTTCTGTCAGAGACTACTGCATCATTGGAAGGGCCGTTAGCATAAACAGGTCTGTTCTGCGCATCAAAGGTTAATCTGGAGGACATTCCGTTCAGCAGAAGAGATATTCCCGCATCATAGACTACTGCATTATCATGAAGTCCTTTCAGGTCAGATAATTGTACTCCAACTGCCGGCTGTAACTGGAGATTTTTCTTCTCTTTATTTAAATAAGGAAGGGTTCCTCCCAATTGTACATAATAGGTATTTCCGGTTCCGATGACAGGCATTGCATTTCCTGCTCCGTTAAGGCTGGCCTGAGTAACATCTACAGAAGTTGCAGGGTTATTGGTTCCTACATACCGGATATAGTTTGGACCATAATCATTATGCATTGCCATTCCATAAGCACTTATTGATGTTCCGTTTTCTTTGTTCAGCGGGGCATCATAGAATAAATCTACTGCAAAGCTTTTCATATCATCATTCACCGTATTTTTTCCGGAATCCAGATGCCATAGTGCATTGTGGATATAATCAAATCCGGCTCCTAAACTCAATACATTCTTTTTGCCAACGTATGTTCCCGAATTAAAAGGGGTTGAAATATTCTCTTTATCCAAAAAAGCATATCTGAAATATCCTGAGAAATCTTTCCCCGGAGAATTTTTACTGAAAGCAGCCACATTATATTTAGGATCTGCAGTGGTCATCGTATAAGGATCTGCTACTACCAGACGGTAATCAAATTTTCCCAGCTGGCCCTTGATATAAGCACTGAGCTCTCTCACTGTATAGTCTGTAGCTCCGGCATTGGAAGTGGCATAAGCCGGAAGATCGTACAACAGCGTATTTAAAGGGCCCGTTGTAAACCTTGAAAGACCGCGCCATGTAGAGCGTCCAGCTCCGAAAGCAATTTTATCATTAAAGGAATATTCAGCATAAGCATCCAACAGATCAAAATAATTACTCGCTTTTGCATTGGCATTCACGTTGGTAGTTCCTCCCTGCAATACGAACATTAATTTCTCAGTAGGTTTGTAGGTCATTTTCACACGAACTCTGCGAAGCGAAAGATCAGACAGATCTGATTTAGCTTCATTATTCACAAGACTTCCAGGATTCAGCTGTGTATACCTGGCCCATAGTTCAGCGTACCCGCTCAGGGAAATATATCGTGAATGTTCATCATTGAAATAATGGGTCAATCCGGGATTATTAAAATCATTTTTCTTCTGAGCTTCTAATTTTCCCATGATTCCCAACAGGGAAAATAAAGCAAGTCCGGTTCTGAAAGAGGTAGTCTTCATATTTTTTCTATTCTTATCTTTTTGTTGATTTCAACGGGACAAAATTAGATCGGGAAAGCCTGCACTGGTATTAGAAATCTATTAGAAACCTTATAGAAAACTATTAAAAAGGTTAATCTTTTCTGATAAAATGAAAATATGAAATACCTTTGTACAGGGATTTAAGGCTAGCTGAAAATCAACCTTTTGAAAACAAATTCTGAATAAAAAAAGTCTTTACATCCTTAGTATTTGCTTATGAAAGTTTTAATAGTAGAAGATAATTCACGGGTTTCAAGTCTCTTAAAGAGAGGACTGGAAAGTCAGGAATATCAGGTTTATATTTCCGAAGATGCAGAAGACGCCATTGTTTTGTTGAATAAAATAACATTCGACCTGGCTATTACGGACATCATGCTTCCTAAAATGAATGGGATAGATCTCTGTAAACTGATTAAGCAAAATTACCCTGACTTACCCATTATTATGTTGACCGCTTTGGGAACAATTGATGAAAAAATTGAAGGATTTGATGCCGGAGCAGATGATTATATGGTAAAACCATTCGAAATAAGAGAGCTCTTTGTGAGAATAAAGGCTATTCTCCAGAGAAGGTCTAATAAAAATAAAGAAGCCTATCTGACGGAGCTGGAATATCATGATCTGAGAATTGACAAAAAATTCAACAGGGTTTTCAGGAGCGGAGCAGAGATTGAACTCACCCCCAAAGAGTTTAAGCTTTTGGTATTTCTGGTGAGCAACGCGGAAAGGATTCTTACCCGGGAGGAAATTGCTGAAAATGTCTGGGGAAATCATTTTGACACGGGAACCAATTATATAGATGTTTATATTGCCTATCTGCGAAAAAAAATTGATAAGAATTTTGACCAGAAACTTATTCATACCAAGCCGGGGGTAGGATTTATTTTCACTTCACAATTATGAAAATAGCAACCAGAACTGCATTGATCTACGCTGTACTTACAGCAGGCATCCTTTTTTTGTTTGCCTACGTTCTTTATTTTGTATCCGAAAAAAACCGGGAAGATGAGTTTAATGACCGTCTTGGATATAAAGTCATCTGGCGTTCGGAATTTATTTTTGATGCCCGAATCAACGATGAAAAAATCCGTGAGCTTCATCAGCGTAATCAGAAACTGCTGAATGAGGCAGATATCAGCGTTTATAACAGTAATAAAGAACTTACATTCACAGATATTCCCCCTTCAAAAAGCAATGAAAAGTATCTGGATAAAATGATCAGATCCAATAAAAACAAAATATTCTGGCAGCAGGGCGACCGTCAGTATATTGCTCTTCAGTTTGAATCAAACGGAGAGAAGTTTTACATCATAGGAAGTGCAGAGGATGTAACCGGAAAGGCTCATATTGCAGAGTTTAAAAAAGACATCATCATCATTTATATCAGTTGTATTGTTCTTATTTTTATTATTGGATTTCTGTTCTCCTATTATACCTTAAAACCATTAAAAGATATCATTGTTCAGATCCGTGATATCTCAGAACATAATTTGGATCAGCGACTGGATATTCCAAAAGCTAAGGATGAAATTTATGAACTGACTGAAACCTTCAATTCTACATTCAACAGACTTGAAAAATCTTTTAACAGCCATAAACAGTTTGTGACAACACTTTCTCACGAATTCAGAACTCCGCTCTCCACTTTAATTGCAGAACTTGAACTGGCCAAAGAACTGAATGTAACTCTGGATGATTACAAGCTTTCCATTGACAATGCTTTACAGGATGCCAATGATGCATCTGAGCTTTCATCAGCCCTTCTGGATTTTGCGCGGGCCAGCTATGATGTCTCACAAATCAGTCTTGTCAAGGTTCGTTTGGATGAAATTTTGGCAGAAGCCAAGCTAGCACTGCTTCAGAAAAATATAAATTATAAAATCGGAATCAATTATGTAGGGAATACTACGGATGAGGATGAGAACAATTATGACTTCCATGGAAATCCGTATCTCCTGCAGGTTGCTTTTTCTAATCTTATGGAAAATGCCTGCAAATATTCACGGGATAAAAGCTGTCATGTAGAAATAGAAACCAATGCTCAGTTTATAAAGATCAAGTTTATAGATTATGGGATTGGGATTTCGGAGAAAGACCTTTCCAATATTTTCGACCTCTTTTACCGGGGGGCTAATAAAAACTTTGAAAAAGGAAATGGTATAGGTCTTTCTATTGTAAAAAGAATTGTAGAAATTCATGAAGGAAAGATTTCCGTGCATTCAGAAATTTCAAAAGGGAGCTTATTTACTATAGAATTTTCTTCTAAAAAATAAAAAAAGCAGTCAAATCTGACTGCTCTTTTTTATGCTTTTAGCCATTCCGAGGAGGAAAGATAATTCTGATCAGGATAATAAATGAACAGACAGTTTCTTCCTTTAATTGTATTGATAATGGGCTGCGTAAGTTCTTTTGGTACCGCAGGACATCCCCAGCTTCTTCCGATTCTTTTGTGCATGGCGGCAAAATCATCGCTTACATAGTTGGCTCCATGCAGGACTATTGCCCTTCTGTATGCAGCATCATTAAATCCTTTATCCATTCCCAACAGTTTCAAAGAATATCCGTTGTCTCCCTGATAGGTTGCATCTGTGATATAAAATCCTAAGCTGCTCTGTAACGAACTTTCCCTGTTAGAAAAATTCGTCGCAAATTCTTCGCCTGTATTTTTACCGTGAGCAACCAATGAGTTGAACAGAACTTTTTTATCTTCAAGATCAATTATCCAAAGTCTTTTCATATTCGAAGACATAGAAAAATCGCAGATAGTCAATAAATGCGAATCCTGGTTAAGTAATCCTGCTTTTTTTAAATTTTCGAAACCCGTCAATGCTTTTGAGAACACTTCAAAATTCAATTCATGCTCCGGGTCAAAGGCAATTGATTGGTACAATGCTTCTGATGAAGATACAGCTCCTGCGCTCTTCTCAGATTTCGTGTCGTCAGCTACAGCTACTTTTTCAGTTTTTGTTTTGAAATTTTCATTCTTTACCACCGTTCTTGGAGAAAGATAGAATGAAGTCGTAACCATGTAAACAAGGCCTATTACGCTATAAAATCCTTTCATTCAATAATATATAAATCCAAATTAGTGGGGCAAAATTATAAAAACATAACTACCAGAGGGTTATAACTCTAAAAAGTTTAACGCTATTTAAGAAACTTTAACGGTAGTGCAGGCATCTGCCTGATTATAAATCTATTCCGCCTGTTCCCGATAACTCCTATTTACAGGTTGAAATATCATATAAAAATATTTGATCACAAAAATATTCAGTTCATTTCCGGATTCTTTCCAGTTCATAATATTTTAACTCATCTTTTTCCGCCAAATTCAGGCTATATATTAAGATGATACTTCGAAAGGCCGTTCCGGACAAATTTCCTTTCATCCGGAAATCCAGCTCTTTCAAAGAATATCTTATAAAAAATCTATTTCTGAGAATCAGAAATAAATTCCAGGCTCACAGAATTCATACAATATCTCAATCCTGTAGGTTTCGGGCCATCATCAAAAACGTGTCCCAGATGAGAATCACATCGCTTACAAAGCACTTCTACCCTCTCCATTCCATAAGCCTGATCTCTTTTATAATACACACCGTCTTTATCGGCTTCAAAGAAACTCGGCCATCCACAGCTGCTTGCAAATTTTGACGTTGAACGGAACAGGTGGTTTCCACAAACGGCACAATAATAGTCTCCTACCTCATCATATTCATTATATTTTCCGGTAAAAGCCCTTTCTGTGGCAGCTTCTCGGGCAATGGCGTACAGGTCCGGAGCCAGGATCTTTTTCCATTCTTCATTAGGGATATCCAGCTTGGCTGTATCTGTTCTGGAATAGTATGGATTGTTTTTTGCTTCTGTATTTTCCATAGGAATAGTTTTAATAGGTTAATATTTCTCTACGCAAGCGTCAGAACAATTAATATCGTTGAAACTAAAAATTACATTTCTTATGTAAGCTCCGCAAACCTTAACCCGAAAAGGCTCAAAAGTTTTTGTATCTTTTATGGGTTAAAAGCTCTTGTTAAGAATAACGGGTTTCGTAACCAAATTTAGTAAATTTGAGAATATGAATGACGAAGCAAAAAGAAAACAGCTCAGAAAATATAAAGCATTTGCTACAGGATTATTTGTTCTGATGGCCATTATTTTTATAGTGACCACTATTCTACAGAAGTCTAATAATTCTCATTGGATAGGCTATGTTCGGGCTTTTGCAGAAGCAGCTATGGTAGGTGCATTAGCAGACTGGTTTGCAGTAACCGCCCTATTCCGTCATCCCCTTGGCCTTCCGATCCCTCATACGAATCTGATTGAAAACAGCAAACAGAGATTAGGTGATAATCTTGGCAGTTTTGTAGTGGGCAACTTTCTTTCTCCTCAAAATATACGGCCCTACATTCAGAAGCTTAAGGTTTCCAACTTTGTGGGAGAATGGCTGGGTAAAGAGAAAAGTCAGGATATTTTGATTAAAAACCTTTCTGATATCGTTCTCGACATTCTCAATAAGCTGGACGACTCTACAGTAAGCCAGTTTATCAGCAAAAAAGTAGCTGAAATGACGGATGACATCAAGCTTAATAAAGTGGTAGGAAACGGAATTGGTTATATTCTGGAAAAGAACGACCATCAGAGGATCATTACCAATCTTTCCAAGCAGATCAAAGAATATATCATTGAAAATGATGAGATGATCAAGGACCGTGTAAAGAAGGGCAGTTACACGTTTATCCCTTCATTTGTAGATAACAAAATTGCAGATAAGATTGCAGAAGGTCTTTCTGATTTTTTCAAGGAGGTAGAAGAAGATCCGGAGCATAAAGTAAGAGAACTTATCACACAAAAAATTCATGAATTCTCTGTTGATCTGAAAGAAGATCCAAAATGGGAAGATGAGTTTAAAACCATCAAGAACGGATTTTTAAAAAATGACAAGCTGGACGAGTATTCCAATGACATCTGGGTTTCTATAAAAAAAACACTGATGAAAGAACTTCAGGAAGATCATTCGGCACTGAAAAATTATCTTTCCAAGAACCTGAATGAGTTTGCTCAAAATTTAAAGACCGATGAAAAACTTCAGAATAAAATAGATCATTGGGTTCGGGTAACCGCCTATAAATATATTCTTAAAAATACTCATCAGTTCGGGAATCTCATCAGTACCACTGTAGGAAACTGGCAGGGAAAAGAGCTGAGTGAAAAGCTGGAGCTGGAAGTAGGAAAAGATCTTCAGTTCATCCGGGTCAACGGAACCCTTGTAGGAGGTTTAGTAGGACTTATTATCTATACTGTTTCCCATTTTTTCCTTTGAAAAAGCTAAAACTATCCATCACACAATCATGAAAAAAGTTTTCTCTCTATTCTTTTTTTTAAGCTTTCTATTATTTCTCTGTCAGAAAGTTGAACTGAAAAAGGTAACCGACTCATCACAAGTATTCAAAGGAGAAATTGCAGGAACTCCTGTTACTATGCATCTTTATTTTGCAGGAATTGCAGACTGCAGCCTGTATCAATATTTTGTAGAAGGCTGGTATTACTATGATAAATATCAGAAGAAAATACCCCTGACGGGAGTATATAATTACGGCAATCTGTCATTATATAACTTTGGAACGAAGCAAAAGCAGAATTCCAAAATATTGAAAGAGCAAATCACATCACCACAGAAAGTAGAAAAAACAAACGAGATTTCGCAAGCACTACAGCCTAAAGAATATATACTGTTTGATCAGGATGCGACCAAAAAAAACACCCTTCCCGGTCAGTTTTATATGGATAAAAAAGTTCAGCCTGCTCAATTGTTTACCAGCAATAGTATGATCTACCGTTATAACAATTATATTATTCTCCCGAATAATAAAAAGATCAACACCTATGATTTTATTAATAAAGCAGGTGGAAACCAATTGATTTCTTATACATCAGGAGAAAATGGAAACCGCGTTCTGCTATATTTTGAACACACATCCAACCTGAATGCCTGTGGAAGATGTGGTGCAAGTGAAGGAGAGAAAGGCTACCGGGTTCTTTATTTTACAAAAGACTGGAATTATAAAAATTATCAGGAGTTCTTAACCGAAAGCTGTCTGGAATCTATCTATGACACAACAAAAACAAAATCTAAAGACAGAAAAACAATACAATATAAAGTAGGCAAATCGGATTCTTCTCCTGCCTATGCATTTACTGTAGATATAGAAAATGCATCTATTGTAAAATCAAAATAGATCCAAAGAAATTCCCGGGTTAGGTCAAATAATTTTAAGTCGAAGATTATTAAATGTAAAATGTCCCCCTATTCAGGAGGACAAAAAATGTTGCAGCTAGAGCTCATATTTTTTTGAGCTTCAGAAATATGTATGTATTCTTTTATCTTGGTAATCTGCTTGCTCTTTTCAAAAGTTCCTGATTGATCTCATTGATCAGTTCCGGACCTTCATAGATAAACCCCGTGTACAGCTGAATTAGGCTTGCACCGGCATCCAGTTTTTCAACAGCATCTTTCGCAGAATGTATTCCTCCCACTCCAATGATTGGGAAAGCTCTGTTGCTTTTCTCAGAAAGGTATTTGATCATTCTGGTACTTCTCTCACGGATAGGTTTTCCGCTTAATCCCCCATTTCCTATTTGTTCTAGAACTTCAGGAGAGGTTTTCAGGCCTTCTCTGTTGACAGAAGTATTGGAAACAATTACTCCGTCAATTTTTGTTTCTGCTATCAGATCCACAATTTCGTCTAACTGACTGTCATTAAGATCCGGAGCAATCTTCAGTAATATAGGTTTTTGTAGCGTTTTCGACTGATTTATTTTCTTCACTGCTGTAATCAGTTCACGCAGATATTCCACATCTTCAAGTTTAGCGTGGCTTCCAACATTCGGGCAGCTTACATTCAGTACAAAATAATCTACATGCGGATGAAGACCTTCAAAACAGTCTAAATAATCCTGGGTATAGTTTTCGGGAGTTGTATTGGTATTTTTTCCGATGTTTCCACCGATGATTATTTTTCCTTTGTTGGTTTTCAGTTTTTCAATAGCCGCTTCAAGACCATCGTTGTTGAACCCCATCCTGTTGATAATTCCACCGTCTTCTATTAAGCGGAATAATCTTTTTTTAGGGTTTCCGGCCTGAGCTTTTGGAGTTACCGTCCCGATTTCTACAAATCCGAAACCAAGATCTCCCAATTCGTTAAACAAAACAGCATTTTTATCGAAACCGGCAGCCAATCCTACAGGATTTTTAAATTTCAACCCGAAAACTTCTCTTTCCAGACGCTTGTCTTCAATAGGTTTTGGGAAAAACAATTTGGTAAGAAATCCAAAATTTTTAAGCATTGAAAATGTAAAATGATGAACTTCTTCAGGATCAAATTTGAAAAGAATTGGACGAATTATCGATTTGTACATTGAAAAAAAGTTTTACAAAATTACTCATTTTAAAATTAATCTTCGATTATCCTATGATATTTTAACATTTAATATATGGAAAAGTAATCAAAACCCATCCCGATCATTTAAACTGGTAAAATCAGTGAACTGTTTTTAAAGAAGATTTTATTTTATAGCTTTTCCCGCTTTTTATTACAATCTTTTTTTGCAAAAAAGGATTTTCATTACAATCGGGGCTAGGGTTAAAGTCCTTGATTATAGTATGGTGAAATAAACACAAACTCTGCCATTCTGCAGAAATCCTAACGCAAATCTCACTACCATTTTCTAATCCTACACTTAGACGCTTTCAGGATCATCAACTTTATGGCAAATAGGCACTTAAATCGAGCTTCAAAATATCACCTACTCTTTTGAATTCTTCGTTTACCGTTGCATTAAGCGTCATTTTTTCTTTGGTAACAGGATGATTAAAAACCAATTGGTGGGCATGAAGCATCAATTTACTCATATTAAAAGTCTCCAGCCACAGTTTATTTTGTTTATTACAGCCGTAAGGGCGACACCCCAAAATAGGATGTAAAATATGTTTAAAATGTTTTCTCAGCTGATGCATTCTACCCGTTTCCGGAATGGCCTCTACCAGACAATAGCGGGAAGTCTCATGTTTTCCAAAAGGCAGATCTATTTCCGAAGTCTGCAAACGATGGTAATAAGTAATTGCGTTTTGCTGAATTTCATCCTCGTTAATCAAATCATAGTCGATAGTTTCTTCTTCTTTCGTCCAGCCCCGAAGAATTGCCAAATATTTTTTTTCAACCTGCCGTGTTGCAAACTGATCATTCATGATTCTCAATGTGTCTTTATCTAATGTGAACAACAAAACACCCGAAGTTTTCCGGTCTAAACGATGTGCAGGATAAACATACTGTCCTATCTGGTCTCTCAGTTCCTGAATAGCATAGGTATCAGCTTCTCCCGCATAATAAGATTTATGAACTAATAATCCGCTCGGTTTATTAATGGCAATAATATGCTCATCACGATAAAGAATTTCTAACATGGTGCAAAAGTAGAAATTTTCAACCGATATAGCCCTGATTGAGCGGCATGTTTGAGCTCTTTCCTTGATTTTGGCGGTGGCTTTGCCACCGCCAAAATCAAGGAAAAGCGAGTAGCGAAAGCAGGTTTCCAGCTCCTGATCATTATTCTTTAAATAAATTGTTTATATGAGTATAAGGTCCTACGGTAATTCTAAAAAATTGACAGACTATTTTGATTTTTTTATAAAATTGATATTGATCGCGGCTATCCTAATGATCGCTGTCATTGTTTTGATACGGTCAAAACAATACAAAATAGTAAAAATAGTACTGCTTATTATTGCCGGCATTTTATTGATCATTGGTGCAGGAGGATTCATCTTAATGACAATCTCTAATGTACGATCTTACAGGTATTAATATTTTCCCAATAAAAAACATTATTTTTGTACCTCAGACGTAAAAATTATGGCAAAGCAAGAAGATGTTTTCAAGAAAGTGATTTCTCACGCTAAAGAATATGGTTTTATTTTTCCATCGAGTGAGATCTATGATGGTTTATCCGCTGTTTATGATTATGGGCAGAACGGAGCCGAACTTAAAAATAATATCAAACAATACTGGTGGAAGGCTATGGTACAGCTTAACGAAAATATTGTAGGTATTGATTCGGCGATCCTTATGCACCCTACAACATGGAAGGCATCAGGCCACGTAGACGCTTTCAATGATCCATTGATTGATAATAAAGATTCTAAGAAACGTTTCAGAGCAGACGTTTTGGTGGAAGACTACTGTGCTAAAATTGAAGATAAAGAGAAAAAGGAAATCGAGAAAGCTGCGAAGAGATTCGGAGATTCTTTTGATAAGGCTCAGTTTGAGGCTACTAATCCAAAGATTTTAGAATACAGAGCTAAAAGAGAAGCTATTCTTTCAAGACTGGCAAAATCTTTAGAAAATGAAGATTTGGCTGATGTAAAATCTTTGATTGAGGAGCTTGAAATTGCTGATCCTGATACAGGTTCTAAAAACTGGACGGAAGTGAGACAATTCAACCTAATGTTCGGAACTAAGCTTGGAGCTTCTGCTGACAGTGCTATGGATCTTTACCTCAGACCGGAGACGGCTCAGGGTATCTTCGTTAACTTCTTAAATGTACAGAAAACTTCACGTCATAAGCTTCCTTTCGGTATCGCACAGATTGGTAAAGCATTCCGAAATGAAATTGTTGCAAGACAGTTTATCTTCAGAATGCGTGAGTTTGAACAAATGGAAATGCAGTTCTTCGTAGCTCCGGGAACAGAACTTGAGTTCTACGAGCAGTGGAAACAAAAGCGTCTGAACTGGCACTTAGCTTTAGGATTAGGTAACGATAACTACAGATTCCATGACCATGAGAAACTGGCTCACTACGCTAATGCTGCCGCTGATATTGAATTCAACTTCCCATTCGGGTTTAAAGAGCTGGAAGGTATTCACTCAAGAACAGATTTCGACTTAAAAGCACATGAAGAAGCTTCAGGAAGAAAGCTTCAGTTCTTCGATCCTGAAAGAAATGAAAACTATGTTCCTTACGTTGTAGAAACATCTGTAGGGTTAGACAGATTATTCCTTTCTATTTTCTCTCACTGCCTGAGAGACGAAGTATTGGAAGACGGTTCAGAAAGAACAGTTTTATCTCTACCTCCTGCTATTGCTCCAATAAAAGCAGCTATCCTTCCGTTGATGAAAAAAGACGGTTTAGCAGAATATGCAGAGAAAGTTTTCAATGATCTTAAGTACGATTTCAACTTATTCTATGAAGAAAAAGATGCTATCGGAAAACGATACAGAAGACAGGATGCCATTGGTACTCCTTATTGTATTACTATTGATCACGATTCACTTACGGATCACACAGTAACCATTAGAGACAGAGATACGATGCAACAGGAAAGAGTTCCTGTTTCAGACTTGAGAAGGATCATCGATGAGAAGACCAACTTCAGAAATTTACTTTCTAAATTATAATAAAAGAGGCCCTGAGATCAGGGCCTTTTTCATTTTTACATATTTGTCTAGTCCTGAAAATTGTTAATTTTAACGAATTAAAAACTAAAACTATACTAAAACCATGAAAAAACTCATTTTTTCATCACTGGCCATAGCAGTGATCTCAAGCTGTGTGTCAAATGATAATCCTGCAGATCACAGAGATAATGGTACTACATAAAATACCCCTTATCTTCTAAAGAAATTAACTGAGATTACCCAGGATAGCCAATCTTTTGTCGTAGATTACAAATACAACGGAACTAAAATAACTGAATCCTTTGATGTAGCAAATAAAGAAAAAACAATATATACTTATGATGGGGATAATATCGTAAAAACCGAACTATACGATAAGAATGGTATACTAAAGGTTATGAGAGAATTCACCTACGCTAATGGAAAAATGGTTTCTGAAAAAGTAACGGATACACACCAGCCGGGAACATTGGTTTACACAGAAAACTACCAATACCTGAGCGAAAGCCACATCAAACACAACGATTATCAATCTGTCACTTATAACCCTTCTACAGGAGTTTATTCCAATATACAGTATGTGGATAAAGACATTTATCTCGACGTTAACGGAAATCTGCTTTCCAGCACTTATACGCACAACGGAACTACATATAGTACTACATTTTCTTATGACGGAAACAATCATCCTATGAAAAATGTAAAGGGTTATGTAAAAATGGATATGTGCTCTCTTGGAGATGGCGAAACGGGTTACAACAACCTGATCAATTCAAACGGCAATTATGCAGGCGCATTGAATGGAACAAACAAGACCAAGGGAGTTCATACGTTCAATACAGCCAGCTATCCTACACAATCGGCGATGACTTATACAAGTTCTGGTTTTGGAACGAATGTCCACACGTACCTTTATGAATACAACAAGTAATTAATGTCTTACTAAAAATACTTATAGCTCCGGATTACTTCAGGGCTATTTTAATTTCTGATAAGTCTATACAATTTTACATCAGACTTTATTACAATTCTATATTATCACCTTTATTTTTCGTCAAGATATGTCTTAATTTATTATTTTTATCCCTCAAATTTTAACCATGAAAAAAATAACTTTAGTGGTGTTTGGACTTCTCCAGACATTTGCTTTCGCCCAAACTCAGGATTTGACTACGCTGGCTGCCGGCGATCATGTGGGGATGAATGCCTTATTCGACGATAAAGACAATCTTTACGGTTACGTTTCATTATATTCTTACGGAAAGTCAGGGGATAAAACCAAGAAATTTGAATATGTTATCCTTGACAAAAATCTCAACCCTGTTGCCAATAAAGAGTTTGAAGGAGACATCACAGCAGCTTCTTACAGAGGCTATGTAGACTTCAAGGGGCAGATCATTCTAAAGCCTTCCTACATAGATTATTCTCTGATAAAAAGTAGAGAAGTGTTCACTCCGGTGTCAATGGTCATTGATCCCAAAACAAATACCATTAAAAGGAAAATATATTACGATTATCTGGAAGATGGCACTTTCAAGGAAATCAATGAGCCTAAAAGCTGGAAAGAACAGCGCAAGGAAAACCGTGATGAGAAAAAAGATAAAGGCTATAATTATGTTTCTGCTGTAGGAGAACTGAAGGAGGGAGGTTACTTTGCCGTGGAATACAAAGATTACGGAAAGTATGAAAACAACAACAGCCTTATGAGGTTTGATGATAACAAAAAGGAACTGTGGAGATATAAATACAATACGGATGGCAGCAAGAAGGCATATACAACTTTATCTGTGCTGGAAAGGGATGCCAATTATATGTACTGTATCATGAAGAAAGTGAATGACAAGCAGAAACTATTCAGCCTTGTTGCCATTGATATGAAAACCGGAAAAGAAGCATCCAATAAAAAAATTGAAGGAACTTTATCTGATGAAACCCTCGATAATATTGAATCTTTTTATTCCGATTACAAAAAGCTTGATAATGATAAAACATTTGATGATAAAGTAGTTCTGCTGGGAAGAAACTATGACCGTTTCGAGTCTATAGGCTTTGCGAGAATGATGGTCAACAAATCAAACTTTACCGTAGATACCAAAGTAATTAATTATGAACCGAATATTTCAGCTTTTCTTCCAAAACTTGATAAAAAAGGGAATGTAGAAAGCGGCTATATGCTTCAGATCAAAGATATGTACTTCATGAACGACGGAAGTGTAGGTATTTTATCTGAAAAGTATAAACCGGCAGGTCAATATTCCGCTCCGAAAACCACAGACCTCGTCTATATCTATACTGATAAAGATTTTAAAGTGAAAAACGTACAGGTTTTTGAAAAAGAAAAATCAAAATGGGTCAACAGCGATTATTTGTTCTCACAATACCTCAACGGTGGAAAAGATGTGGTATTCTTCTATCGTGATTATCAAAAAGATGAAGTAACGAGACAGAAAAGATGGAACCTATTCATCAATACAGTCATTGACGGGAAATTCAAACAGGAAATCATCCCTATTTCTGAAAAAGATAACTACACAGTTATCCCTTACGTAGGAAAAGAAGGTTATATTCTTCTACGGGAATATAATGAAAAAGAGAAGTTCAATAAAATCCGTTTAGAGAAACTCAACTATTAAGTATAAACAAAGAATCCTGATGAGTCATCAGGATTCTTCTATTTTTGGGGTATTAAGCAAAGTTTGGGCTTTGATTTCCCCACGGTCTTATCATGTACTGCAAATACCTTTTACTCTGTAAAACCTGCAAGTGATGAAAAAATCAATTCACTTTTGCAACAGTCTCACTTGCTTTATAATAGTCTGCAATATTTTTAATTTCATCCAGACTTAGATTCCACATAAAGTTCAGAAACTGCTGATAACTTTCACTTTGATTTTTAGGCTCTATCCTATCCAGATATCGGTTCAGGTTATAATTTTTCCTTGCTTCATATATTTTAGAGAAGCATTTTCCAAGCCAGCTTTTATAATATTTTTCTTCCTCTCCATCCTGCAGAAACTGCATCGCGGAATAGATGCCCAATCCATAATCCTCAGAGTGGAAATAGTTGGGTAAAGCTTCCATTCGTGCCGTTTTCTTTAAAGCGATAAATAAATCGGAAGGTTTCTCCGGAGTCATCGGAGTTTTAAGCTCCGGAAACGTTTTTTTTAGCATCTCCAATCTTCGGGAAACTTCAGGATGTGAGGCAAGAGAGTCTTTGTTCAGCTTTTCTTTATAAAAATTATAGTTGTAAAGTGAAAAATCTTCCTTTTTCATCCATTTATCATTAAAAGCCTGTTTAGGAAGATCAAAAAGTTTTTTATACGTTTCTGGCTTCAGCTCTCTGGGTGAAATCGTATCAAAATCCTTCAGTTTTTGAAGGGCATTTATATATTCTCCTTTCTTAAAATCACTATTCTTAAAGAGCACATATCCCAGAGAGTCCGCCTGCATTTCAGCCTGTCTTCTTTCCTCCCCTTTTTTATAAATAGTATTTTTAAATATATCAAAAGCTTTCTGATTCTGGCTCTGGCTTCTATTTTCCGTTGTAGATTTTATGTCCTGAACTCTAATTTTATCCAGATTATCCTGCTCTATGATTTTTAAAAATGTTTTCATAGAGTGCTCTTCTATTTTATGTCCCAGCTCATGTGAAATAACAGCAGCAATCTCCTCTTCATTGTTCAGCCAGCCATAGAGCCCCATATTAATCACAAAAGTTCCGTCTGCAAGACAGTATGCATTAGGTGTATTATCCTTGGCCACTAAAATTTTAAGGTCCTGGGGCACTTTTGGATTATTCTTTTTAAGGCGCTGAATCAGAGACTCTATACTCATTTCAAAATCAGACTTGAAGATAAAGTCCTTATTTTTCACCTGCTTTTCAAAATCAGCACCGAATTCTTTGTAAATTTTAGATAATTCCGAACCTGTTTTCCCGGAATATTGCGACTTTATCTTCTTAACAGTCGCTTCATTATTTCCGACAAATTTTGTCAAAAATACTTTTCTCTGTGTATAATCTGCCGTGTCCATTGGTTTATAAATCTGTGCAATTCCCATCACAGAAAGAAAAAGACACCATAATGCGATCAGTTTTCTGGTCATGTTTTTCATCAATAAAAGCAAAAATAACGTATTTGCCAATTCATTTTAATTTTTATAATCAAATTATTCTAAATTTGTTAGACACCGATTCATAAAACATGAGAATATTAAAATATATGATAGGCGGAGCTGTAGCAGGTGCAGCAGCTGCTTACTTTCTGGGATATGATTATTTGTTTAGTGGTATTTCCAAAACCTATCTTAGAGGAAAATCCAGCGCCTATATTGATGATGGATATCTTTTCCCCAGCAATCCTATTGCTACAGAGGAACCTGTACTCTGGGAAGAAGATCCGGGTTACAACAAGACCGAACTACCTAAACATTTAGTTGAAGACTTAATACACTCCAAAACAGCTGCTTTTGTGGTGATAAAAAATGGTAAAATCCTGCATGAACAGTATTGGGAAGGCTATAATCAGCTTTCACAAACTAATTCTTTCTCTATGGCCAAAGCTGTAACGGTTTTGCTTTTAGGAAAAGCTTTAGAAGAAGGGATTATTACATCTATTGATAAAAAACTTTCCGATTTCTATTCGGAGTTTAAAGAGAAACCTTTTGGTAATAAGACTACGCTTAAAAATCTCGCCCAAATGGAAGCCGGACTGGACTGGGATGAAAATTACAACAATCCGTTTCTACCTAACGCCAAAGCCTATTATGGTAAAAGTCTTGTAAAGGCTGTATTCTCAAGAAGGTTTAAAGAAGAACCAGGGATACGATTTGAATACCAAAGCGGAGCAACCCAGCTTCTTGGTTTTGCTCTAAAAAAAGCGCTCAATCAGCCCTTAGCAACTTATTTATCTGAAAAATTCTGGATCCCGCTGGGAATGGAACAAAATGCAAAATGGAGCACAGATGACTACGGCATGGAAAAAACTTATTGCTGTATTCATTCCAATGCAAGAGATTTTGCCAAACTGGGACAGCTATTTTTGGATAACGGAAAATCCGGGGATCAGCAAATTCTTAATTCTGATTTTATCGAACAGATGAGAACTCCTACCGGGAAGTCTGAAAACATATATGGAATGGGACTTTGGATCAATCATGACAATCCCATCAAACATTATTATTTTCTGGGATTGCAGGGACAATATATCATTATGGTTCCGGAGTATAACATGGTTATTGTAAAAACCGGAAGTTATTCCAACAACCCTAAAAATGACAGGGGAAGACCTGATCAGGTAAAATTCCTTGTCAATGAGATTGTACAATTATTCCAATAAATACGATGGAGAAATATAGTCCTAAAATTGATGCATACATTGAAAAATCACAGGATTTTGCAAAACCTATTCTGCATTACATCCGTGAAACCGTTCATGAATTCTGTCCTGATGCCGAAGAAACCATGAAGTGGAGCTTTCCCCATTTTATCTATAAAGGAAAAAATCTTTGTGCAATGGCTTCCTTTAAGCAGCATTGTACCTTTGGATTCTGGCTGGAAAGGGAGATGAAAACCATGCAGGAGATCACGCAGGATATTGAGAAAAACTCGATGTTCAGTTTAGGAAAAATTTCGCTGATCGGGGATCTTCCACCCAAACCTCAGCTGAAAAAGGCGATTAAAGAAGCCATGGAGCTTACGGATATGGGTGTCACCATGAAAAAAGCAGCTCCTTCCAAAACAGAAATGTAAATTCCTGATGATTTTCAAAATGTTTTAAATGCTAATCAGAATGCCCTTGACATATTTTTAAAGGCTTCTCCATCCTTCCGAAAAGAATATATTACCTGGATTGCAGATGCCAAAACAGAAGCTACCCGAAATAAAAGAATGGATCAGGCTCTGGAATGGATCGCTGAGGGTAAAGGAAGAAACTGGAAGTATGAAAGGAGATAAAAAAACAACTATGATCTATTACACTTTATTTATTTTTCTTTTTTAAAAAATGGAGAAGTAAATAAGACATTATTGAAAGAAATCCTGTAATTCCAATTTTAAAATACGTTTGAAACGGAATTGTATGGCTACTTGTCAATATCATTAACAAATAGAATAAAAAAAATAAGAAACTACTGATATAAATAGATTGTAAAACATTCAATAGAATCTTCATATTCTTATTTCTCATATTAATTTTTCAAAAGTACCTACAAAAATATTCATTTCAATAATGCGGAAAACATATACTCTATCATCAAATCATTCTTAGCCTTTCCTCTTCCAAATCAATCTGATACAATTGATGACGTATAATCTCTTCATTAATCGAAATATCTTTATTGAGTTCTGATAGAAACTGCCTCTGGCTTTCCAGCATTTCGAAAAGAACAGTTCGTACATTTTCATCCATCCAATCCGTGTTATTGGCATCGTTCTTTTCTTCCCAGTGTTTCAGGATTCTCTCAATGCCGGCATGACTGTGGAGTGCGTTTTCATGTTTGTTTTTAAGAAAATGATAAACATGCTGCTTTAATTTCTGCTTGACCTCCTGTTTAGCCAGCCTTTCTTTTTCATCATCTATAAAATCATCAAATGCATGTCCATATTTTATAAAATAAGGTAATGTAAGCCCCTGTACCAAAAGAGTGAGCAGAATGACCACAAAAGTAATAAACAGGATCAGGTTTCTATTCGGGAAAGGGGTACCATTCTCCAGAGTAATCGGAATAGCCAAAGCAGCAGCCAACGAAACAACACCTCTCATCCCTGTCCATCCCAGTAAAAGAGGCATCATCAAACTTCTTCTCATCGAAGACGCCCTTGGCGCCACACTGCGCCGGAAAATCAAAGTAGCGACCATTGCAGCATATGAACTTATGATCCGGGAAGCAATAAGAATCACCGTCACCAATACTCCATATTGAATTGCAGTGCCCAGTGGAATTCCTTCCTCCCGTAACCCTCCTACAATCTCAGGAAGTTCCAGGCCAATAAGTAAAAATACGATCCCGTTCAGAATAAATACAAAACTTTCCCACACACTGTAGCCCCTTATACGGCTGGTACTGTTTAAAAAAAACATCCGCTTATTAGACATATATAACCCACCGCAAACAACCGCCAGAACACCGGAACAATGAATTTGTTCTGCAATCCAATACATCAGGTAAGGCTCAATAAGTGTTAGGGCAATATCTGACGATGCATCTGTAGGAAGACGCTTGTGTGCCTGTACAAAAATCCAGGCTAGCAGCAGCCCTATTCCTGCACCACCGATAACCGTCCATAAAAACTCCAATGAAGCTTCCTGCCATATGAATTGCCCTGTTCCCACTGCAATCAGTGCAAAACGGAAAATAATCAGCGAAGAAGCATCATTTAGTAAACTTTCTCCTTCGAGAATAGCAGAAGTGGTGGCGGGTATTTTAACAAACTTCATGATTGCCCCTGTACTCACAGCATCAGGCGGGGATACAATCCCTCCCAAAAGAAACCCCAGCGCAAGAGTAAACCCGGGAATAAAATAATTAGCCGCTACTGCAACCGTAAGTGCGGTAAAAAAGACAACCAGAAAAGCAAAGCTTCCAATAATACGCCACCATTTTTTCATTTCTTTAAAAGAAATAGACCATGCAGCTTCAAATAACAAAGGCGGTAAGAAAATAAAAAAGATAAGATCCGGATTTATCTTCACAACTGGTAAGCCGGGTACAAAACTTACAAGCAGTCCAAATACAACCAGTAAAATCGGATAGGCAATTTTCAATCTGGCAGCCCACATATTCAATAAGACGATGGCCGCAATCATCGCCAGAAAGAAGGGTAAAATCGTATGCATACAGAATTGTGTTTTCTATTAGTCATATTTACTACTTCTATTTGATTTTAAAAAGTTAAAAATCATCTTTTATTATTTTTTGATCGAATACAATAGAAAAAACTTTAAAATTTTAATTAAAACACGTCAAGTTTCGTCGCTTTTCAGCCTTACTTTTGTTTTATAAAAATAACATCATGGATAAAGTAACATCAGAACGAATTCAGAAGCTTCACCCCATTGTAAGAGATGAAGTGATACAAATTATTAAAGAATGTAATGAAGCACTCACCGGAAGAGCAAAAGTCAGAATCACTCAGGGATTGAGATCTTTTGAGGAACAGGAAAAGTTATATGCTATAGGAAGAATTACTTCCGGGAAAAAAGTAACGAATGCTAAAGCCGGGCAAAGTATACACAATTATGGTCTGGCAGTAGATATCTGCCTGATGATTGACGGAAAAACAGCAAGCTGGGACACCGCAAAAGACTGGGATAATGATAAGGTTGCAGACTGGTATGAATGCGTGAAGATTTTCGCAAAACACGGATGGGACTGGGGCGGCAACTGGAAAACCTTCAAAGATCTTCCCCACTTTGAAAAAAAGAATATCCCATCCAAAAAAGGACTTATAAAAACAAGCTGGAGAATGCTTTTGAAAATGCCTCGTGATAAACAGAATTATGTCATTTTTTAATACTCTTTTATTTTTAAATAATTAAAACACGTCAAGTTCTGTCGCTTACGCCATCTATCTTTGCTTTATAAAAGAAACACCACTAGCACTCATTATAACCAGCTAAAACCAATAGCCATTTTTACGGAAATCTATTGGTTTTACTTGTCTAAAGCTGTTACAATATTTCTTTTGAAAAAACAAAACAACATGAAAAAGATAACCATTCTTTCTTTGGACGGGGGTGGAATAAGAGGGATTATTACCTGCATTATTCTACGCTACATAGAAGAGCAGCTTCAGGTTTATGATAAACCAAGTGCCAAACTTGGTGATTATTTTGATCTGGTAGCGGGCAGCAGTACAGGAGGCCTGATTGCATCTATTATTCTATGCCCCGATGAAACCCGAAAAGCAAAATATTCTATCCAGAAAGGATTAGAATTGTATGCAGAAAAGGGCGGTGACATCTTCCAGGTTTCCTTTTGGGAAAAACTGGTTAATCCATTCGGATTATTGAATGAAAGAATTCCCCAGGAAGCCCTTGAAAAAAATTTAAATGACTTTTTTGGGAATTTAGAATTAAAAGAATTAATAAAACCATGTTTAATCACAAGTTACGATATAGGGAACAGAAGAGCAAAACTTTTCAATTCCTGGACAGCCAACCTCAGCACAGATAATTTTTTTGTGAAAGATGTCTGCAGAGCAACTTCAGCAGCACCTACCTACTTCAGTCCTGTACAGGTCAAATCTATGTATGGGCAGATCTTCAGTCTGATAGATGGCGGAATGTTCGCCAATAATCCATCGCTTTGCGCTTATGCAGAAGCCAGAAAAATTCCTTTTGCAGAGGTTTTAAAAACCCATCAGAAGGCCAATCGCCCCAGTGTCAATGATATGATTATTATTTCTATCGGAACCGGAATTGAAGCCAGGCCATATTCTTTCAAAAGATTGGAAAAGGCGGGAAAGATAGGTTGGGTAAGCCCCATTATCGATATCCTGATGTCTGCCAATGCAGAAACAGTGGATTATCAGTTGGGACAAATGTTTCATACCCTGGGATTAAGAAATCAGAAAAATTATTTCCGGTTGAATCCTTCACTGAAAAATGCCTCTCCGGCAATGGATAATGTAAGAAGGTCCAATATTGAAAATCTGATACAGGCCGGATTAAGTTATATTGATGACAACAGGGAAACACTGAATCAAATTGTGCAGAAGCTCATCAAAAACAAAGTATAAGCTTTTCACCTTATAAATAGCAATTATAAGCGCTGAAGATTATATTAAAAAAATAAAAAATATTTTTTTAACACGTCAAGTTTTGACGCATCACTCCACTATCTTTGGAGTATCAAAAAGACACAAAATAACAATCAATAAAAACTTTTAAAAAGCCTTTGAATTCAACATTCACCCATGCTGAACAGCCTGAAATATGTTCAAACTCTAACCAAAACCTCACGACACAAAACATGGAAACACCAGATTACGATACAAATACATTATTCGATAAAGATCTTTATACCATACAATGGAGTGATATCGAAAATGCTGAGATGGATTATGAAAACGATCTCAATGACATAGAAAACTTCTTCAGAGAAGATTTTGAAAAGGATATTCTTGAAGAAGATCAATTATAAAATAATACTTTAAACACGACAAGTTCTGACGCTGTTCATCATTACTTTTGAAGTCTCTATACTTCTATACGATACATTCAGCAGTCTCATTAAACTTTCCCAACTCCTTTGAATTCACCATTCACAAAAATGCTGAACAGCCAGAACTATGTCTTAAAATCTATATAGAAAATAATAAAATATGATTTTGAAAATCAAGAATAACGGTGGAAATCTTTGTCTGAAACCACCTAAAAAAACAAGACCAAATACTGAAGATACTCTATTAAAAAGAAACTTCAAATCTTACCCTTTATAAAACCAACCAAAATTACAAAATGAACAATTCTGAAAATAAAGCAGCTGGTTCATCAGCTGATAATACACCATCACAAACACTCTTCAGGTTTGTAAACTTAAGAAGTCCGCAACTGCCTGATGAAAAGAAAGAATATAAAAAATTCATCAGAATTCCAGACAGCTTAAAAAATGATGACTCTTTCTATAAACCTGTAGTAGCCAATTCTGGTTCCAAACAAAGAGTACTGAAGGAAAGAGCCGAAATTTATAAGCAAAACAGCAGTTTTATTCCAGATGCTAAAACTCTGAAACAATTATATGCAGTAGTATATGACTATGCTTTATGGCTTGCCAAAAACAAAGATAACTGTACTCAGAACCAACTTAATGAAAAAATAAGACAAGTAACAATTTCTTCCTCTTACGCTTTTCCTAATCTTGTCAATTTATGGAATAATTTAATTTATCAGATTGTCACTCAAAAGGATTTCTATGTAAAAGAAGGGTTGATGCAGATTCTACTTGCAGCACACACTCTTCAACCTGATCAAGTAACCTACAATGAAGAAGATGTTAGAGATCTTTTGTCAGCAAGAGTTTTAATTCCAAGAGAACTGATGTTGGACACACCCAATACGAACCCAATTGGTATTGCTTCAAAAATGGCAGAAAAAGAGCTAGGGGAAGAAACCGCACCTTCGGCTTATATGGAAAAGCAACAAAAAATCCAGGAAGCCCAAGCCCTATTGAGCAGATACAATGCATTAACAAAAGAGCTTTCTCTTATTGAAACCCAATACAAGAAAGAATATGAGAAACAATATAAATCTGAAGAAAAAGAGTACAATAACGCCAACCAGAATATTATTGATGATTATTATGCACGTGTAGAAGAAGCAAGAAGAAAATTCTGCGAAATCAGAAAACCTGATCAGCCCTATAACCCAGCAGACCCTTGCCAGAGGCCAGAAGAAATTCCTTATCCAAAACTTGATAAATTCGACTTCTCATTCCGTTCTGAAATTGAAGGAAAAACACTGGCAAACACTTTAAAACCAGACAGTGTTGATACCATGCTATCTCTTTTAGAATATGATTTTTCAGGGAGAGATAAAGGAAGAATTGATAATAGCGGAATGATCGACAGCTTATTGGCAGGCAGAAATACCTTCAATGAGGTAAAAGATCTTATCTCAAATGCCTCTGAAAAGGCCAATAGAATCATCCTGGACAATATGATGGATAATTCTGAAACCTACACCAGCATTGGCGGAGTTCTTCTTCCTGTTTCAAGAGTAGAAACCATTCCTTTTACTTATCAGCTATGTCCGAAATTTATCATGAGATTCACCTCTCTGGATTTATCCATTGACGTCCCTGATGCTTCCTGGAATGTAGCCAGCATGAGTTATACTTTTTACACCAATGCAGGCCCTATTTCCGGAACATATTTTGAAAAAAGCCGTGTCGGAAATAAGATCTTTTTAAGTAAACTATTAGCAAGTCCTACAACAGATGGAGTATACATCACTCAGACAGAAAACTTCACAATGGATGTTAAAATTACATTCACCAATGGTAAAGTAACCGCTTTCCAACCAAGGATTATCACCATGAAGTCCTGCTACTCTTCATCTTTTGAATTAGTAAATGAAGTTAAAGACCCTGTTGAGCAGCAGCCAGATGATTCTTACATCCCTTCAGGATTCGGATTCAAGCAGATTGGTATTGCAGATTATCTTAAGGTGGAGCAAACTACCCACGCCTATGTAGAAGGAGAAGTTGCCCACATTGAAAATGTAATGGCACGTGAATATCGTGAAAAAGCGACAAGAAGGCTAAGAAGAAGCGAAAATACAAGCACGACTTCCTCTGATACTGAAAGAGAAAAGCTTACCGATACAACGACTGCAACAAGATTTGAAATGCAGAGTGAAATCGCCAAAATGCTTCAGGAATCCAGAGATACCAATGTACAGGCACACTTTGATGCCAAATGGGAAATGACTGGCGGAGCATCATTTAGTACTGGAGTTGCGGGAGGATACGCCAATCATTCTTCTAAAGAGGAAAGTACAAGACAGGCAGTAACTCAGGCACAGGATATTACCGCAAGAGCACTAGACAGAGTAGTGACTAAAGTTCATGAAGAAAGAATTGAAAAAATCATTGAAGAATTTGAAGAAAACAATAAACACGGCTTTGACAATACCAAAGGAGACAAACATGTAGTGGGTGTTTTCCGCTGGGTAGACAAGCTTATGAAAAATCAGATCTATAATTACGGAAAACGTCTGATGTTTGAATTTATGATTCCTCAGCCGGCAAAGCTTCATACATTGGGGATGACCCTGGATAATTCAGCTACAAAAAGCGATCTTGTAAAACCTGAAGACCCAAGAAAAGCAAGCACTCTGACCATGGAGAATTATGCTTCTTTAAATAACGATGCTACCTTAAAACACTGGGTAAGTAAATATAATGCCGAAATTGATGAAAGACCAGCAGATGCTTTTGCGATCAGTAAATCATTCAGTGGGCGTGACGGGAACTTCGGAGGAAAAGATGATGACAAAGTTCAGATCGTCAATGGAAACGGAGAAGTAGAAGTTCCGGAAGGATATTTATTAAAAACTGTTGACTATACTTTCCAGACTTATCCACATGGCTTCAAAGGAGCTCATCAGGCATTCATGACTATTGGAGGACAGGGAACCAACTGGATTACTTCACCAAACAGCACTCAGATAAGCGGAGCAACGACAACTCTAAATATCAAAAATAAACTGGAATTTAGTTTTGCAACCGGAGAAAGTCCAATTATGCAGGGAACGTTAAAGCTGAACCTGGAATTAACTACTGAAGCAAGAAACGCGTGGTTACAGAAAACATTCAAAGCGATTATTGACAGCTATGAAAAAGCATTAGCCATCTATGAGCAGAAAATAGCCGAAGAAAAAGCAACAGGTATCCAAATCAAAGGAACCAACCCTGGATTCTACCGTCAAATCGAAAATACAGTGCTTCGTAAAAACTGTATCTCCTATATGATCAACAGAGCAGCCAATTCTACCCACGGATATGGTATGGCAGGATTAACTACAGGAAGTACCTTTACAGACTACGAAACAGACCTGTCTTCAACACTTGATAAATATACAGCCTTCCTGAAATTTATGGAACAGGCCTTCGAATGGGAGAACCTTTCTTACTATTTGTATCCTTACTATTGGGCAAACAAAACAGAATGGGCCAACCTTTATCAGGCTGAAGATGTAGATCCTCTGTTCAGAGCCTTCCTTCAAAGTGGAATGGCAAGAGTTGTAGCTACTGTTCGTCCAGGATTTGAAGATGCAGTGCAGTTCTATATGGCAACCGGAAAAATCTGGAATGGCGGTGAAGTACCCGTAATCGGAGATTCACTTTATATGTCTATTGTGGATGAAATGAAGCAGCCTAAAGGTGTAAAACAAGGAAAAGCATGGATTACAAGACTTCCAACTCCATTAAACATTTTACAGGCAGAGAGCATCGGCTTAAAAGTAGGTCACGCTTTACCTTTCACTGCTGAAGATCCTAACGAATTTGAAGTTCCGGGAGATGTGATCACTGAAAGTAATTTCGTAAAAGATAATTCTTTAATGGGAACTAAATCAAGCACTAAGCAGATCCAGTTTTCACTAAAACAGTTAGATAGTACGGCTTCTTATAAAACCGTTGGTGATCTTGATGATGCAGGTGAATTCCCCAGAAAATATGAATGTATGGGACAAACCATTGAAGTCGTAAGAGATGCAAAATGGTCTAAAACAGATTCTTTGGTGAAGCTTTATGGCGATTTGGCTGGTGGCCTTTCCAGAATAGAGGGAATTGAAGCATTTGCCAATCCTGAAAATGGAGTTACCATTCGAGTGGATATAGACAAAATCAAAAACTTCAAATTTGTAAAACCTCCTTATTCAGAAATGTCAGATACATTATCATTTACAACTGATGGAATTAACTATCTGAAATTCGCTGATGACTTTTTCACCGGTTCTTCAAACAGACTGTTTGACAAAGACGACAAACTTATTGATTTTCAGGAGTATCACGAAAAACTACCTCTATCAAGATTCTTAATTTAATTCTCTAAAAACATAAAACCATGAGTCGAGTAAAACTCGAGGCTATTTGGCAGCACGAAAAAGTGCTGCCTTATATCCTCACAACCTTAAAGGACAAGATTGATGACATTACTGCTGTTGAAAAGATATTTCTATTCGGTAGCAGAGGCAGGGTTCCTTTTGAAGAATGGGATACTCTGGAAGGAAAAGATTGGGATGTTTTGGTTCAGGCTAAATGTAAACTGAAAAACGCTTACGTATTAATTGATCAAGATTATTATCTGGATCTTCTCGTACTGGATGAAGAGACGATAAAGGACCATTACTCAAACAATAAACTTACGATGATCTTTCCGGAGAATGACCTCATCAGTAAGCAAAGAACCTTTGAATAAAGCAATCAATTAAGAGCAAGGAGTAAAATCCTTGTCTTTTTTTAACCTAAAAATCACAAAATGAGTTTAGATATATTAAACAATAAAGGGAGCAGCGATCTATCCATATCTAAGCTACTTTCAGAAGAGAATATTCAAAATGGATTACTTGAACAAAACTTCTTTAACAATAAAAAAAATACTTTTGAGGAAATAAGCGCATTTAAAAATAGTCCATTTGGACAATATTGGGAAAAACAATTACCCTCCTGGGCTATTGCAGATTATGGCCCGGCAAGAATTTTAAATGAATCCAATTTCAGTATTATAGACCTTTCCAAAAAATTTAATTATTCAGCAGCAGCACTTCACAACAACACAATCAGCGAGGATTGGGGGGATATAAAATTTAAAGTCTATGCCAACCCTGACGGTCAGGAAGTTTTAAAGCAATATGCAAATCCCGAAGTTAAACCCGATAATAATGAAATTATATTTTTTATTGAAACCGATGATGGAAAATTTGATTTTGGAAAAATTGTTCGGGTGAAACTAGGAGCAGAAGCAATAAAAAAACTTCACTTTCAATATCCTTTTTTCGGGCAAACAGACGAGGAAGAGTTAGCTGAAGAATTTCTAAAACGGCCCTTTGAAGTAAAAAACAACTCAAATCTTGAATTTGTTCAGGCCAGTAAAGAAGTAAAACTTGATACAAAAGAACTAAAAGATCTTTTAGTAAAAGCTATCAAATATGATTTTAATCAAAAGAAATTTGATGATATGTCATGGTTTCTACTTTTTTTACAAGGAGACAAATATTTAGGTTTAAATATTCCTAAAAAAATATTGGAAGTATCTCACTGGATGAGAACTAAAAAATATGAAGAGGAAAAATACTGGAATGCTTTATTGGATAAAGACTTTACTCCTGCTTTTTTACCCAACGTAATCGTTCCTCAAAATAGAGAAGAAATAAAGGAATTAATAAAAAGTAAATTTAAACAACATATTGACAGCTTATTAAAACCTGATCAAAATGACCTAATCGTAGAAAAAATATTTAAGGAAATTCTGAACAATGTTTTATTATATTTGTTTGAAAAATTTTCTTCTTTATTAGATGATGGCCTAAAGAAACTAGATGAGTTTTTGCCCGAAGGAGAAATTCTTAACGAGATTTACAATCTCAATGCTTTTTTAGTAGGTCTTTGGAATGGATGTTTAGAATTTGTAGCGGGGCTTATAGATTTGGTCTCTTTAGTCATGATGATCGCAAGAGATGGTATCGGCTTTGTACTTACTGATGCCCTAGGGGAAGCTTTTGAGAACCTTTTAAATGAACTTGTTTTTAACTTTGAAGATTTTATAAAGAAGCTTTGGACAAAACTTGTTATAGCATTAAAAGAATTCCCTGATTGGTATTTGAAGTACGGCACCAATCAATATTATTGGTATAAAAAGTTGGGAGAACTTACTCCCGATATACTTACCTTCCTGGTTCCTGCCCTGAAAGCCGGAAGAGCAGCGAAAACAGCTGAAGAGGCTTCCGTATTAAAAAAAGCAGCCACTACAGCTGAAAAAGATTTAGAATATCAAAAATACTTAGATGGCTATTATGAATCACTAAGAAAGCAATCTGATGATTTTACTAAGAAATTAGAAGAGCAGTCTGCAAGACAAGAAACTAAAGAAGCTTTTGAGGCTGCAGAGAAAGAATTAGATGATAAGATTTCAAATAAAAAAGGCGCTGAAAAGGATCCTAGAAAAGTATTGGATGAGAAAATAAAAGAAAGAAAAAAATTCAGGTCTACAGATCCTAATATACGTAAAATAGAAGCTAAATTAAACCAAGCCAGAAAAAGTTTTCAAAGACAAAGAGCCGGATTGGACTTTAGAAAAGTAAAATACGAGTGGTATTATGGAAAACTATCAAATAGGATTGAAAAGGTAGGGTTATCATTTGAAGAAATCAAAATTCTAACAAAATTAAAAAGTGGAAAAGCTCAATTTACAAATATTGCAAATGCCGAATTGGAAATAACTCATAATGGCCGAGTAATTTTTTCTAAGCAAGATTATTGGGCAAGTGCCTCTAAAAAAGATTTGATGAGTAATGGAAAAGGCATTGAAAAAACAGTAGAAAATGTTGAAGGCGAATTTTTTAAAGACAGTGCCCTAAAACCTGCCAGATCAAGAATTGATGATTCAGAAGTAAAAATTACAGCATTAGTCGATGAAGATATTGCTAGAATTGCAACAGAACATAATATTGATATAGAAAAATTAGAAATAAAATTAAGAATTCTCACTACTTATGATCCATGTAATGTCTGTAAAAGAGAAATTCTCAGCCGTGCAATAACTTACCCTAAATCTCAAATTACGATAGCAAGGCCTATGTATAAAAACAGTAAAAATATTATTGAGCCCGTCTACAATAATGAAACTTTTGAAATGTTCTTACAAAAACATAAACACTAAAAATATAATATTATTATGAGCTTACAATATTTTAAAGAACTTAATGAATATCTTATAAAAAATAAATGGAACAATAGCAATGTTTCTCTTGCTTCAATAAATCAATTGGAAATAAAAATTAATAAAGAATTTCCAAAAGCTTATAAAGAATTTTTGGAATTAACGGGAAAGCACTTTTATCCTATTCATAACTCAAATACAGGTTTAGGAGGAACCTTTGATTTTTTGGAATCCGCAAATGAAAATGCCAAAGAACAATTAAAAGATTATGGATTACAAAATATAATTAAGCGAGATTTCTGGACAATTGCAGAGTCTGATGGTTCTATTTACATCCATTATATATTTTTTGATGAAGGAGACAATCCTCCCGTTTATGGGCTTGATATGGAAGGATATACGGATGACAGTATGGACTCGAAAGAATTTCATAGAAAAATAGCTAATAGCTTTACTGAATATATCCAAAATTCTATTAATACATATAATCATAAACTGGATAAATAGAAAGAATAGCACGTTATATTTTGTATCATTAAATCCATATTATAAAATAAGATCATAATGGATTTTCATCTGATAAGGATGCTTTAATTATTAAAAGATAAAAACTTCTCCAGCTACTATTAATAGCTGGAAGAGTTTCTTCTAAATGGCAAAAATTGAAAAGAATATTTTAATGTCACCAATAAAATAAAAAAGAGTAATTAAGTTTCTTGATAGACAATTAAAAAAAATTAGTTTAAAAGAATTATCAATTCTTACGAACATAAAATATCATGTATACAAAAGAACAAGCAAAGGCAAAAATGCAGCGATTTGTAGATTATGAAAATAACCTTCGAATTTGGACGATTTGGGAAAACCCAATATAATTATATATGATAATCTTACACAAGAGCATCCTTTTGGATGGGTATTTTATTGGCAACTAAAAGATGTAAACAATGATTTTTCTAATGCATTGGCCGGAAACGGACCTGTTATTATTGATAAAGAAACACTAAATGTATACTGTATGATGACCGCTATTTCTGTAGAGGAAAATATCGAGCTTTATAAAAGTGATAAAAATAAATTATTGCAATTGGAAGAAGATGAAGATGGTTTTTTTGACCCTGTGAATATGTAAACAAAATCTCTTTTATAGTTATTATTTCTACATGATTATCGGATTTCCATACAGAAGCTCATGAAAAATAAAAAATATCTTATTTATGCTAACAGACAAAGAAATGCTAGAAATAGCAGACCGTTTTATTAGAAAAATAGTGGCAAAGAATATTGAGACGATGATTATTCCTAATGCCATTTTAAACAAGCCATATGGTAATATTTTTTTTTCAATTCTAAAAAATATATTTTAAAAGGAGATCTACTGCAGCTCTTGTCGGCTCAGGGCCTTTTATAGTGGAAAAAGAAACGGAAAGAGTAGTAAGCTTTGGTTCTTTGGGAACTTTAGAGGACAACATAAAATCTTATGAAAATGGAACAATGACACCAAGTTTAGACCTCTACTGGTATCCGGACGAAGACCGTTTTGATTACAAATAACCAAAGTACCTTAAAAATATAAAACACAGAAAGTAAAACTCTTGGACGAAAACAGCAGTAACTTTACTGCTGTTTTTATTATTTTGCTCAGTAGAAAGCATATCTTAGGCTGGCTATATATTATCAACTCATTTTAATGTACTCAACCCGATCATCATGAAACATACAGAAGTCCAGATAAAAAAACCATAGCAAAGGTTTATCAAGATTTAAAATTAGATCATAACGATCAGTACCCTATAAAATTAAATTTTTGGAAGAAAGAAGATAAAGATAATAAATTGAATATGGATTATTGGGATGGATGGTATGATTATTCAAAAGGGTTCCCTCCTAATGAAATGTATGAAAATTACATAATAATGATAAATGATAAAGATGGAAAACCTTTATCCATATTAATCTTTCCTGAGGAATCTTAGATTGAGATTGATAAAAATGGAAATTATGCCTGGGAAAAATAAAACACAACACGTTTTGTCGCATTAAGCCCATATATTCGTCTTATAAATAAGATCATGAAAAACGATTTTAATATTACAGAAATCCGTTAAAACATATGAAATTAAAAAACAGGGTTGAATATATTCATTATAAAAAATTATAAAATGATAACAAAAAAAGATTATGATGTGTTATATTATGTAACACCAAAACAATACAGAGCTATTGTATTAGATCAACAAAAGTATGACCCCAAAGCAATGGAGAATTTAAATAAAGAAGAGATATTGGAAGAATTATTATTAAAATGCTCTCTCTCTGAATTAATTTCTACTTTAATACTAATTTTTAAGGAAAAGTATGCAAATCCTTTACCTATCTGGACAGGAATTGTAGATTATGACATGAAAACAAAAAAAGAATCATCAAAAAGAAAAGATATCAAAAAAATACAATTCGATTTTAAAGATGGTGTAAAAACTGACTTCGGAGGAAATACTGAATATTTGGATAACTTATTTATGGAGTTTCAAACACCTTCTCAGGTTTTCAAAGATATGGTAAAAATTAATTTGCAAGGGAAGCCATTTACAGAAAATGAACAAAATAATAAAACCACTTTTGTTATTTCCAATAGTCCTATTTCAAAGATAGAAGTTACTCCTACTTCATTCCATATGTTCATAAATAAGAGTTCCTTCATAGATTACGGGCAATAAGTTTATAATAAAAAAATAAAACACGACACCTTTTGTCGCATTAAGCACATATATTTGTCTTACAAAACTTTACTATGAAGAAAGACTTTTATCTGACAAGATATGCCTTAATTATTAAAAGATTAGAAAGTTCTCCGGCTACCTATTCTCAGCTGGAGGACTATCTTTTAAACTCTTTTGAATTCCAGGATGCGGACATCAAGAGCTACTCTATCCGTACTCTGCAAAGGGATATTCGTGAAATTTCTGATCTTTTCAATCTTTCTATTCATAATAAAAAAAAGGGGGACAACAGGTATTATATTGAAAGCCGCCCGATCATGGAAGTGGATGAATACAACCAAAAACTACTGGAATCATTCCAGGTGAGCAATGCCATGAATACCCATCCCAATTTTTCCGATTTTATCTTTTTCGAAAGCCGCAAACCTACTGGCGTGGAAAATTTTTATGACCTCTTCTTTGCCATCCGAAATAAAAGAGTTGTGACTTTTGAGCACTATAATTACAAAAACAAACTGATGACCTCCAGAAAGGTACATCCTTTGGCATTGAAAGAATCCAAAGACCGCTGGTACCTCATCGCTATTGATACCAAAGACAAAATTCTGAAGTCATTCGGGCTTGACAGAATCAATTATCTGGATGTGGCTAAGAATCAGTTTAGAGAAAAGTACAAATACAACTTCAGAGAGCATTTCAAAAATGCATTTGGTGTTATGAACCTGACGGAACAAAAACCGGAGAAAATTGTATTAAAATGCAGCCGCCATCAGGGAGAGTATATCAAAAGTTTCCCTCTTCATCAGTCGCAGAAAGAAACCAAAGAAACACCTGAAGAGATCTATTTTGAGTTCTTCCTCCACCCTACCTATGACTTTATGCAGGAAATTTTATCTTATGGAAAAGAAGTTACCGTACTGGAACCTAAATGTTTAGTTGATGATATCCGTACTCATTTGCAGGAGTCGCTGAACCGATATCTGGAGAGTTGATATATACGATCACATCTCATTTTTTTTGTTATATTTACATAAATATAGCCTATTGAGAACTTTATTCATCTGCCTTGCCTGTTTTATTTCTTCCTTTTGTCTGTCACAGCAAAAAGAAGAATTCCGGCTTGTGAAAAACTATTATAATCAGCATAGAAGTATGCTGAATAAAGAGTTTAAGAAAAAATTTGATGAAGAATCCAATACCTTAAAAAAATCTGCTATAAAAGGTGATTTTCTTTTTTTTATGAAAAAAATGGACAGTATTGAAAACAATGCATTAATTGGAGCGTTGGTGAAAGTCCGAAACTTAGAAGATCTTCGTTCCATTAATAGTCTCAAAGCAATCTCATCTGAAAAGCTTCCCGATATAGAAAAAGTTGCCGATTATCCAGGAGGGCTCAATTCTTTGAGACAGGAAGTCGCCAATCTGCTGTATGTTGACGGAGTATATTCTCAGGAAAAAACAATAAAGACAGATGTTGCTTTTATGGTAGAAAAAGATGGAAGCGTCAGCAATGTTCATGCGCAGGGTGATAACTTCACGTTCAACAGACAAGCGGAAATTGCATTATATTCTCTGGCAGAAAAATTTTCTCCTGCAGTCATAAAAGGTGATCCTGCCATTTATCGCTTTACACTTCCCTTAACTTTAACAATAACAGATTAAATGTTTACCGACGAGTACTATATGAAAATGGCACTGCAGGAAGCAGAAGCCGCTTTAGAAAAAGATGAAGTCCCCATCGGATGTGTAGTGGTTTCTAACAACCGCATTATTGCAAGGGCTCACAACCTTACCGAAACATTAAACGATGTGACTGCTCATGCAGAAATGCAGGCTATCACTGCTGCTGCCAATTTCCTTGGAGGCAAATACCTAAAAGACTGCACTCTATATGTAACAATGGAACCCTGTGTAATGTGTTCCGGAGCTTTATCCTGGTCTCAAATTTCAAAAGTAGTGATTGGAGCGAGAGATGAACAAAGAGGGTTTATCAACAAACACCTTACTTTACATCCAAAGACTGAAATGATAACCGGAATCATGGAAAAAGAATGTTCTACGATTGTTAAAGATTTTTTTAAAAGTAAGAGATAACGCGGCTCCCCTTAAAGAGAATTATTTTTCATAAAAACTTGAAAAACCAATAAAATAAATATGATTTATTGAATAATTAAGTATATTTGATCACAATCAAATTAAAATATTATGAAAAAATTATCAAGAAAAGAAACAGCAAAAATTAACGGAGGTATCCGCCCTGACCAATGTTTTTACACAGACAGCAATGGCGTAAGAAAAATCGGATGCAGAAATCAGCCTTTCCAGGATTCTAATGGTACATGGGTTTATCCATTGGTAGAATGCGATTCTTGTACAGGAGATCTTTAAGAATACATAAAGTCATTTAGATAATAAAAGAGTCAGAGAATGTAGAAATATTCTCTGACTTTTATTTTTATCGCATTGAAATATTTAACGTACTCAGTCTCTATGATTAAAAATAGCATACATGACAAGATCATGATATTCTCCGTCCTTTTTGACATGCTGTCTTAAAACAGCTTCCTGTTCCATTCCTATTTTCTCCATGATTTTTCCAGAGGCAGGATTGTGTGGAAAATGAGTAGCAAAAATTTTATTGAGTCCCATCTCTTTAAAACCAAAATCCACAATTGCTTTTGCTGCTTCCGTTACATATCCTTTATTCCAGTAAGGAATTGCCATCCAGTATCCTAATTCCGCTTTATCATCTTCCCTGTCATGAAGGCCGATAGCCCCTATAATCTGACCTTCTTTATTACGGATAGCAAAAGTATATCCTATCTGCTCATCAAAAGCTTCCTGAGATATTGTCAGCCAAAATCTGGCATCATTCTCTGTGTAAGGATAAGGGATATTAGACGTAAGATCGGAATAAATTCTATGCTGAAGATATTCAACAATAAAAGGAATATCTTTCTCCTCCAATTGTGAGAGAATGAGCCTTTCTGTTTCTAAGGTCGGAAATCTGTTCATTATATTACAGTTGAAACTAAGACAACGGATCTGCTTATGCTCAACCCGGATCTTAATATGATAAATTTATAAATCTTTTCCCAGAAAATAAAGTCCTTTTAACGTATGGAGCCTGTCCATTAAATGAATTTTATTCGTCAAAGGCTTATAGACATGAGATACACCCCCTGTTGCAATGACAAAACAATCGTCATTTACCTCATCATTTATTCTGTCAATAAAGCCCTCTACCATTCCTAAAAATCCGTATACCATACCGCTTTGCATACAGCTTACCGTATCCAATCCTAAAACAGTTTTAGGCTTCTTCAGCTCAATTTCCGGAAGCTGGGCAGTCTGGCTGATTAAAGAATTCAGAGAAGTAATAATGCCCGGGGCAATAATAACACCCAAAGATTCTCCGGTTTCCGAAATACAACTTGCCGTAAGTGCTGTTCCGAAGTCTAAAACAATCTTCTTTCTTCCAGGATAAAGCATATGAGCCGCTACAAGATTGGCATAAATATCCGTTCCTCTTGATTTAGATTTTGCCTGAACAATTGACGGCGTTGTACTGTCAACAATTACAGGACTTACTTTGTGAATCTTTTTTATGGCAGCACTCATCACTTTGGTGAGCTGGGGTACCACAGAACCAATAATTACTTTTTGGATTTCTTTTGGTTCTATTTTATACGTCTGGTAAAGCATCAGCATCTGAACGTATAATTCGTCCGCCGTTCTGTATGGTTTTGTATTGATTACCCAAGAAATATCACAATTATCATCATCAAAAAGACCAAATCTGATATTACTGTTTCCTACGTTGATTACGATTGAATTCATTGACATATTTTTCAAAAGAAATTTCTGGTCATTCTGTAATAGAAAGAGAAGAAATCCTATGTTAATTTTGCAGCCCTAAAATTAATCATTTTAGGAAAAACAACCTTTGGATTATCCACTAAATTATGATGCCCTTCTTATTTCTTTTTTCAGTTCTGGAACAAATGAGTATATTTAAGCGGAAAACATTTGAACCGCTCTATGAAAAATCTGATTCTGGCTATTTTCTTATGCTTCAGCTTGACCGCTTTTGCACAATCAAGTCTACAAATAAAAGAAACATTTCAGAAAATAAAAAGTCAGTCAAGTATTGACTCTAATGATCAAACAGTCTATGATCTTATGGATGAGTTTTATCAGAAGAGCCTTCAGGCTGATGATGATGAGATCACCCCCGAAACCATACATAAGATTGAAAAAGCGGCTTCTGATCCCAATACCAAAAACCTTCATTTGCTTTTTCTTTTCCTGATGTATCAACAGCATATCAGCCAGACTGTAATGGCAGGAAAAGCAGCTAATCCTGAATTCCAGATGGAAACAATGAACCTGCTGGAAAATGAAACCAAAAATGTTTATGGAAAAATCCCGGCTATCATTTATATCTATAAAGCTGAGGCTCTGGACAGCGGTCAAAAGAAAGAAGAAGCAAAAATTACGGTAGCTAACGGATTAAAGGAGTATCCTGATTCCATTCCTTTAAAAGTATACAGCTACTTAAATACCAAAGATGAGGTTCTGAAAAAAGACCTTATTAAAAACCATGCTAATCACTGGATGGTACAGCAGTTTGGCATTCAGTAATCTTTACAAAAAATCATAGAAAAGCCCTTTATATTTCTTCCTTATTCAAAACAACATTGCACGGAACCAGACGAGCTTTATTTCTATTAATCTCACCTCAATAAATCAATACAAATTATTTAAACTTTTTAATCAGGTGCAATTTTAGAAAATGATGTAGGAAAATCCATCATTAGACTTGTGCCGGAATGGCCAAGTGAATGGAAATATTCTTGAAACAACAAATCCCGCGGAATCATCTGCGGGATTTATTTTTATATGTTGTTATACGTTATTTCACTTCTACAAAGTTGTCTTCCATATTTACATCAGCAAGTCTCTGGCTAAAGTCTATTCCCAGCACAGATAATTGCGATTTTGTGTAAGGAACCGTAATGGTATACTGTTTCTGAGTCCATGGCCAGTAAGGCATTGTTTTGAACTCACCATACGCATCTTTTTCTTTCCAGGTGTGTGTCATATTCAACGGAATCTGATAAGTAACCACCTTCTTATCTTTTGTCATCACACTAAAGTCTATCGGCATAGGAACCTGACCGTTATTAACTAAGGTAATGGTAGTAGATTTTGCTTCATACTTTACATCCTTAATTCCATAATCAATGGTTTTCGTTGTATTGATCCAATAATTGTGAAACCACTTCAGATCCATTCCGGAAACTTTTTGTGCAATATGAAGGAAATCCCTGTCTGAAGGATGCTTCATGCTCCACTGATCATAATATTGCTTTAAAGTTTCAGCAAGATTTTGCTCTCCCATAATGTAAGCTAGTTCTACCAGATAAAGCTCGCCTTTCACATAAGAAGCATAGGTATACGCCGTTCCGTTGTCATGATGATCTCCCAGCCATACTGCAGGTTCTTCAATCCCTTTTTTAACAAATTTTCTGTACGCATCCAGTCTTTCCACAAAAGGATTAGGCAATTGTTCAGGGAACAGCTGATACATAGTATAGCCTTCTGCATAACTTGTAAATCCTTCGTCCATCCATGGTCTTACAGACTCATTGGTAGCCAGCATCTGCTGATACCAAGAGTGAGATCCTTCGTGAGCCATTAAGCCCATCAGGTCTTTAATACTTTTAGCTTCACCCAGAATCATCGTACACATCCCGTACTCCATTCCACCATCGCCTCCCTGGATGAATGCATAGCTTGGATATACATATTTTCCGAAATGGGAATTCATGATCTGGAAATATTTTGTAAGGTAAGGCTGTGCTTCACCCCATGCTTTCGTTTTATCATTTTTCTGATAAACTAAATAAACTTTTGGACCTTCCGGAACGTTAAAGCTCTCTACTGAATAATCTCTGTCTGCACTCCATGCGAAGTCTAGAATATTCTTAGCAGTCCACCTCCAGCTTACTTTTTTATCTTTTTCTGCTTTTATTTTAGCATTTGCATCATACCCCTTCACATCTGCAGGGTTCTCCAGAATACCTCCTGCCCCGATAACGTAGTCTTTATTAATTTTAATTGTAACATCAAAATCTGAGAACGGTGCATGGAACTCTCTTCCCATATAATCAAATGTTGCCCAGCCGTCATAATCGTACTCTGCAATCTTTGGATACCATTGCGTCATGGTCATATCTACGCCTTCTCTGTTGTTTCTTCCGCTTCTTCTGATCTGTTGAGGAATCACCGAATCCCAATCCATTGTAAAGACTGTTGTAGTATTAGGCTTGATCGGCTCTGCCAGATAGACCTTCATAATGGTTTCCTGAACTTCAAATTTCAGGTCTTTACCATTTTGCTTGATCCAGTGAATATTTTGAACACCTTCCTGATCTTTCGGAATAGAGGCCAGCCTTGAAATTCCATCTTTCTGCAACCTTGAGTCACCGTTTTTACCCTGGGAAGCTACTCTCTGATCCATCATAGAACCAGGCTTAAAAGCATTCCAGTACAGATGAAAATAAACCACATTCAGCTCATCCGGTGAATTGTTGGTATATTCCAAGGTCTGTTTTCCCTGATAGGTAAATTTTTCAGCATTGACATCAATATCCATCTTGTACTTTGCAGCCTGCTGATAATAAGCTCCTTGCTGAGCTTGAAATTGTGAAATGATAAACGCAAAAATGATTGCAGCCGATTTTCTCATTTAAAATTTATTTTTTTTTAAAGGTAGGTATTTTAAATAACACCCTCAAAACAGGAGTTATCCGGAGGTTTTATTCTGTTTAATATGGTTTTAGATGAATGGTAATTCAATTTGTTAAAAGACTAATATAATCTGACAATTACCTTATTTTAAATTCTTGCAGATTGTGATTTATCATAAAGTACCGGCTTGCTTTGCTAACCTGTGAAAAATAGTATTTGCGACTAGAAAAAAGCCTCAAATGCAAAACACATTTGAGGCTGGTATTATCATTTAAGATTACAATTATTTTTTAGAAGAAGCTTCTTTCTTTCCGCTTCTTAAGATCTTTTCAAGGATTCTTAAAGTGATCAGATAAGTTGGTTTTACTCCCGTAAGACCTAACCCTCCTGAAGATAATGTACTTCCTGTTTCCAAAGGATTATCAGAAGCATAATACGCATAGCATACAAAGAGATCCGGTGAAATGTGATGTCTGATTTTAGAAGCAACCTGAATAGCCTTCTGATAATGTGCCCCTTCCATTTCAAGACCAATAGCCCTCCATGAAGTATTCATAAAATAAGAAAGAATATCTCTGTTTTGAAGCGAAGTTCCTAAAACTGTGATCATCGGGCCTTCAAAAGCTTTTAATTCATCATCTTTAAAATCATCAAGTTTCAATGCATTTTCAAAAGGATAGTTATCTGCTGTTCCTTCAAAAATATGAGAGGTAGGAATCATAATATCCCCTTTCTCTCCTGTAAGAATTCCTGCTTTCCCCATAATGGAAACAGATTTCACATGCATCATATATACTTCTCCCTTATGCTCAAAAGGTTTTAGTAATTCATCCATTACTTCAAAAGCCTGCTCTCCGAATGCATAATCGAATACCATTACCACATCATCTCCGGAAAACTTAATATCGCTGAAAGGAGTATTTTTCAAATCTGTTTTGCTCAAATCAATGATCTGAACATCAATATTACTTCCACTCTTATCAGCAATATGAATCATTCCTCCATCTAAAGCATATTTTGATACTTTATCACGAAGTTCCTTTTTATTTGAAATCTCTTCATACAACTTGTAGTCTACTTCATGATGCTGCTTCTTTTTAAGCGCCTCATTCGCATAAAGCATATTCTTAACAGAGTGCATATTGGCAGAGATAATATGCAGCGGACGCATATGAAGATTGTTTTCAAATAAAACCTCCTTTACCTTATCCGCCCACTTTTCTCCAAAGTAATGGTGTCCTACTCTTTCCTTTAATATTGCACTGAAATGAATTTCTCTTTCTGTGGTTTCTTTAGCATCTTCAAGACTTACTTTTCCTAAGTTATAGATGATTTTAAATAATCGGTCCGGATTGTCATCATCTCCAAAAGTGTTATAAGCTCTTAAAGTTTCTTCAAAAGTTCTTCCTATTAAAGATGAAAGATGAATAAGAGCAACCTCTTTTTCTTTTCTGCTGTATTTCTTTTCACCCTTCACGACCTCTTCAATAATTTTAAAGGCGCGTGTCGGCTTCCAGTTTTCATCCCGAATGAAAGCCTGGTTACGAATTTTATCAGCTTCTATAAATAGGAATGTAAGGTGGGTAAGAATGTCATAAATTTCGGAACGGCCCAAAAGAACCTCAATATTCATCTGGTGTTCATCAATTCTATAACAGTTTCTTCTTCTTTTCTTAGGAACAATGGGTTCGAAACTTCCTTTATCAAAACCTTCATCAGATGTAAGATGAATAAAAGCACACTCCTCAATCCCTTCCGGAAGTCTGTCCAAAACATACATCAAGCCGTCAAGCTCCAATTTGTTCGGAATATTCATGGTCCCATAAATTTCCGGATTGATGGTTTTCAACAAACTTCTTATACTTTCTCCTGAAACCCCTCCTGGCTTGAAAAATCCTCTATAAAATAAGTGTCTCATAGAGATGTATAGTCTTTCGATAGCCTCGGTGGTTTCTCTTGCTCTAGAATTTGTCATAAAATAAATTTCACACAAATATACAAAATCTCCTCTCAACTTATTTTAACTATCTTTTAATAAGTTGTTTAAAACCCATAGATAAGCCGCTTTATTTTGATAATATACTGGTCTTCTTATCTATTTTAACAGGAAATGAATATTTATATTTTAATGTTATATTTATACTGGCATAAATTTTTAAAGGTTGAGACTAAAGCTCCCCTTAGTAAACGTTGTCCATTCTAAAATCTGAAACGTTATATTCTAAATGTTAACACCCCCTGTTAAAAAACAAAACCATTGTTTAAATTTTAGTTAAAATTAAACAACACCCCTTATTTTTTTAGGGTTAAATTATTTTTGATTCATTTTTTTTGTAAATTTGCCCTGTAAAAAATCACCCAAATATGTCAACCTTAAGATTCAAAGCATTAGAAACACTTCCGTTTAAGGATTTCAGAAAAGATAATTCTGTTGAAATCCCTGCAAAATTATCAGAACTCTTCTGTAAAAATGTTTTCTCTGAAGAAACGATGAGAGAGTATTTAACAAAAGAAGCATTCGGTTCTATTATGGATGCCATTAAAAAAGGCACTAAAATCCAGAGGCATATTGCAGATCAGGTAGCAGTAGCGATGAAAGACTGGGCAATGAGCAAAGGAGCAACTCACTACACGCACTGGTTTCAGCCTTTGACAGGTACTACAGCGGAAAAGCACGATTCTTTCTTTACCCCTATTGAAGGAGGCAGAGCAATCGAAAGATTCAGTGGAAGCATGCTGATTCAGCAGGAGCCTGATGCATCTTCTTTCCCAAACGGAGGGATCAGAAATACTTTTGAAGCAAGAGGTTATACAGCCTGGGATCCTACATCTCCGGCATTTATCATGGGAACTACATTATGTATTCCTTCTATCTTTATTTCTTACACAGGAGAAACTTTAGATTATAAAGCGCCACTTTTAAGAGCTTTGAACGCTGTGGATGAAGCTGCAACGAATGTAATGCAGTATTTTGACAAAAATGTAACGAAAGTAACTCCTACTTTGGGTTGGGAGCAGGAATATTTCCTTGTAGATTCGGCACTATACCAATCACGTCCGGACCTTGTTTTAACAGGTAAAACGTTATTAGGGCATTCTCCTGCAAAAGGACAGCAGCTGGATGACCACTATTTCGGTTCTATTCCTACGAGGGTAATGAACTTCATGAAGGAGCTGGAAATTGAATGTATGAAACTTGGTATTCCTGCAACAACAAGACATAATGAAGTAGCTCCAAACCAATTTGAACTAGCGCCAATGTTTGAAGAGGTAAACGTCGCTGTAGACCACAACTCTTTATTGATGGACATCATGGCAAGGGTAGCCCACAAGCACCACTTCCACATTCTATTCCATGAAAAACCTTTCGCAGGAGTAAACGGAAGCGGAAAACACAACAACTGGTCTTTAGCTACAGACACTGGAGAAAACTTATTAAGTCCAGGAAAAAATCCAAAGAAAAACTTACAGTTCTTAACATTCTTCGTTAACGCAATAAAGGCGGTTCATGAGTATGCGGATCTTCTGAGAGCAAGTATTGCTTCTGCAAGCAATGACCACAGACTTGGAGCGAACGAAGCTCCTCCTGCAATTATCTCCGTATTTATCGGAAGCCAATTGTTCAGTGTTTTGGAAGAACTTGAAAAAGTAACAAGCGGAAAATTATCTCCGGAAGAAAAAACAGAATTAAAATTAAATGTAGTTGGAAAAATTCCTGAAATCCTGTTAGACAATACAGACCGAAACAGAACTTCTCCATTTGCATTTACAGGAAATAAATTTGAAATCAGAGCCGTAGGTTCTTCTGCTAACTGTGCAGAGTCTATGACGGTAATGAATACTATTGCAGCAAAGCAGCTTAACGACTTCAAAAAAGAAGTGGACAGCCTTATAGAAGGAGGTCTGAAGAAAGACGAAGCCATCTTCAACGTATTAAGAGAATACATCAAGCAATCCAAGAGCATCATGTTCGAAGGTGACGGATACTCTGATGACTGGGCAAAAGAAGCTGAAAAAAGAGGGTTAAACAACCTTAAAACAACTCCTGAAGCTCTTAAGCAGGAAATGGACAAAAAATTCTTAGATCTATATGAGGAGATGGGAATTTTCAACCACAGAGAAGTTGAGGCAAGAAACGAAATCAAACTGGAGAAATACTCTACAGTAATCGATATTGAAGCTAGAGTATTGAGTGATATCGCAAGAAACCACATTATTCCTTCTGCTTTAAATTATCAGAACAGATTAATTGAAAACGTAAAAGGTCTTAAAGAAATTTTTGGAGACAAAGACTTCAAGCCATTGGCAAAAGAACAAATGAGTTTGATTACAGACATTTCCGAAAATGTCTCTAAAATCAAACTTGGAGTTGAAGCCCTTCTTAAAGCCAGAGAAGCTGCAAAAGATGTTTCAGACAGCCAAAAACAGGCAGAAGAATACTGTAACAAAGTAAAACCTTTATTTGACCCTATTCGTGACGCATCTGATGCACTAGAAATGATGGTAGACGATGAGCTTTGGCCTATGACAAAATACAGAGAAATGTTGTTTACCAAATAACAGCTGTACAGTTCCATATTAGTTTAAATTCCTCGGTTTTCCGGGGAATTTTTTTGATTTATTAACAGCCTTGAAAATTAGAGTTTTAAATCAAAGAATCCGATTTATAGAAGAAAATCGATATTGTTTGTTAAAGAATCTTAATAAAAAAAACCGCATACTCGCCAAAAATAGGCGGTTGCGGTTTATTTTTCTTTAACATATGTAAACAATATGTTAAATAGTGTTAAAATAAGATCCTGATAATTATCATAAGAGGAGTCTTTTGCTCGGAATCTCTACTTTTGTAATGCTTTTGAAAATAAATATCCCTTTTTAACACGGTTAATCAAATATATATGAAGAAAAGAGTTTTGTCTTATTTAGTCGCTATAGTTACTACAGTCTCATTGCAATCGTGTGCTACTAATTATGTAGTTTCAAAACCAGCAACTTACACAAAAGAATACAAAACAGATGCCAAACTAGCTTCTATAGATAACAAAAAAATAGAGCAGGATAAGCAGAAATTGATAGATTCATTTCTAGCTGAAAAGGCAGCATCTATAGCTAATGCTAAAAAAACAATTAAGAATTCTGAGATTGCAAAAGCAATCAAACATAATAAAACCATTGACGGTATCCTTACTGAAGCTGAAACATACCTTGGAACTCCTTACAGATATGGAGGAACTACAAGAAACGGTATAGATTGTTCAGCTTTTGTTCTTTCTGTATTCGGAGCGGCAGCAGGTCTTAGCTTACCAAGAGTAGCAGCATCTCAGGCTCAGGAAGGTGAAAAAATTGAAAAAGGAGACCTTCAGAAAGGAGATTTAATCTTCTTTTCTCATGGAAGAAGAATTTCTCACGTAGGTATTGTAGAAAGTGTTAGTGAAGAAGGTGAGATCAAGTTTATCCACGCAGCAACATCCAAAGGAGTAATGATATCTTCTCTGAATGATTCTTACTGGGGACCTAAGTTCAGATTCGCAAAAAGAGTAATCAATGAAGAAGGAGAATCTTATAATAACTTAGCGGCTATTACTCCAGCTACACCAGCAAATTTTTAGTTTTATAAATAATTGATTTAAATAATGAAGCCATCAGAATACTGATGGCTTTTTTATTGGTATTGTTTTAATATGTTTTTGGTAAGCCAACGGAATATATCCTTAAAGAGAAAGCGGATCTAAAGCCCGCTCCTATTAATGATAAACAGTATCAATTTTCTTTTTTATATATTAAACTTTTGACTTCTAACTCTTATCAATTTCAATATCCAGCTTGTACAGTAAGCCATAGATTTCAGAAAGCGAGAATTTAGCCTTTCTAAGCCTGTTTAAAGAAGGATCTATTGAATAGTGGAACGAAGTCCTGAAATCCGCTTTTTCCAGGTTTGTATTGTCGAAAACGGCACCTGACAGGTCACAGTTACCAAAGACAGCATTTGACAGATCAGCCTCAGTAAAATCAACCTCTATCAGCTTAGAATTTTTGAAAACCGTTTTCTTTATTGAAGTTTGATAGAATACAGAATTGTTCAAAGCGCTATCTTCAAATTTAAAAGATAATCCAAATCCGTTGCAATCATTAAACTGAAGTCCGAACATTTTACATTCTCTGAACACCACATCACGAAAGGCTGTTTTCATAAGCTTTGCCATGCTGAGGTTACATCCTATAAACTCGCAGTCTGTAAAACTAAAGCCCGACAGATCTACATATTCAAAATTACAGTTTCTGAACGTGCAGTTTTCGTACTCTCCTTTTTCCAGCTGTGAAAAATCTATGTTTTCAAAATTTTGATCTACAATATAAGCTTCTTTCATAAAGATGATATTTGATAACAGTAATTCTCCCGCAGATTTCACGGGCTATAAACATTGTTGAATAAAATAAGCGGTTAAATATTAACTTCAGGGAATAATCTTTAAGCTTATACCAAACTATTCTTGTCTGAATAATTAAGTTTAAAGAAGATAAAAGTCATCATAGAGAATGCCAGCAAAGAACTTCCTCCATAACTAAAGTATGGCAAAGGAATACCTACTGTTGGGAAAAGCCCCATAACCATCCCTAAATTGATTGAAAAGTGCATCAGCAAAATAGAGGCAAAACAATATCCAAATACGCGGTTAAAGGTAGACTTCTGCTTTTCTGCCAGATAGTAAATACGGCCAATATAAACCATGTAACATAAAATCAGAATAGCACTTCCTAAGAATCCCCACTCCTCTCCTACAGTACAGAAAATATAATCGGTTTCCTGCTCCGGAACAAATTTCCCCTGAGTAACGGATCCTTCACGATATCCTTTCCCCAAAAGCCCACCTGATCCGATGGCTGTTTTTGAATAGAGCAAGTTATAACCAGAGGTATCTCTAAATGCTTTTTCTCCTTTATAAAGAACTTCAACTCTCTCTCTCTGGTGCTTTGGAAGCTTTTCTAAGATATAGGGAGATCCAAATGCAAGTCCGCATAATAAAAGAATAGATCCTGCAATTCCTGATATAGAGATGACGTCCCAGGACATTCTATGATAATTCATGGCAATAAGAACACCGGCAATCACCAAAACAGCTACAGCAACATATACCGGAGGTACAGCCAGCGCAACTAAAAAGACTCCTGCAAAAATAAATCCTATTCCAAACAAAAGACCACTCAATCCCTCTCTATATAAAGCGATGAAAAACGCGATAAATACAAGCATGGAACCCACATCCGGAATTGCCAGAACTACTGCTGCCGGAATACCTATAATAGCTAAAGTAGTCCACAGAGATTTCCTGTTTTTCAGATTAAAATCAGGCCCGGAAACATAATTGGCCAGCATCAGTGCTGTTCCTATTTTTGCAAACTCTACAGGCTGCATGGTAAAACTTCCGAATTTATACCAGTTCTTCTGGCCCAGAATCTCCTTTCCAAAGGGAAAAAGTCCAATCAGTAAAAGAACTCCCCCAATGTAGATGATACCCGCCATATTCTCAAAGAACTTGCTTCGGCTAAAGAATATCATAAGTCCTACGAACAAAGAAATACAGAAAAACATCAATTGCTTTTCACCCAGCTTCTGATCCACACTGTAAATATTTGCAATAGCAAAGATGCAAAGCAGGAAATACAGCCCAAGGCCCAGTTTATCTATTCCTTCAGTCCATTTCATTACTTCACAGGTTTTTTAGCAGGGTTATTATTTTTCGTTTCCTCTCCTATATTCTTTTGCAGCACGGCTTTTTGCTGCTTTACAAATTCCAGACTATCTTTTATTCTTTTTCGTCTGATGGAGTCAGGTTTAGGGTCTATATACCAGCCTTTACGTTTAAGATCTGCTATCCACTGCCTTTTATATTCAGGCATAAAACTGGCACCGATCATTTTTTTATAGAGATTTTCTCTCTTAAGATCACCGGTAATATATTTTTCAGCGATCACAGTACAAGCTGGACCTGCCCAGGTTGCCCCGAATCCGGCGTGTTCCATGACTGCAACCACCACAATTTTAGGTTTATCAGCAGGAGCAATCAGTACAAAAATAGAGTTATCTTTTCCTTGCGGAACCTGAGCTGTACCTGTTTTGGCCAGCTGAGTGAAATCATTTGATTTCAGACTTCTCGCGGTTCCTCTTAAGACCACAGCCTCCATTCCCTTTAAAACAGGTTCAAAATGCTTGGGATCTACAAGGGTTTTATGTTTTACTTTAAATCTCGGATCAGGATTGGCTTTACCGTCAATTGCTTTTACAATATGCGGAGTATAATACCACCCTTTGTTGGCAATAGCAGAAACATAGTTAGCTAACTGAATAGGAGTTACCAGAACATCTCCCTGCCCCATCCCGTTGTAAATAGCCCCAGTTGACATCTCATCCCAGTTTTTAAAATCAGTTCTCTTAGAGCCGCTCGCTTTCATGATGGCTTTAAATCTTTTCTCATAGAAATCTCCGGAAGGGATTCTTCCTTTTGCTCCTACGGCAAAATCATTATTTAAAAACTCACCTACTCCAAAGCTGCTCATGATTTTTTTCCATTCATCAACACCTTTTGAAGGATTTCCAGGATATTTTTTGATGATTGCAATAAATGCATAGGTAAAAAAGCAGTTACTGGAAACCTGAATAGAAGGAATCAACGGCTCGGCTCCCCCGTGGCCTTTAATTCTCTTACCTTTATAGAAAAATCCACCACCACAAGGGAAAATTGTATTTTCATCCATTACTCCCATCTGCATTGCGGCCAAAGCAGTCAATAGTTTAAAAGTAGATCCCGGAGGATACCCCGCCTGTAATGATCTATCGAATGTAGGTTTATTTTCGTAAAGTGTATCTTTAGATAAAGCGTATAAATTTTTTGATTTATTAGGTCCGGTGAAAAGGTTAGGATCAATGTCCGGTCCGGTAGCAGCAACTAATACTTCCCCATTATTAGGATCGATTGCAACAATTGCTCCGTGTTTATTCACCAGCATTTCTTCAGCCGTTCTCTGAAGGTCATAATCAATAGTTAATGTAATATCTTTACCGGTAATAACATCTCTATCCAGAGAACCGTTTTTATAAGAACCAATATTTCGCAGTCTTATATCTTTTTGGATATATTTTATTCCTTTTATTCCTCGAAGTTCTTTTTCGTAAGATTTTTCAACCCCTGTTTTTCCGATAAAATCCCCCGGTAAGTAATAAGTAGAATCTTTTTTAATCTCTCTTTCGTTTACTTCACTGGTATATCCCAGAAGGTTTCCTGATGTGGACACTTCATATTGACGCTGTGGTCTTTGCACAATGGTAAAGGCCGGATATTTAAAAATAATCTCCTGAACTCTTGCAATATCCTCCCTGCTCAGATCCTTCAGAAAGGTCATCGGGGTCAGTTTAGAGTAGTATTTTTCTTTTTTAATCAGATTAATCCTGTTAATAAAATCGGGCTTACTGATTTTCATCAGGCTACAGAACCCAAGAGTATCAAAGTCTGACTTCATTAAAGCCTGCGTAAAAGAAACTTCATATGCCGGCTGATTCCCTACCATGATCTTTCCATTTCTGTCAAAAATTACCCCTCGCTGCGGAATAACGTATTCTGTTTTAATGGATGTATTGGCTGCGTTCAGCGCATAACGGTCGGTAAACAACTGTAAATATGCAAGCCTCGCCACAAAAATAATGGCGATAGCAACAAGAATGGAAAAGATTTTTAAATAACGTGTGTTCAAACTTTTTGTTTGATTTTAAATATTAATGCGTAAACAACGATAAATATAAAGGAAATTACACTTGTTACCAACACATTAAATAATATTTCAAAAAATCTGCTAAACTTAAAGAACTCGATATACTGTACTAAAAGCTGATGCAGAAAGATACTTGAAAATAAAAACAGCAAAAACTGCGCCCATTGAAGGGACTGAAAAGAGAAAAAGTCCGTAGATGTGTCTGTGGAGGTTCTGAAAATCAACGTTCTGAAATAAGCAATCAACGTTGTAGCAAATGCATTAATCCCCCATGAATAAAGAAAACCGTCAATAGACAGTCCTATTAAAAAGCTCAATGCCAGAAACTGAAATTTATTCCTGAAAAAAGGATAGAACATGACAAATACAGGATATAATACCGGAGTATATTTCCCGAAAAGCGTAATCCTGTTCAATACAAATATCTGTAATGCAACAAGAAAAATCATGATCAATATATCTGTAAATAAAGTTCTGCTAATCATTTTCCTTTTTTATTACAGCCTGCATAGTATCCTGAATCTTCTGCACTTCTGCTTTCTTAAGATTCTTTACTACATACACTTTATTCAACGCTCCCATTTTTTCACTCAGCTCAACGGTGATATCCCAAAAGCCGGTTTTATTGTCTACAGAATAACCTGCGATAGTACCAATCGTTAGTCCTTTAGGGAAAATTGCAGATTTCCCGTCTGTCACAACGGTGTCTCCAACTTTTAATGCGACATATTTTGGAATATCCGCAAGATGCATTACCCTGGAGTTATCTCCATTCCATGTTAAAGTACCAAAGTATCCTGAATTTTTCAGTGCGGCATTAATTCTGATCTTATTTACACTTAAGACTGACTGAACCAATGCATAACTGTCTGTAGAGTTTATAACAATCCCCGCAATACCTCTTGGCGCCATCACTCCCATTTGAGGAAAGACTCCATCTCTACGGCCACGGTTGATTGTGAAATAATTATTTCTTCGGTTGATACTGTTGAAGACGATTTCACCATCTACAAAAGTATAGATCTGCCCTCCGCCTATGGTATCATGAACTCTTTTGAAAACAGGATTCTTAGATCCGTCTTTTCCGTAAAGTTCAGCCATAAGGGCCTTGTTCTGAACTACAAGATCATCATTGATCTGTTTTAACTTCAGATAAGAAACTCCTTCATCAATATATCCGGACACCCAGGAATTGAACGCAGCCGTTTGGCCTGCCACCCAGGATCTCTGCATTGCATTTCTAGAGAATATCAAAACCAGAGCAATAATTTGCAGGAATATAAAGAAGACAAAAAGAGTATTCTTCGAAAATAATCTCAGCAAAAATCCCATTCAGATATATAGTCGTAAAAAGTTAAAATTATTTAATTAAGAAATTGAATTTATCCATATTCTTAAGGGCAATACCAGTTCCGCGAACAACAGCTCTCAACGGATCTTCAGCAACAAATACAGGAAGACCTGTTTTTTTGTGAATTCTGTCTGCAAGACCTCTTAACAAAGCCCCTCCTCCAGCAAGATAAATACCTGTTTTGTAAATATCAGCTGCCAATTCCGGCGGAGTAAGAGAAAGAGTTTCCATTACCGCATCTTCGATTCTGATAATCGATTTATCCAATGCACGTGCAATCTCTTTATATCCAACCATAATTTCTTTAGGCTTCCCTGTAATAAGGTCTCTACCTTGTACCGGAATATCCTCGATATCTACATCCAGATCTTCTACTGCAGAACCTACTTCAATTTTGATTCGCTCAGCTGTTCTTTCTCCGATATAAAGGTTATGGTGAGTTCTTAAGTAATACGCAATATCATTAGTAAATACATCTCCAGCAATTTTCACAGATTTATCACATACGATACCTCCTAAAGCTACTACAGCAATTTCAGTAGTTCCTCCGCCTATATCGATAATCATATTCCCTTCAGGTTTCTGAACGTCAATCCCAACCCCAATTGCTGCTGCCATTGGCTCATAGATTAACCTTACTTCTTTTGCGTTGACTTTCTGAGCAGAGTCTCTTACCGCTCTTTTTTCAACTTCAGTAATACCAGAAGGAATACAGATTACAATACGTAATGCCGGTTGTATGAATTTACCTTTGATCCCAGGAATTTTTTTGATAAATTCTTTAATCATATGTTCAGAAGCGTGGAAATCTGCAATAACTCCATCCTTCAAAGGACGGATTGTTTTGATATCCTCATGAGTTTTACCTTGCATATGTTTAGCCTGCTCACCTACAGCAATGGGTTTACCCGAAGAACGTTCAATTGCAACAATTGACGGTTGATCTATAACAATTTTATTATTATGGATGATAAGGGTATTAGCAGTTCCTAGGTCTATCGCAATTTCTTGCGTAAACATATCAAATAAACTCATATTTTTCTTCTGATTTTAAGATTACAAAGATATAAATTTAACACTACTAAAGAAATTTCCCGCCAACTTAATTTGGTTAAAATTTTATTAAAATTTATAATTCTTTATTAACTTTCAGTCTAGATGTTTACAGAGTTTGAGTTCAACTAAAATTAACGGGGAAAATAAAGCCGTGAAAAGGTAAAATTATGAAAGGGCAAAAACACGAAAAAACAGAAAAACAAATACATCAACAATACTTGCATTGATTAAACCTCAATCTTCTTCCTCCGCTCCTAATGCCTTGCAAAGCCAACCCATTTACGAAAACCGAAACTTTAAGTAATAAATTCCGATCTGTACTATAGTTTTTTACGATAATTATCATATACACTATCAGAGAATGATTAATTAAAAAAAACGTAAATTTGCGACTGCTTATGTTACAGTATTCCCACATCCATCAAACATCAAATTTTGCCGTGCTTTCCATAAGCTACGAGAAAGCCGATGTAGAAACGAGAGGAAAATTTGCATTTTTTGATGAGAACATCAAAAATTTTGTTTCCAGGGTCCATCAGGAAGATCTTGGTGATGCATTTGTGGTTTCCACCTGTAACAGGACCGAAATTTATACTACTTCGTCCAATTATCTGCTGGTAGCAGAAGAGTATTGCAAAACTATTGGAGTACATCTTACTGATTTTCTTCAGTTTGCTAATATCCTTACAAAAGAGGAAGCTTTAATTCATCTTTTCAGAGTAGCAGCAGGTCTTGAAAGTCAGATTATCGGAGATTTTGAAATTATCGGACAGATTAAAAAAGCATATAACCGCTTCAAAAAAGAGAGACAAAATTCTAACCCGTATCTGGAAAGAGCAATCAATGCTGCCATTCAGATTTCCAAGAAGATTAAAAATGAGACAGGTATTTCCAATGGAGCTGCCTCAGTTTCTTATGCTGCGGTTCATTATATCCTGAACAGCCAAAAGAGAATCACCGAAAAAAACATCCTTCTTTTGGGAGTAGGTGAAATAGGGCAAAATACGGTTGAAAACCTGGTAAAGCATGTTTATCAGCCTAAAATAAAAATTGCCAACAGGACTCAGGAGAAAGCTGAAAAAATTTCACAGAAATATAATATTCCGCATGTTGATTATTCTGATTTTGACAAGGAATTAAAAAATACAGACATTCTTATTGTAGCAACGGGAGCCAAGCATCCTATTGTGAACCAGTCTCACTTTCCGAATGGAAAAGAAACATTGGTTATTGACCTTTCCATTCCGCATAACGTTGAAAAGAACGTCACTGAGAACGAAAATGTGACGCTGATTGATGTGGATGAACTTTCAAAACAAATCCAGGAGACTATCCAACAGCGGGAAAAGGAAATCCCAAAAGCTGAAAAGATCATCAAAGAAATGATGAAGGATTTCATTGAATGGGAGAAAAAGAGAAAAATGGCACCCAATATTCATCATTTCAAAGCCGTTTTAAAGAATATGGAACGCAATGAGATGCATAATTTTTATAAAAAGAATAAATACATAAACATCACGGACATGGAACTTTCTGATAAAATGATCCAGAAAATCACCAACCGTTTTGCAAAATATATCATCGACAATCCTTTAAAAGCCGAAGAAATCAGTAAATTAATGCACGAAATATTAGTTGAACAACCAAACAACGAATTCAATGAAAAGCATTAGAATTGGAACCAGAAATTCCGCACTTGCACTTTGGCAGGCTAGAGAGGTTGCGAGGCACCTTCAAAACAATAATTATTTAACGGAGATTGTTCCTATCGTCTCTTCCGGCGATAAGAATCTTAATCAGCCTTTATATTCTTTAGGAATCACAGGGGTTTTCACAAGAGACCTTGATATTGCCCTATTGAATGATGAAATTGATATTGCGGTGCATTCTTTAAAAGACGTACCTACTCAATTGCCTCATAATATTGAGATGATTGCCTATCTTGAAAGAGATTATCCACAAGACATCCTGATCAGGAAAGAAGCTTCAAGAAATAAAGAATTTCATGAACTGAAACTGGCAACAAGCAGTTTAAGAAGAAGAGCATTCTGGCTAAGAAATTATCCAACCGCGGAATTCTCGGATATCCGTGGAAATATCCAAACCAGACTTCAAAAGCTGGAAGACGAAAACTTTGATGCCACCATCTTATCTTTGGCAGGAATCAAAAGAATGAAAATGGAGATCGATTATGAGATGCTCCCAGTAATGATTTCAGCTCCTTCTCAGGGAGTGATTTCTGTAGCAGGACATTCTGAAAAACCGGAAATCAATGAAATTATAAGCCAGATCAACCACCAGCCTACGCAGATCTGTGTAGAAATTGAAAGAAATTTCTTAAGCACTTTAGAAGGAGGCTGCACTGCGCCTATCGGAGCTTTTGCAGAAATCATCGGAGACCAAATCCGATTCAAAGCAGCACTGTGCTCTTTGGATGGCAAAAACTGCATTGCTGTTGATGAAAACTTCGAATACAATTCTACAGAAAACTTTGGAGAAAAATTCGCAAAAGTAATTCTGGAAAACGGAGGAAAAGAATTAATGGCGGAAATCAAAAGCCAGATCTAAATTTTAGATATTCAATTCTTTTAACGATACTTTTTCATCTTCTTAACTTATACAGGCATGAAAATCTTATTTACCAAAAATATAGACCAGAATATTATATCCAAAGAATTAGGAGAGGATATACTGGTTGACTGTATTGAGGTAATTAAGACTAAACCTATTATCATCAATCCTTTTGATCTGAAAAACTATTCTCTGATTTTCACCAGTGTAAATGGAGTGGCTTCTTTTTTTAAAAACAGATTTAAGCCCAACGAAAATTTTACAGCAAAGAATTACAATAAAATTTATTGTGTAGGTGAAAAGACAAAGAGGGCATTGAGAAAGTTTGGATTCGGGACATTCAAGGTTTTGAAAAATGCTGATACGCTTTCCAGATTTATCATTGGAAACTGCCAGCACGAGCAATTTCTTCACTTCTGTGGCAATCTTGCCATTAATGTTCTGGATAAGGATCTTCCTTTGCAAAACATAAAATATAAAAAGATCACGATATATAATACGGAGGAGATCAACCCTTTAATACCTGAAAAATATCATGCTGCAGTATTTTTTAGTCCGAGCGGAGTTCGTAGTTTTGCAAGGCGAAATTCTATGGAGGGCATGAAGATTTTTTCAATTGGGGAAACCACATCCTCCGAGTTGAGAAATTATACTCAGGAAAGGATTTTTACTTCCGAAGAAAATACGCTTACTTCCATCTTTGAATTGATAAGAAGGGAAACCGGAAGAACCAAATAGAATATTTTTTACCGAATTGGAACGGTAATATTAGTTTAAAATAGATTATGATTAAAAACGACCTATATTTAAAAGCACTTCGCGGAGAAACCGTTGAAAGACCTCCTGTCTGGATGATGAGGCAGGCTGGAAGATATCTGCCGGAATTCATTGCTCTAAGAGACCAGTATGATTTCTTCACAAGATGTCAGACCCCTGAACTTGCTGCTGAAATTACATTACAGCCTATCCGCAGATTCCCACTTGATGCTGCGATTCTGTTTTCTGATATTCTGGTAGTTCCTCAGGCAATGGGAATTGATTTCAAAATGAAGGAATCCGTTGGGCCATGGTTAGATACTCCTATCAGAACAATGGAACAGGTTCAAAATATTGAAACTCCGGATGTGAATGATACTTTAGGCTACGTTTTTGATGCTATTGAACTGACACTTCAGAAACTGGACAACGATATTCCATTGATCGGTTTCGCTGGCTCTCCTTGGACAATCCTATGTTATTGCGTAGAAGGAAAAGGAAGCAAAGCGTTTGATATTGCAAAATCTTTCTGCTTCCAACAGCCTGAAGCTGCACACTTATTACTACAGAAAATTACAGATACTACGATTGCTTATTTAAAGAGAAAAGTAGAAAAGGGAGTTTCTGCTGTGCAGGTATTCGATTCTTGGGGAGGAATGCTTTCTCCTACTGATTATCAGGAATTCTCATGGCAGTATATCAATCAGATTGTTGAAGCACTGAGCCCTCTTACTCATGTAGTAGTATTTGGAAAAGGATGCTGGTTTGCACTGGAAGACATGACGATGTCTAAGGCTTCCGCTCTTGGGGTAGACTGGACAATCAAACCGGAATTCGCAAGAACATTGACCAATCATACAATGACGTTACAGGGGAATTTTGATCCTGCAAGACTTCATTCAACACCTGAAACAATTAAGAAAATGGTGAATGAAATGATCAACCGTTTTGGAAAAGACAGATACATTGCCAACTTGGGACATGGAATTTTACCTAATGTTCCTGTAGAGAATGCTGAAGCATTCATCAGAGCGGTGGTAGACTGGAAACCAAACCTTTAAACAATATAGGATTTTAAATCCTTCAGTTTTACAATATAGCAAAAACCCTGACCGCCAAGGTCAGGGCTTTTCATTTTTATATCATTATACTTAAAAGCGTAATTGATTCGTCCTTTAAAATATATTCTTATCTCAGCACTTTGTTTTAGATTTATCTTTACCTTTGATTATTAACACTTTAAATCATTATCATGAAAAAATTAAACAAAGATGCCCTGAAAAGCATAATGGGCGGAAGAGAGATCTGCCTTGAATGTGCTGACGATTATCATCAGGTTATTATTAACGGACGATGCTATTGTGTTCCGTGGAACTCATAAAAAAAGCAGCTTTTAAGCTGCTTTTTCTCTATTTTTTAGCCAAGCATTTTCTTGGCTTTCTTTACTCCTTCTACCAGAATATCAATTTCTTCAAAAGTGTTATAAACTGCAAAACTTGCTCTTACCGTTCCTGCAATATTAAAGAAGTTCATAATAGGCTGTGTACAGTGATGTCCTGTTCTTACAGCAACTCCCATTTTATCAAGAATCATTCCTACATCTGAAGAAATACCTACTCCCTCAAGGTTAAAAGAAACAACACCTGTTCTATGAGCTTTTTCGCCATAGATTTTAATGCCTTCTATTTCTAAAAGCTGTCTCTGAGCATATTCCAATAAAGCATTTTCATGTCTTTGAATATTTTCGTGTCCAATTCTGTTCATAAAATCAACAGCTGCACCTAAAGCAATATTCCCTCCTACATTTGGCGTTCCTGCTTCATATTTAAACGGAAGTCCGGCGTAAGTAGTTCCGTCGAAAGAACACGTTGCAATCATCTCCCCTCCTCCATGAAACGGCGGTAAAGCTTCTAATATTTCACGCTTACCATATAAAACACCTGTTCCCATAGGAGCATACATTTTATGACCCGAAAAAACAAAGAAATCACAATCCATCTTCTGAACGTCTATATTGAAATGCGGTGCAGACTGAGCCCCGTCAATAACGATATAGGCCTCTGTATTTTTTCTTGTTTTTGCGATGATCTCTTCAATAGGATTTACAATTCCTAATGCATTAGAAACCTGATTTACAGAAACTACCTTCGTTTTTTCACTTAATAACTGATCAAACTGGTCTAACTGAAGAATACCGTTTTCATCAATAGGAATAACACGAAGTTTTGCTCCTGTTCTTTCACAAAGCATCTGCCAAGGAACGATATTGGAGTGGTGCTCAAGATATGAGATAATGATCTCATCATCCTTCTGCAGTTTCTGTGTTAAAATATAAGCGATAAGGTTTAACCCTTCTGTAGTTCCTTTAGTAAAAATAACTTCAAAGTCATGTTCAGCATTAATGAATTTCTGGATCTTTCTTCTTGAAAGTTCCATTTCTTCCGTTGCTAATTGGCTCAAAGTATGAATTCCTCTGTGTACATTAGCATTAAGCTCTGTATAATATGCGTGACAGACTTCTAAAACCGAATTTGGCTTTTGCGACGTTGCGGCATTGTCCAGGTAAACCAGAGGCTTACCATTCACTTCTCTGTCCAATATAGAAAACTGGCTTCTTATTTCCTGAATGTCAAACATTTATTTTATTTTTAATTAAAACGTTCTTATTTAGAACTCTTCAAATTTACGGCTTTTTTTCCGAAAGGATGCATGAGGATGAAGCCTGATAGTTATCAGCTGATAGAAATATTCAATAGTGTATGTTGAAAATATACAATAAGTTTCAAAGCTCATCTCAATATCCATGAAACATGACCAGGCTTTTTGGTTTCTTTACTTCCATGATTGTCCGAGCTTTTTTCTACCATTATTTAATAAAAAAACCTGTCAAAAAATTGACAGGTTTCATATTATTGTTTAAATAAGCAATCTTATTCTGCTGCAGTTTCAGCTGCGTCAGTAGCTGCTCCTTCTTCAGTTGCAACTTCTTCATCCTCATCATCATCCTGTGCCGCTGCACCTTTAATTGCATTTCTAGACATTTTAACAGCAACTACTACTGCATTATCCGGGTGCACGAAAGAATATCCTTCTGTTTTGATGCTACCGATGTAAAGTTTGTTACCAATTCTTAATGGAGTAACATCTACAACGATCTCATCAGGTAAGTTAGCAGGAATAGCTTTTACTTTTAGCTTTCTGAAAGACTGACGTAAAACACCACCAGCAACAACACCTTTTGAACGTCCAGTAATTCTTACAGGAACTTCCATAACAACTGGCTTATCATCAGATAATTGATAGAAGTCAATGTGAAGAATTTTGTCTGTGATCGGGTGAAACTGAATATCCTGAAGAACTGCTGGAATTGTTTGACCATCAACTTCAATAGATACCGTGTGTGCTTCAGGAGTGTATACTAACCCTTTGAAAGCTCTCTCTTCAGCAGAGAAGTTCAAAGGTGCGCCACCTCCATAAACAACACAAGGAACTAATTCAGCATCACGTAAAGCTTTTGTAGACTTTTTGCCCACGCTTTCTCTTTTTGTACCTTGAATTGTAATAGATTTCATTTATAAAAATTTAAAAAATTGTTCTAATTTAATTTTGCAAACTGCTAAAAATCACTTAAATAATAAACTTACTGCTAATTGATTTGTGCTCATGAACCATTGCCATAACATCTGCAAATAATGGGGCGCAAGATAGCACTTTTATTTTAGATGACAAATTATTTTTAACAGGAATTGAGTCAGTTACAATAACTTCCAAGAGTTGTGACTTCTCAATATTCTCGTAAGCTTTTCCTGAAAGCACTCCGTGAGTCGCCATCGCTCTTACTGTTTTTGCTCCTTTTTCAATTAAGATATCTGCAGCTTTGCAAAGAGTTCCTGCAGTATCAATCATATCATCGATAAGAACAACATTCTTTCCTGTAACATCACCAATAAGGAACATTTCTTCTACAACGTTTGCTTTTTTTCTTTCTTTGTAAGCAATTACTACTTCAGCACCTAAGTGACCTGCATAGTTTTTAGCTCTTTTTGCACCTCCCATATCCGGAGAAGCAATGGTAAGATTATCAAGATTCAGAGATCTGATATAATCTACGAAAATAGAAGATGCATACAGATGATCAACCGGGATTTCGAAGAATCCCTGAATCTGATCTGCATGAAGATCCATTGTCATTACTCTTGTTGCTCCCGCTGCAGTCAGAAGGTTTGCAACTAACTTGGCACCGATCGGCGCTCTTGGCTTGTCTTTTCTGTCCTGTCTGGCAAGTCCGAAGTAAGGAATTACTACGGTAATGCTCTTTGCAGAAGCTCTTTTCGCTGCATCAATCATTAGAAGAAGTTCTAAAAGATTGTCTGCAGGCGGGAATGTAGATCCGATTAGGAAAACTCTCCCTCCTCTTACAGATTCATCCAAAACAGGCTCAAATTCCCCGTCGCTGAATTCCTGAAAGTTGATTTTTCCTAATTCTTTCCCATAATTGTGGGCAATTTTCTCTGCCAAGTCCCTGCTGGTTCTTGTACAAAATAGATAACTTAACTGATCGGCCATTTTTACTTTTTAAAAGATTCTGCAAATTTAAAAAAAAACCACAAGATATACTCTTGTGGTTTCTAAGTTTTTATTTTATCAATTATTAAGGGAATTTAACTCCTGAATATTTATTAGGATCTACCTGCGGTAAAGTAGAGCCATATCTAGCATTAATTGTCTTGATAAATTCATTGGCAACGATACCATATCCTCTACCTGTAAGGTGAACACCATCAAGAGAGAAAGCTCCTCCCGTAACGAATGTTGCAGTGTATCTCACACCATCCCAAAGAATTCCTGATGTAGAGCTCAACTCTTTCATTTTAGCATCCATATCTACATATGCCAGACCTTTATCTGTTGCTGCTTTTTTAATAGCGGTATTATATCCTGTTGTAGCAGCTATTACTTTTGCTGTTTCAGCTTCCGTAAGCACCAATTTATCTTCTAAAGGAACTGAAGTACCACCTCCTGCATCCGGAGTAAGAACTTTACTTGCCGGTAAAAGAATTAAATCTTTAGCTGTAGTTTGTCTGTATTTTGGAAGTCCTGGAACTGTAGACAAATCCTTGTCAATAATAACAGCACCATTAGCAACCGCACCTGCAGTGAATTTGATTAATCTTCTCTGATATTCAGCATCGTTGATTGCTCCTAATGTTTTAGCCTGAAGTAATCCTGCATTGTACTGAGCATATCCCGTATTCAGCTGAGTTACCTGAGCTCCTGTAAGTCCTGTAAGCGGCATAGCCGGAACTCTTGTAAAATAAGGAACATTAGTAACCGACGGAATATTGGCAATGATTCCTTTTCTTTTTGTTCCTGCCGGGAATAATTGATCTACTAAATAAGCATAGGTATTGCTGAAACCTATTCCTACTGCACCATCTACCGGTGTAATCGGAACGTTTGGATCTGCACCTCCTGAAGTTGCATATAATAAAACATCATTATTTCCTATCCATAAAGAGATAAAAGTAGGATCCTGCTTCAGCGCATCTCCCACTACAGAAGCTGATACCGAAGAGGCAAATCTTACGAAATATGGATTAGCAGTGGCGGGTGCAGAAACTAACCCCGCTGGGTTTCCATATCCTGGTGCTAATAAATGAGCTACTCTTGCACCCGGAACTCCCATATTCTGGTAAGGCCCACCTGCTGAGATATTATCCAAAGGTCCACCGGGAGCCGTTGGGCCCGGAGTTAATGCTCCATTCACAAGACTTAGCACATATTTACCAGCAAAATCTCCTGTAGCAGGATTAAACAAGTTTGTAAATCCACCGATATCATTAGGCATCATAGGTTGTTTAAATGCTCCTCCTCCTGCTAACTGCATTTGGCCCGCAATCATGCTTGGATAAGATTCACTCTGTCCGCTGCTGTAAAGTGCACCGTCTCTGTAGCCGGAAGTAAGGGAGTTTCCTAAAGAAATATATCTTGTAAAGTCTGCGTCTCCTTTTGTTACCTGGATATCTTTCACATCAGTATCGAAATCCGTCTTACAGCTTGTTACTGTAAAAAGAAGTGCAGAAACAGCAATTGTCGATATTATAATTTTTTTCATAGTTTTCTAAAGTTAAAAAGGATTATAAGTTACTCCTAGACCAAAGTAGAATGCTTTTGCTTTTGCCTGTCCGTAGAATCCAAGAGCCGCATTATTTACATTTCTGTATTGAGGCATTGCATATCCTCCAGCAAGATCAACTCCAAATTTCTTCAGCTTGAATCCTACCCCACCCGTAACTACAAAGGTATCAAATGAAGGCGTTTCCGCGATAAAGTTTTCATTACTATAAGGAGATTCATCATAATAAGCTCCTAAACGCCCGTAAATCATATTTGTGAACGCATATTGAGTTCCCAATCTGAATGTTTTTGAGTTTCTAAAATTCTTAGGACTTACAAGAACTGTTGGATCTGCCTGGTTTCCGATAGGTGCATTCTGGAAATCCAATACAAGTTTACTGTATCTTTCCCACCCATGGTAGTTAAAGTCTGCAGAAACCTGCCATTTTGGGGTCACTTTATAGGTTAAACCAATGGTATATTCTTCAACCAGCGGAAGCGTTGCTGAAAAGCCATCCTGTCCTGCTGCGTTAAGTTTCAACTGAGAATAAATAGATTGTGATGGGAACTGAAATGTAGCTGTTCCGTTTTTAGCCTTCATATCTACTGGCGAGCGGTAGGCAATACTCACGTCCAACTTAGGATCAGGTCTGAAATAGAAACCAAAACCATATCCGTGTCCACTCGCTTTTGTATCTTTAATATTAACCTGTCCTCCGAATTGTGTCACGCCTTTGTCCCAGTCCACGATTCCTCTTGCGTAGATGTAGCTGGCACCAAAAGCCAACCAAGGAGCAAGTTTCACAGAAACCATTGGCTGGAAGTAAAAACTCTTCAGTTCCAGCTTCTGTACCATTTCCTTACCTTCCCAGTTATCCGGCCATTGAATTGTGCTTCCAAAAGGTGTTGTTACACTAAGACCTACGGACAGTTTTTCTATTGGTCTATAAGTAATAGCAGCATAGAAAGGAGTTCCCAAAGGGTTATCCGTAGATGTACTTTGTAAAGTATTAAGGTTTTGGAAAGTCACCTTATTACTTGCACCAAACCCTCCTGCCGCTATACTCAGCTTGGAAGGGATAAATGACATACCCGCAGGGTTAAAGAATGCCACACTCGCATCTTCGGCATGAGCACTAGTATGCGCCATTGCCAATTGTTTTACCCCTTGCAGGGAAACTCTGAAGCCTCCTGCGTAAGATAGAACTCCCGCCAATAAAGCAGTTGATACTAATATTTTTTTCATAGACTGTTATTATATAACCCAAATATAAAATTATTTTACATAGGTCTGTTAATATTTGCTAATATTTTAAACAATATCCTAAAAGAAAATTATGTTTAAAATAATACTTTAAATAAAAAGAACTACAAAACAAAGATTATTAAACATTTAAATTCATTTTAAAACAAATACAAATCAAGCGTTTAATATTAAACAAATGTTTAACGAAATAATTACAATAGGTATAAAAAGGAAGATTCACCACTCAGAAATGTTAATTTTTGGTATTTTATTTAATAAAAATTATCACAACAAAATCCATTAAAGAAAAAGAAGGACTACCGTGCTCCCCACCTCCTTTCTGAGTTAAAATGCAAAATGTTTTATTCTGAATTCAGGTTATTTAAGTATTTTAGAATTGGATAAAGATAAAAATACATAAATTTGCAAGATTATAAATAATAGTAATATGAGTTGTGGATGCAAAACATCCGGCGATTCTGCACATTCTTGTGGTCCTAAAAAAACCGCAAATGGCTGTGAAAATGTAAATACCTGCGGGAATAGTTATAAATTAAGTGTTTTTGACTGGCTTTCTAACATCAACAATCCATCTGCCAACAGGTGTGATTATGTAGAAGTTAGATTCAAAAATGACAGAAAATCGTTTTATAAGAATGTAAATAATATTCCTTTACATATCGGTAGTGTAGTTACAGTAGAATCTAGTCCGGGACACGATGTAGGCGTTATAAGCCTTACGGGAGAATTAGTAAAAATTCAGATGAAAAAGAAAAAGTTTTCTGAAGAATTAGCACTTAAAATATACAGACAGGCCAACCAAAAAGATCTTGAGGTATGGCAGGAAGTTAGAAAAAAAGAAGACGGAGTAAAACTTGAAGCAAGAAAAATTGCACAGCGATTAGGCCTTGAAATGAAAGTAACTGATGTAGAATATCAGGGAGACTCTTCAAAAATCACTTTTTACTATACTGCTGAGACTCGTGTGGATTTCAGACAGTTAATCAAAGATTATGCTGGCGCTTTCAGAACAAAAATCGACATGAAACAGATCGGTTTCAGACAGGAAGCTGCAAAAGTAGGAGGAATTGGATCATGCGGGCGTGAGCTTTGCTGTTCAACCTGGCTTACAGATTTCAGATCGGTAAATACCAACGTAGCAAGATATCAGCAACTGAGTATCAACCCACAAAAGCTTGCAGGACAATGCGGAAAGCTTAAATGTTGTCTTAACTATGAGCTGGACAGTTATCTGGATGCATTAAGCAACTTCCCTTCTTCTTCAACAACATTAGACACAGAGAGAGGAAAAGCATTCTGTATTAAAATTGATGTTTTCAAAAAGAAAATGTGGTTTGCTTATGTAGACAGTTCTATTGCATGGTACGATTTTGATATTGATCTAGTAAAAAAACTGATTTCAAAAAATAAAAGAGGTGAGAAAATACTTCCTTTAGAGGATCTAAAAGAGCCTGATATCCCTGTTCAAAGCATTGATCTTATTCAGGAGAACAGCGTAGACCGTTTCGAAAAGAAAAACAGAGGAAACAGAAACAACAGACCTAATCAGAATCAGAACAGGCAAAATCAAAACAACAGCCAACAGACACAAGGGCAAGGAGCGAAAAAGAACAGACCGGAAAAACCGGAAAGATCTGAAAACTCTAATGCTCAGTCCGCCAATCAGCCTAGACCACAGAAACAAAATCCACAGCAGAAAGCTCCTGTAGAAAAAGCCGAGGTAACTTCTGATGCTGAACAAAAGCCACAAAGCAATCCGAACAAGAAGAAATTTAAAAAGAAATTTCCTCCAAAAAAAGATAAAAATGCGTAAAATTTTAGGATTATTTTCCCTTATTCTTTTCTTTAGCTGCAACTCTTCCCCAGGTGAAGATGTTATCATGAATTCCGTTGATAATAAATGGAATAAGAAAAGTGAACAAAAATTTAATCTTGAAATTTCAGATCCGCAGAATCCTAAAAATATTATATTTGTTGTAAGAAACAATAACGATTATCCTTATAGCAACATAAGGTTTATTGTTAATTTCACCAATCTTCAAAATAAGAAAAAGGAAACCGATACGCTGAATTATGTATTGGCAAAACCAAATGGAGAATGGCTTGGTACGGGCTTTGGTGACACAAAAGAAACATTGTTTCAATATAAATTAAATTACAAATTTCCAGGGAAGGGTAAATATGAAATAGGTCTTACTCAGGCAATGAGAAATGACAATCTTCCCGGAATTGAGGATGTTGGGGTAAAAATAGAAACGGCTAAACCGTAACCATAAATGGAAGAAAACAAAAAAAATGCAGGAAATAGAGGAAAAACATTTCCTCTGCCTCCCAAAAAAAAGAAAGACACCTCCTGGAGAAAATGGGTTTCATTTATTTGGATCGGACTCATTGCGGTAGTACTTGGTATTTCAGGTCTGTTCTTTGCTGTTTCTCAAGGATTCCTTGGGGAAATGCCGGATGTAAAAGAACTTGAAAACCCGGATATATTTGTCGCTTCTGAGATCATTTCTTCAGATGGAATTACTTTAGGTAAATTTGAAAAAGAAAAAACGCAGCCTATTGTTTATAAGGACCTTCCTCCTTATCTCATCTATGCCCTTCAGGCTAAAGAAGACGAGCGATTCAAAGAACACTCCGGGATCGACCTATACTCTATCGCCAGAGCAGTAGCTTATGGTGGTAAACGTGGTGGTGGTTCTACAATCACCCAGCAGCTTGCTAAACTTCTTTTCACCGGAAATGCCTCCCAGAATAAGTTTGAAAGGGGGTTCCAAAAGTTAAAAGAATGGGTTGTAGCGGTAAGTCTTGAGAAAAGATATACTAAAGAAGAGATTATTACTCTTTACTTCAACAAATTTGATTTCCTTTTCAATGCCAATGGTATAGAAATGGCTTCACGAGTTTATTTCAACAAAAAAACTTCGGAACTTACTTTGCCTGAAGCTGCAACATTTGTGGCAATGCTTGAAAATCCAAGAAAAAACAACCCTTACAGATATCCTGAAAAAGCAAAGGAAAGAAGAAATGTTGTATTGGATCAGATGCAGAAAACCGGATATATTGACGCCGCAACTTATGAAAAAGCAGCCAATACCCCTATAGAAGTAGACTTCCACCCTATCAAAAGCATTACGGATGGGTATTCTGCATATTACAAATTTTATCTTAGAAAAGAGATCGACAAATATCTTGAAGCTAATGAAAAAGAAACGGGCAAGAAGCTTAACCTCTACAAAGACGGTTTAAAAATATATGTTACTCTTGATTCTAAAATGCAGAAATACGCAGAAGAAGCAATCAAAGAACACTTAACTGACCTTCAGAAGAGATTTGATGCTGAACAGAGAGGAAGAAAGAACAGACCTTTCTACTATCTTACAGACAAACAAATCAATAGTGTAATGGTTCAGGCAATGAAAAGAACCGGCCGGTACAAACTGCTAAAAGCGGACGGAATGCCTGAAGATTCCATCATGATGGAATTCAAGAAGCCTATTAAGACTTCACGATTTACCTGGGGAGGTGAAGAAGAGGTTGAAATGTCCCCTTGGGATTCTATCAGATACCACAAGCAGATTGCACAGGCAGGTTTAATGTCTATGGTTCCCGGAACCGGAGAGATCAAAGCCTGGGTAGGTGGTATAGATTGGCAGCACTTCCAGTATGACCACATCAAGCAAGGAAAGAGACAGGTAGGATCTACCTTCAAACCTTTTGTATACGCAACAGCTATTATGAAACTGGGAATGACTCCTTGTTCCACAGTATCTAACGGAACTTATGATCATAACGGATGGCATGTACCTGGACGAGGGGGAATGCTTACATTAAAAGATGCCTTAGCCAATTCTCAAAACCCCGTAGCAGCCAGACTTATTGAAATGACTGGTGTAGATGCGGTTATTCAGACAGCAAGAGACCTGGGGGTAACGGAAGATATTCCTAGAAACAATACGATTGCATTAGGTTCATCAGATATTACCATTTATGAAATGCTAGGTGCCTACAGTACTTTTGCTAATTATGGAAACTACAACAAACCGGAAATGATCTGGAGAATTGAAGATGCCAACGGAAGAGTTATCAAGGAAGTAAATGTAGAGCCTAAAGAAGTAATGAATCCAATGTACGCTTACACCATGATTGAACTCATGAAAGGTGTTGCTCAATATGGAACTGCTTCCGGTGAGCTTGGAAGAAGAGGAATCTCAAAAGCAGTAGAAATTGCCGCTAAAACGGGTACTACTCAGAACAACTCCGATGGTTGGTTTATGGGAATCACACCAAAACTGGCAACAGGAGCATGGGTTGGATGGGAAGACAGAGCAACTCACTTTCTTGGAACAGGAGAAGGTCAGGGTGCAAGAATGGCATTACCTATCTGGGCAATCTTCATGAAGAAAGTATGGGCAGACAAGAGTTTAGGAGTTACTCCTGACGACAAGTTTGTTAAACCTTCAGACTGGAAAGACGGCTGTTCAAACCTTAAAGGACTAAGCGGAGGATATGGAGATGACGGAAGTCTTCAGACGATTGATGAAATCAAGAATCCAAGACCTGCGGATCCTAATCCTAAGAAGCCTACAGAGAAGAAAGAGGATAATATCAATGAAAACCTTCATTCTAACGATGAGGTAGATTTTAATAAATAATTTCTCTTTTAGAAATACATAAGACCTTTCAATTATTTGGAAGGTCTTTTCTTTTATAATTTATACCTTTGAAGGATGAATATTGAACGTATAAGCCAGCCTTTTATTGAGAAATTTCCAGGTGACTTTTCTAACAATCCTATGCAGAGAAATACACCAAAGGTTTTATTTTCCACCATTCAGCCAGCAGGTTTTGACAAGCCTAAACTGATCGCTTTCAACGAAGCTCTTTCGGAAGAAATAGGCCTTGGAAAATTTGAAGATAAAGATCTGGACTTCCTGGTAGGAAGTAATCTTCCCAAGAACGTTCGAACTTATGCCACCGCTTATGCAGGACATCAATTTGGAAACTGGGCAGGCCAGCTGGGAGACGGAAGAGCTATTCTGGCAGGAGAAATTGTGGATGCTAACGGGAAAAAGACCGAAATCCAATGGAAAGGCCCGGGAGCAACTCCTTACTCCAGACATGCAGATGGAAGAGCTGTATTACGATCCTCTTTAAGAGAATATCTGATGAGCGAAGCAATGCATCACTTAGGAATTCCTACAACAAGAGCATTAAGCCTCGCCTTTACCGGTGAAGATGTGGTTCGTGATATCATGTATAGCGGAAATCCACAGCTTGAAAAAGGAGCCGTTATTATAAGAACGGCCGAAAGCTTCATTCGTTTCGGACATTTTGAACTGATATCATCCCAAAGAGAATACAATACCCTACAGGAGCTTGCAGATTTTACGATTGAAAACTATTTCCCAGAAATTACATCTTCAGAACCTCAGAAATATAAAGATTTTTTTGAAAATATCTGCACCCGTACCGCAGACCTTATGGTAGAATGGTTTAGGGTTGGCTTTGTACATGGCGTTATGAACACCGATAACATGTCTGTTCTGGGACTTACCATTGACTATGGTCCTTATTCTATGATGGATGAATATGATCTCAATTTCACCCCAAATACTACTGATCTTCCCGGCAGAAGATATGCTTTCGGAAAACAGGGACAGATCTCCCAATGGAATCTTTGGCAGCTGGCTAATGCACTTCACCCGTTAATCAAAGATGAAAAGTTCTTAGAGGATACCCTCAACCGCTATGGAACCTATTTCTGGGAAGCTCATGATACGATGCTATGCAAAAAATTCGGATTTGATCAATTGTTAAAAACCGATGAAGACTTTTTTACCAATTGGCAGGGCTTAATGCAGGAGCTAGAGTTTGATTACACTTTATTTTTTAATCAACTTGAAAGACTAACCCCGGAATCGGATGCACAAGAACATTTTAAAGATGTTTCATATGGTCTTTTAAATGACGAAAAAGTAACTAAGCTTAAAGACTTCATCAAAAAATATGAGTCCAGGTTAAGCTTAAACTCCATTTCAAGAGAAACCTCTTTAAAAATGATGGAAGAAACAAATCCAAAATTCATCCTAAGAAACTATCTCCTTTACGAATGCATTGAAGAGATCAATAATGGCGGATCAGAAATGCTGGATAAGCTAACCCAAGCTTTAAAATCACCCTATCAGGAACTGTTTCCAGAGTTTTCAGCCAAACGCCCGTCCAGCTATGACGACACTGCGGGATGTTCTACACTTTCCTGCAGTTCTTGATAAAACAAATAAAAAATTAAACATTTGATTGAATAATTCATATTATATTAATTATTTTCACTAATTTTAGAAAAATCTTTAACATGAAAAGAATTATACTCTCTTTAAGTTTATTACTGGGAACAATTGCACACTCCCAAACAGTTTTGCTTGATGAAGGCTTTGAGTCGTACACAAACTTTGCCATAACAGGTTTTGGCAGCTGGTTAACGCTTGACCTGGATGGATTAAGCACTTTCTACGGTGGTGGCCCGTCATTAGGGGGCGTACCATCTGCCACCTGGAATCCAAACTGGCTTAATGCCGGCTCTCCTATGGCTTTTCAGATTTTCAACCCTTCTGCTACTAATGCCACTAACAACTTAACAGTGACAGCTACTGATGATGAGATAAGAAACTTCACCCCTCACGGAGGCCAAAAATATGCAGCAGCATGGGCAGGATCCCCAACACCTTCAGTACCCGGCAACAATGACTGGTTAATTACTCCGGCAGTAACTTTGGGCGCAACGTCCAACAGTTTAACATTTTGGGTAAAAGCACTTTCTCCTGATTACGTAGAAAGCTACAAAGTAGGGGTTTATACGGGAAGTGGTACTCCAACAGCTGCCAGTAATTTCACTATCATTTCAGGAGCAAGTGCCAGAACGGCTCCTTATGCTGGATGGCAGCAGGTTACTTTAAGTCTGGATGCCTATGCAGGGCAGACTGTAAGAGTAGGATTCCAGTATATGTCTTCAAACGAATATATGTTTATGCTGGATGATGTAAAGATTACTACAGCAGCAGTACTTTCTACAAACGAGATTTCAAAAACAAAATCTAATGTAGCTCTTTATCCTAATCCTACCCAAGGAGAAGTATCTATTAAAACCGATAAAAAGATAAAGTCTACCTCTATTGTTGACATGACAGGAAAAACAGTTAACAGCACCAATTCAGAAAAAGCAGATCTTTCCTCACTGCCAAAAGGAAACTATTTATTGAAAGTAGATTTCTCTGACGGAACTACTACTACTGAAAAAGTGATAAAACAATAACACCCATTTATACAATCTTCACAAAAACCACCTCCTTTGGTGGTTTTTTTATTTTACTTTTGCAAAAAAAAGGAACGTGTCTTTTATCAAAACTAAATTGATCGATTTTTTAAGGTTGGTATTTCCTTCATCCTATACTGAACTGGCAGTTTTTCTGTTTTTCATTATTTGTTACGGAATACTGGGGTCCTATATCGCTGTTAATTATAGAATAATATTCGATAGCAGGATTCCCTGGGATGCTTACTTCAGTTTTGACAACAAATCTATTCTTATGACTGGAGGAAGTTTTGAAAGACACCCTCTCTCCTATTATTTTTTTAACTGGATCAGAGAGTTTTCTTTATTAATCTCAGGTGGAAAAATGGATACCAATTTCAGGCTGACATTAGCATGGCTCAGCAATATTGTTATTTCACTGAATGTTCTTCAGGTTTTTAAATATCTAAAGAATATTATCAGACTTCCGTTCAGGTTCAGCTTTTTCACTGTATTATTTTTCGGTTTGTTTTCCACCAATATCTTACTGTCTTTTACGCCCGAGAATTTCACTTACACTTTATTCCTTCTTACGTTATACAATCATTACGCAGCCATAAAGCTAAGAAAACAAGAAAAAATACCTGCCTTAGCATTATCATTGGCAGGAATTACTATTGGCGGCCTTACAATCACCAATTTTGTAAAAGTCTTTATACCCGTCCTTTTTGAAAAAAATCTTTTTAAAAGCTGGAAAAAGTTTGGAAACGCAGCACTAAGAGTTTTAATTGCAGCAATATGTTTCACCCTACTCTATCTGAACAGAATTGATTTTAACTATCAGAATATTTTTTCCAAAACCAATCAACAGTATGAAAAATTCTCAAATGTAGAATCTATGCCTACATGGGATATGATCAGCTCATTCTTTTTCGGAGGTAACATCCTTTTCCCGGGATTCATTCTTTCAGACAAACACAATATGAAGGGTTTCGAGTTTAAAGGGCTTTATATGGATTTGTATTCATCTGCCTTCTCTTATCTATTTGTAGCAGCCTTACTCCTATTAATTAGTTGGAGTTATGTTAAAAATTTTAAAAATAAATGGGTTCAGGTTATTATGATTTCATTTCTCTTTGATATCATCATCCACTGTATCATGAGATTTGGGCTGCATACTTCGTACATTTATGGCGGACATTTCGTCTTTGTCTATCCATTGTTGATAGGATGGCTTTTTCAAGCTTACAGATCATCACCAAAAATGATGTTTTTTCTAAGCTTAGTAACGTCTTTACTACTATTTTATCTATTATGTAATAATATATTCCGTATGTCAGAATTCTTCTGGTTTATGGATACTTATTATCAATAAAAAAAGCTGAGATTTCTCTCAGCTTTTTGCTTATGTTTAAAAATAATATGTGCTATTTTGCTTCTGAACAGAAGATTCTATACTGCACGGGCATTGCAGACTTGAAATATTCTCTAATTTTTGCAACGTCACTTGCAGCACTTTGTTTAGTGAAATAACTTCCGGCTAAAATCTTATAATTAGGCCTTAAGGACGCATCCGTTTCCACCTTTAGATTAGGAAATCTTTTTCTGAAATAAGCTTTTACTTCGTTAGCTTCTTCGTTACTTTTCACTGTTGTAATTTGAATTTTAAATCCTAAAATTCTAGGATTTTTATTACAAATTTCAGCGTTGGTAAGTGCCCTGTTTGGCACATAAATTTTAGAAGGTTTTGTTCCTGTACCAGAAGATACACCACTATCATTATTATTACTGAAATCCTTAGACGAATTATTAGCAATAACTTTAGAACATTTATCTTCAACTCCTTCCAAAGCAGTATTTATTTTGGAATCCATTGAGATAACAAGCTCTGTTCCTGAAAGCGTATCTCTTTTAACAACCTGCTGTGCTTCAATATTATAAAAACCAAATAATGACAATATCGAAAATATTTTTATCAAATTTCTCATTTAAACTTGTTTGTGCAAATTTATACAAATTAAAAAACTATACCAAACAGGTTATTTAGAATCAATACAAATTAAACGTAAATGATATTTTCCCCTTTCCATATACCGTTAAATTCCTGTTAAAAATATTATTTTTGCGGAATTGATATGTTCAATATTTTACTAACATAAGATAATTTAAATGATTAGTTGGAGAAAGCATTATAAAAAAACGTTGATCGCAATAGGCTTATTGCTATCAACCAGTGCTTCATTTTACGGGCAAGACGGCGATCCTAAAAACGGAGAGAAACTTTTCAAAGCGAATTGTACTGCATGTCACGCGCTGGACAAACAAGTTGTAGGACCACCGTTAAAGGGGGTTGTAGATCGTGTAAAGACAGAAGGCGGTGTAGACAAAGATTGGCTTCACAAGTGGATCAAAGACAACAAAGCTCTGAGGGCTTCTGGGGATAAATACGCTAATGAGATTTTTGAGAAGTTTAACAAGACTGAAATGCAGGTCTTTCCAAATCTTACAGATAAGGATATAGACGACATTTTAGCTTTCACTACTAATCCTCCGGCTCCGGAAGAGAAAAAACCGGAAGCAACTCCTGTACCTGGCGCTGAGGCGGCAGCTCCTGCAGACAAAACCACTACAAACATTGTTATTATTTCCCTTTTAGCGATTGCAGGTTTACTAGTTTGGATCTTGGTTAAACTAAGACAATTGGTAACCTTAGGTCAGTCTGAAGAGTTAGCAGGACTTAATGAAACAAGAGTTCGTTCCTTCAGGGAAATGTATGAGAAGTTCCACTATGTAGGCAAAGCAGTACTGGCCATCTTGGCTATTCTGGCGGCGTACGGAGTATGGAACTGGTTGATGTGGATTGGGGTTTACAAAGGTTACAAACCAGAGCAGCCTATCTACTTCTCTCACAAAATCCACGCTGGGGAGCAGAAAATTGACTGTCAGCTATGTCACTCTAGTGCTAAATATGGAAAAGTATCTGAGATTCCTTCTATGAACGTTTGTATGAACTGTCACAGAACAATTTCTGAATACAACCAGGATCACTACATGGAGCCAGGAAAAGACAAGGCATTCTATGATGGAGAAATCCAGAAGATCTATGCTGCAACAGGTTGGGATCCTGCAAAACAACAGTACACAGGAAAAACACAGCCGGTTGAATGGACGAGAATCCACAACATGCCAGATTTCGTTTACTTCAACCACTCTCAGCACGTAATTGCTGGTGAACAAGCGATCATCAATTCTTTCAACAAAAAGAATCCTAACAACAAAATTGATGTTGTATGTAAAGCCTGCCACGGAAAAATTGATACAATGAATGTTGTACAGATGGCTAACGACTTTACTATGGGATGGTGTATCGAGTGCCACAGAACGACTGAGGTTGATATGAACAACGGTTATAATAAAGAGTACTTCAAAAATCTACATGACAAGTTGAAAAAACAATATCCACAAGATGGAGGTAAGATCACTGTAGATGCAATTGGAGGTCTTGAGTGTGGTAAATGTCATTATTAATAACTAAAAAATTAGAAGTATAAATGGCTTCAAACAAAATACAATTCAGAAGTATTCATGAACTTAAAGATCCAGCTTTGAATAATAAGCTGGCTCAGAAAGAGTTTCTGGAAGAAATTCCGGTAGAAGATTTCCTTGGAGATGCTGAGAAAAACGGATCAAGTACTTCAAGAAGAGATTTCCTGAAATTACTAGGATTCTCAACTGCAGCAGTTACATTAGCTGCCTGCGAAGCTCCGGTAATCAAAACGATTCCTTATGTGGTAAAGCCACATGACATTATTCCGGGAGTCCCTAATTATTACGCTTCAACATATTTTGATGGTTTCGACTTTGCTAGTGTTTTAGTAAAAACCCGTGAAGGTAGACCAATCAAAATTGAACCGAACCCGGCTGGTGGTGATTTAGGTAAAACTAATGCAAGAGCCCAGGCAAGTGTACTTTCTCTTTACGACAATGATAAAGTAAAGCAGCCTAAACTGGACGGTAAAGACGAAACTTTCGACAAAGTAGACAGCTTCGTTCTTAAAGGTTTGGAAGAAGCTAAAGCGTCAGGCAAAAAGATTGTGGTTTTATCACACTCTTTTGCTTCACCAACTTTCAAGAAATTATTTGCTGAATTCAAAGCTAAATATCCTACAGCTGAATTAGTAACTTATGATGCTTTCCCTTATTCTGCAGGATTAGATGCTGCACAGGAGGTATTTGGACAAAGAGCACTCCCTGTTTATGACCTTAAAGGTTCTGAGCTTGTAGTGGCTTTCCACGCTGACTTCTTAGGAGATTATAACGCTTCAAGCTTAGAGTCTTCTTATGCATCAGCTAGAAAGCCAGGTCCAAACATGCTAAGACACATCCAGGTGGAGTCTAACATGTCATTAACAGGTGCTAACTCTGATACAAGACATCTATTAAAGCCAAGTGCTGTAAACAAAACTTTAGTTGAAGTTTATAATGTAGTTGTAGGAGGAGGAAATACTAACGATAAGATTGCTGCTGAAATAGCTAAAGAGCTTACTGCAAAAGGAAGCAAAGCTGTTGTTTTTGCTGATGGTTCTAAAGGAGCTCAGGTTTTAGCACACTTAATCAACAAGAAATTAGCTTCTGTTGCTTTCACAGGAAAAGCAAACTTCCTTAAAGAATTTGACAAGGCAAGATATCAGGAATTCTTAGGATGGGTAAATAGCGGACAGGTTGGCGTATTGATCGCAAACAATGTAGACCCTATCTACTCTCATCCAAAAGGTGAAGATTTCAAAAAATCTTTATCAAAGGTTCCTTATGTAATTGCTGTTGCTGATAAGAAAAATGAAATGTACAAAGCAGCGAAAGCTGTAATTCCGGTAGCAAACTGGTTAGAGTCTTGGGGAGATATCGAACCACAGACAGGAGTATATTCATTGATGCAGCCTACGATCCAGAAGATCTACAAATCAAGACAGATTGAAGAATCTCTATTAGTTTGGAAAAATGGTAAGAATAATGCTGCAAACAATTACTATGATTATTTAAAATCTAGTGCAGGTTCTATCTTAGGAGCTACTTCTTTCAACAAAGCATTATATAATGGTATCAATACATCCAATAATGCAACAACATTAGCGTATGCAGGTGGAGACGCAGGCCAGGCTATTGCTGAACTAGGAAACTTTAAAGCTTCTGAATTAGAATTAGTATTATACACTAAGACTTCAATGGGAGACGGAACTCAGGCAAACAACCCTTGGTTACAAGAGTTACCTGATCCATTGACAAGAATGTCTTGGGATAACTATTTAACGATTTCTCCTAAAGATGCAGAGAAGTTTGCAATTGATAACGATCTTAATGCAAGAATGCAGTTAGATGGTTCTATTGTAAACCTTACTGTAAACGGAGTAACAATAAAAGATGTTCCTGTATTCGTACAACCAGGTCAGGCAGAAGGATCAGTAGGTCTAGCGCTTGGTTATGGTAAGAAAGATTCAGGAGCTACTGCAGATACAGGGGTAAATGCTTATCCTTTATTTGATGGTTCTAACCTTGCTGTTTCAGGGGTGAAAATCGAGAAAACAGGAGAAGATCACGAATTTGCAGGTATCCAGCTTCAAAATACATTGATGGGCCGTTATGAGATTGCTAAGGAAGTTCCTTTAGCAGAATTCATCAACGTTGCTTTCGATGACGAACACAAAGGATGGAATAAGCCTTTGGAATACCACACAATCAGCGGAGCGCTTCCGGCGAGAAAAATTGACCTTTGGGACGCTTTCGATGATACAGATGGACCTCACTTCAACTTATCTATCGACTTGAACTCTTGTACAGGATGTGGAGCATGTATTATTGCTTGTCAGGCTGAGAACAACGTTCCTGTAGTAGGTAAAGAAGAGGTAAGAATGTCTAGAGATATGTATTGGTTAAGAATAGACCGTTATTATTCTTCAAGACAAAAGGTAGAAGTATACGAAGGATTGAAAGAAGGAATGGCTGTACCAGAATTATACGGTACTGCTTTCGGAGACGGAGGTGCATTAAACCACCCTGCAGATAATCCTGACGTTATCTTCCAACCGGTAATGTGTCAGCACTGTAACCATGCTCCTTGTGAAACTGTATGTCCGGTAGCGGCTACTTCACACGGTAAGCAAGGTCAAAACCATATGGCTTACAACAGATGTATCGGTACAAGATATTGTGCAAACAACTGTCCGTACAAAGTAAGACGTTTCAACTGGTTTACTTATAACCTAAACGACAAGTTCGATTTCAACATGAACAATGATTTAGGAAGAATGGTACTTAACCCGGATGTAGTTGTAAGAACTAGAGGGGTAATGGAGAAATGTTCAATGTGTATCCAAATGACTCAGAATACTATTCTTGAGGCTAAGAAAGAGGGAAGAAAAGTGAAGGATGGTGAATTCCAGACTGCTTGTTCTAAAGCTTGTTCTACCGGAGCAATGACATTTGGAGACATGAATGATAAAGAGTCTGAAATTAGAGAGCACTATGCTTCTAACAGAAGATATTATTTACTAGAGGAGATCGGAACAAAACCAAACGTGTTCTATCACACTAAAGTAAGAAACAGAGTAGAAAAATAAAGTTTAAATAATAAATAGGTAAAAAATGTCAGGACATTACGAAGCTCCGATAAGGGAACCTCTAATTATTGGTCACAAAACTTATCACGATATCACAGAAGATATTGCACGACCTATCGAAGAAAGAGCAGGTAAATTATGGTGGATCTCATTATATGCAGCCTTAATTCTTTTCATCTATGGATTCGGCTGTATCGCTTATACTATCGGAACAGGTATTGGAGCATGGGGGCTTAACAGAACTATTAACTGGGGTTGGGATATTACCAACTTCGTATGGTGGGTAGGTATCGGTCACGCCGGAACCTTAATCTCAGCAGTATTATTATTATTTAGACAGAGATGGAGAATGTCTGTAAACAGATCTGCAGAGGCGATGACGATCTTTGCGGTTGTACAGGCAGCAATCTTCCCTGTAATCCACATGGGTAGAGTTTGGGTTGGATACTGGGTATTCCCATTACCAAACCAATTCGGTTCTCTTTGGGGGAACTTCAACTCTCCTCTACTTTGGGACGTATTTGCAATCTCTACGTATTTCTCAGTATCAACTGTATTCTGGTTTATGGGATTAATCCCTGACTTTGCAATGATCAGAGATAGAGCGAAAACTCCTTGGACAAAGAAAATTTATACATTCCTTGCTTTCGGTTGGGGTGGTAAAGCAAAACACTGGCAAAGATTCGAAGAACTTTCTTTGGTTCTTGCAGGTTTAGCAACTCCACTTGTATTCTCGGTACACACTACCGTATCTTTTGACTTCGCGACTTCAGTAATTAAAGGATGGCACTCTACGATCTATCCTCCTTACTTCGTTGCTGGTGCAATCTTCTCAGGATTTGCAATGGTACAGACGCTATTGCTAGTTGCAAGAAAGGTATGTCACTTAGAAGAATACATTACAATGTATCATATCGAAATTATGAACATCGTAATCATCCTAACTGGTGGTATGGTAACTGTAGCTTATGCTACTGAATATTTCATCGGATGGTACTCTGGATCTAGATTTGAAGACTTTACATATCTTTCTCCAGGTGCTGCAGTAGGACCTTACTGGTGGGCTTTCTGGGCGTTGATTACTTGTAACTTGATTATTCCGGCTTCTTTCTGGTTCAAAAGACTTAGAACGAACATTATCTGGACTTTCATCGTTGCTTTGATCATCAACATCGGTATGTGGTTTGAGCGTTTTGATATCATCGTTATCAACCTTTCTAGAGACTACTTACCAGGATCATGGACAATGTTTAAGCCAACGATCATTGATGTGGGTGTATACTTAGGAACTATCGGATTCTTCTCTGTATTATTCTTATTATACGCAAGAACGTTCCCTGTAATTGCACAGGCTGAATTAAAATCGATTTTGAAAATCTCAGGTGAAACTTATAAAGCAAAAGAAGGAGATGAGCACCACTAAAATTGTATACGGACTTTATGCTGACGACGACGATTTAATGAACGGCGTTAAGGCATTCAACGATAAAGGAATCAAAATAAACGAAGTTTATACTCCGTTTCCGGTTCACGGGCTAGATAAAGCTTTAGGGTTAAAGAAAACCAGAATCTCTGATGCTGCTTTTCTATACGCTCTTTATGGTGTTACTATCGGTGCTACTTTAACCTGGTATGTAATGAACCATGACTGGCCTCAGAATATCGGTGGTAAACCAGCTTTTGACTGGGGACACAATATGCCGGCATTCGTAGTTCCAATGTTCGAATTAATGGTATTCTGTGCTGCTCACATGATGTCTTTAACTTTCCTAGTTAGAAACAAAATGTATCCAGGAGCTCCGGCTCAGAATCCAGATCCAAGAACTACTGATGATAAATTCATGATGGAATTTGTAACTGAAGATGTAGAATCTGTAAAGCAGTTGCTTATTGAAACTGGAGTTGAAGAAATAACTGTTAAAGATGCTTAAAATGAAAAAGAATGTATTAAAAATTACAGCAGTTTTAGGTTTAACTACAGTTTTGCTTAACTCTTGCGGACCAAAAGAAAATACACCATTGGTATATTTCCCGGATATGTATTTTCCGGTAGCTTATGATCCATTGATGAAAGCTCAGGATGCTTATTCAGATCATGAAAATGAAATCCCTGCTTTCGTGAAAAATAATGGTGCAACAGGTCTTTCTCCGGTAGAAGGATCGGTTGCTCAGAATAAAGACGGAGTTTTTGAAGAAAGCTTATTACCTAAGAATGTTGACGAGTACAATGCAGGGTATGATGCTTCTAAAAAGATGACTGCTTCTCCTTTGAACCCAGCTAATGCAGCTAAGGATCTTGAAAGAGGAAAAGTATTGTTTGATCACACTTGTGCTGCATGTCACGGAACAGGAGGTGATGGACAAGGACCTATCGTACAAAGTGGAGCATTCTCTGGGGTACCTAATTATGCTGACAGAGAAATTACTGTAGGATCTGTTCATTATGTATTAACAAACGGTAGAAATGCAATGGGATCTTATGCGGGACAATTGAACGCAGGAGATAGATGGAGAGTAGCAATGTATGTGATGAGTGCCTTCAAAAAAGGAGCAGCACCGGCAGCAGCTACAGCGGCGGCACCAGCAACTGAAACGACTACCGAAACTAAAAAATAAGAAAAGAAATGTATAGTTTTTCACCAAAATTAAAATCAACTTCTATAATACTTCTTGTTGTAGGTTTAGTTCTGTTTGGTATTGGCTTCTTTATGAATAAAGGACTTTCTACTGAGAAAATAGAACAAATGATGGAAGCTGTTCATGCTTCTGGTCATACTGCTCCTACACACTCAAGTGAAATGGTTGGGCCACAGGATCACGCTGCTCACCTAGAGCATACTGAACTTCAGGTTCACAACCAGCCGTTGGCATCACTACACTTTGTGGCTGTCTTTTTCTTTGGAGTAAGTTGTGCTGTACTGTTTTTCTACTGTATTCAGCACGCAGCTCACGCAGGGTGGCCAATTATCATTACAAGAGTAATGGAAGCTATTGCTTCATTTATTCCTTATGGAGGAGCTATCTTGATTATCATGATGATCTTGAATATCACTCACAATGGTCACTTATTCCACTGGATGGACCCCGAGTTGACAAACCCGGATTCTCCTCATTTTGATGTGATCTTATTCGAAAAGAAAAAATTCTTAAATATTCCTTTCTATGCAATCAGAACTTTAATCTATGTGATTGGTGCTTCTTTCTTTGCTTGGAAATTAAAGGCTCAGTCTAAAAAAGTAGACGAAACTAAATCTAAAGTTGAGTATCAAATGCTTTACAGATGGGCAGTGGGGTATATTGCATTCTTCGGATTTGCTTCTGCTGCTTGGGCTTGGGACTGGTTGATGTCTATTGACCCTCACTGGTATTCTACAATGTATATCTGGTATTCAATGGTTAGCTGTCTTTCAAGTGGTATTGCTGTTATCATTTTATTAAGTGTTTATCTTAAGAAAAATGGTTTCTTACCACAGTTCAATGACAATCACTTACACGATTTAGGAGTATTCCTTTTCGCTACAAGTATGCTTTGGACATATACATGGTTTGCTCAGTTCATGCTTTACTGGTATGCAAACGTTCCTGAAGAGGTTAATTACTTCTTCGGAAGATTCCAGCACTACTCTCCTACTTTCTTACCAATGCTGATCGTAAACTTCTTATTACCACTATTGGTATTAGTAAGCAGCAGCATCAAGAGAAACTATAAAGTAGTAACAGTAATGGCGGTTGTAGTTATCTTAGGACACCTTTTAGACTACTTCAACATGGTAATGCCGGGAACGGTAGGACCATACTGGAAAACTCCTGAAGTATTCTTGTTAGTATTAGGTTCTGTTCTATTCGTAGCTGGATTGTTTATGTTTACTGTACTTTCAGCTCTATCTAAACTGAAGCTGATTCCTACAGGAAACCCATTCTTACACGAATCTGAAATTTATGAGTATCCTTTCTAAGGACTTGTAACAAAATAAAACTATAAAAGACTGATTGTTAAACAATCAGTCTTTTTTTATGCCCAAAAGCGATTGATTCATACTTTTTCATTTATTAAGTGTAACAGAAAGCTGGTCAATATTACCCAAAAACCAATACTATTATGAAAAAATTTCATCTGCTCTACTTACTATTTACCCTGCTTTCTATTTTTACCCATGCTCAGACCATTACTTTTGTTTCTGAAAAAACGGGTACTCCACTTCCTAAAGTTTCTGTATTGGGAAAAAATGGAAATATACTTGCCTTCTCTGACATTAATGGTAAAATAGACAAGCAAACTTTAACTCCTGACCAGGAAAAATTTCAGCTGGTCTATAATAATTTTCCGGTTGCCACACTCTCCTATTCAGACCTGGATCAACCAGTAATTAAAATTAATGATCAGGTAAAAGAAATTGAAACGGTAATCATCAAAAATAACAAGCCTGCAAAATATATTTTTATAAAAGGTAATTTCAATTCTTATGTTACCGTAAACAATAAGCTGAATGCTTATGCTGACGGAATAATTACGTACGTTTTTGATAATAAGACTAAAAAACTGAAAAGCAGTTATGTGGAACAATACCGAGCCTACAGACTAACAGATCCCCAAAAAGAAAAAAAACAGGTTGCAAGTTGGGACTATGGCAATTCATTGGATATTCCAAATATGAAAAAAGTGGGAAATCCAGATGAATATAAAAAGAAAAACATAAAGATCAGAGAACTTAAAGGAGCTTCTAAAGATGAAATTGAAGTCACCGGAGAATATCTGCAGCAAAATGAATTTGCAATTTTTGGATTCCGGTTTTTTGATTTGAAAGGAATTCAGAATATCGCTTTTGAAAAAAATTCACAAAAAACACTTAAAGACTTGCTAGAATTCAATGAGCTGCTTTATCTTAAACTAAAACATAAAAGCGAAGAAAAATTCAATCAAATTATTAATTATCAGAACTTTTATACGACAGAAATCAGCTTTGGTAATGAGAATAATCTTGACGGAGTAAAATTCAATAAAGACTACAGCAATTACACAACTCACTATTGGAAAGAGCCATCCTTCCCAAATATGCAGACTATTTTCAGCAGCTTTTTCAAGGATGATCTTAAAGAACAACAAAACAAAAAATAAAATCCACTATTAATAAAGGTTTTATTAAATTTGCAACAAACCAAATAAAAATGAAAAAGTTTTCTTTTCTACTTGTTTTCAGTCTGTTGCTTTTTATGGCATGTAAGAAAGATCATGTAGATGCTACGAATACTAAAACACTACAGTCTAGTATCAATGATATGACTGCCAGTTTATCAACCATTAAGCAGATTAAGTTTAATGAAGCTCTTTATATCCTTAAGACATTTGGTGTAGAAGCTGACGGTGATGTGAATGAGCTAAAAGCACTGGGACAGCTGATCAATGGAAAAAAAGTTCCTGAGATTTTGGCCCTGGCTGACGAAGTTGCACAGAAAAACGGAATAGAATGGGCCAGTACTGCCCCACCATCACTCGGAGAAATGAATATCTTTGGGGATGATAAAGCTAAAGAAAGCGATCCTAACGATGTAAAAGCAGGCTCATTGAGCATTGTAACAACACCTACAGGTAATGATGGTGCAGGAGCTCCTACCGCCATTCAGGTTGTTCCAAGACTTGTAGATGCGGCAGGAAACCCAGTATCCTTTACCGGAGCAGGTCTGGAAGCTACATTGGAGGTTTTCAGCAACGGAGTTCGACTTGCTACTGCTAAAAATCTAATGCAGGATAATAACTTTAAAGGATTCAACTTAAAGTTCTCTTCCATCCCTGCATCAAAAGTAGTAGATAACAAAATTGATATCACAGTTTCTGTAAAGACAACTGCCAAAACTTTCAAAATGTCAAAAATAGGACTTGATGTTAACGCAGCTGCCCTGAAAGTTCCTGCAGTCCCTAAAACGGATACTACAGCTATAGACCAGCAGCCAAGTGCCGTTATAGACCCTAATAACCCTACAGCAACTCCACCAACTACTACTGATCCTGCTACAGCGGCCCCGGCAGCTCCCGCAGCGCCAAAACAACCGACTGCAGATCCTAAAAATACAGTCAGTAAGTTTTTGAACAGCGTAAGCTCTCAAAATCTGAAAGCAGCCTATGAAACATCCAACAATCCAAGCTGGGGAAGCTATGAGTCTTTCTCAAATCCAACGTCAGGATTTGGATCAGTAAAAAATGTTAGCGTAAAAAATATTACTACCAATGGAACCAATCCTAATGGAGCAAGTGTAAATGCTACTTATGACGTAACTGATAAAAGTGGTAAAACAACCTCTTTAAAGGTAACATTCGGGCTTAAAAACGTAAACGGAGACTGGAAAATTTCCAGCTATAAAATCAATCCATAAATGGCTTCAGCAGAACTGATCAAAAAACTAGAAAGCACAATAGAAAATGTTCCTGATTTTCCTATTCCGGGAATACAATTCAAGGATATTTCACCTATATTTCTAGATCCTAAACTCTACGAAGAAGTCATTGCAGATCTTGTAACCTTCAGTAAGGGAAAAGTAGATGCTGTCTGCGGGATAGAAAGCCGCGGATATCTTTTCGGAATTGCCATTGCTGTAGCTTTGGAAGTTCCTTTCATTTTAATTAGAAAGGCCGGAAAACTTCCTCCCCCAATAATTTCTGAAAGCTATGATCTGGAATATGGAAGTGCCGTTATAGAAACCCGCGAAGGACAGATAAAGCCCGGACAAAGGATTCTTATCCACGATGATCTTCTTGCAACAGGAGGAACTACAGAAGCAGCCGCCAAATTGGTAGAAAAACAAGGAGCTACAGTTTCCCAATTCAGTTTCCTCATTGGATTAACGGGCCTAAATGGAGATGAGAAGCTGAAGAAATTTGAAGCAGAAGTCTATCATATTTTAGAATATTAAGAAATACACCAATATATTCTCCGGCTCCGCTCAGCGTGACAGTCACTGCGAAACAACCCGTTTCAGAAATGTCATACTAAGCAGAGCCGAAGTCTTTTTAGTATAAATAACAGCAAATTCTCAACATTTACATAATAATACCAATAAAGTATTTTGTAAATCATTCAGAAACAATTAAATTTGCATTTCAATTTTTAAAAACTTATGGCAAAATTGGGAAAGAGTGCTCAGAATGAGCAAGAAGGTAAAGAAACAGTTGAGTTCTTTAAAGACCTTGACAGAGAAGCTTTAAACACTGAGAGATTCATTGAAAAATATTCAAAACCGTTAGGTCTTGTATTTGGAGTTTTACTTTTAGGAGTTTTAGGATTTTTCGCTTACAAACAATTTGTAGTGGCTCCTCAAAACACTGAAGCTGTAAAAAGTTTCCTTGCTGCTCAAAAAAACCTTGCAGAAGGCAAAGATAAGGAAGCATTGGGCGGTAAATCAGCTGCTAACCCAGGTTTTGTAGGAACATATAACGAATATTCTTCTACCGAAATAGGTAAACTTTCTTCTTACAATGCTGGTTTATTGAAATTCAAAGAAGGAAAATTTCAGGAAGCTTACGATCTTTTAGATAAGTTTTCTTCAAAAAACAAAACTTTAATGGCAATGAAGTATGGTGCTATGGCAGATGCAAAGTCAGGACTTAATAAGAATGACGAAGCTCTTTCTTTGTTAGACCAGGCATCTACAGCTTCTGATGATCCTTATACTACTTATTTTTTCACTAGAAAAGCAGGTATTGTAGCTTTAGGATTAAACAAGAAAACAGACGCTAAAAAATACTTCTCTGCAATTGACGAGAAATATCAGGACTACGACAACGGAATGTCTGATTCTTACATTGAAATGACTAAATATTATTAAAAAATGGCAACAGTTAATCTTTCCGATTACAAGCCACTTCATATAACTAATGCCGAAGATTTTTCTATCGGCATTGTTTTTTCTGAGTGGAATGACTTTGTAACGTACAATCTTCGTGATGCAGCATTGGAAATCCTTGAAAAAGAAGGTGTAAAACCTGAAAATATCAAGCTTTTCCCTGTTCCCGGAGCTTTTGAATTGAACTATGCAAGCATGCAGCTTTGCAAAGAGAGAAAATATGATGCAGTAATCTCTATAGGCTGTGTAATCCGTGGAGAAACTCCTCATTTTGACTATGTATGTTCTGCAGTAGCACAGGGAATAAAAGACTGCAATATCATGACAGATACTCCCACAATCTTCTGTGTTTTAACAGATGATACCAAAGAGCAGTCTATTGCAAGAAGCGGAGGTGACCTTGGAAACAAAGGTGTTGAAGCTGCGGTAACAGCTTTAAGAATGATTGATTTCAAAAAGAAATTATCTGATAAAAAAGGGAATATCGGTTTCGGTCACTCTTAATTTTTGATCAATCCAAACAATCATATATAGGCTGTCTCACAAATGAGATAGCTTTTTTATTTTAGCTACCACTACATTCATCCTTTTTCACAGTCTTTATAGCCAGAAAAGAAGTAACTTTATTCTTCATTTTACTTTTTATCACAGTGTTTTTAAAATTTCAATTCATTAAATAAGTTCCAGTTTCCATTTAACTTTTAAAGATTCATAAAATCTTATAACAAAGCTTATGTTTTCATTTTTTTATGTTAAAAGTTGTACACAAAAACTATCTTTGTGAAAACCAATATAGACAGTAAATACATGTTTTTAAGAAAAATAAAACCTTTCCTATATTTAGGAGTTTTCTATCTTGTTATTTCGTTGATAATAAGAACAGTATTCTTTTTTCATCCTATTACTACCGCTAGTTTTGGATTTTTTGAGGTCGTAAAGGTACTGTTGGTAGGTCTTGTGAATGATATTTTCGTTTTCATACTTGCCAGCTCTATTCTCGCCCTGTACTTCCTGTTCCTTTCCAATTCAAAATATAAAAATCCTTATGGATACATTATTTTTGGAGCTTTAGCACTATTCTTTCTCTATATATGGCTTATTCCTAATAATATTTTCAAACAATACGGTGGCTCTGTAACGGAAGTAGCCCTCGCTTTTGTAGGAATAAAAACACTTTTCTTCGGACTGATGCTTTTCCTGCCCACCCAAAGACTCAAAATCCGTAATGTACTATATTTTACTACCTTGCTATTATACGTCCTTGTGATTATTTTCAATGGCGTGAGTGAATATTTCTTTTATAATGAATTCGGGGTACGCTATAATTTCATTGCCGTAGATTATCTGATCTATACCAATGAAGTAATAGGGAATATCATGGAAAGCTACCCTGTTATTCCTTTATTTTCAGGAATAATGATTGTAACGCTTACTATTACCTGGTTTATTTATAAGAAAACAAAAGATGAATTGCTGGAATTACCTGATTTTAAGCAAAAGATGGTGCTGCTGGTATCATTTGTTGTTCTTTGCTTTATCAGTACACTGACCTTGCCATCGTTAATGCAAATTAAATCTGACAATGTTTTTGCTGATGAAATTGAAGCCAATGGGCTCCCTAAATTTTATTGGGCTTTCACTCATAATGAACTGGATTATTTTCAGTTTTATTCACAGCTTAATCAGCAGCAGGCTGAAAAGAACTTCCTAAGCCAATATCCACAGCATACATTATCAAGAAATATTGTTGCTGAACAGCCGGAAGTAAAGAAAAATGTAGTATTGATCTCTATTGAAAGTCTTTCAGCAGACTTTATGGAACATTATGGAAATACCCAGAAGATTACTCCGTTCCTGGATAGTTTAGCAGATAAATCATTACTATTTACCAACCTTTATGCTACAGGAAACAGAACTGTACGCGGACTGGAAGCATTAACGCTGTGTATTCCTCCTACAGCCGGAGAAAGTATTATCAAAAGAAATGACAATAAAAATAAATTCACAACAGGAAATGTCTTCAAATCCAAAGGATATGATGTAAAATTCCTGTATGGCGGATACAGTTATTTTGACAATATGCAGGACTTTTTTGCTGGCAATGGTTATGGAATTGTAGACAGAAACAACTTTAAACCTGAAGAAATTACGTTTGCCAATGTATGGGGAGTTGCTGACGAAGATATGGCAAGAAAGGCTATTCAGGTGATGAATGCTGAAGCAAAATCGGGGAAACCTTTCTTCAATCACTGGATGACTGTTTCCAATCACAGACCGTTCACCTATCCGGATGGAAGAATTGATATCCCGGGAACATCAAAATCACGTGAAGGAGGGGTAAAGTATACAGACTACTCTCTTAAGCTGTTCTTTGAAATGGCTAAAAAACAGGAGTGGTATAAAAATACAGTCTTTGTAATCATTGCAGACCACTGTGCATCCAGCGCCGGAAAAACAGAACTTCCGATGGATAAATACAGAATTCCTGCTTTAGTTTTTTCAGAAGGTTTTATTCAGCCTCAGAAGTTTGATAAACTTATGTCTCAGATAGACCTTATGCCTACTGTTTTCGGATTATTGAATTTCAGCTATCAGTCTAAATTTTTAGGTCAGGATGTCTTTACAAAAGAATTCCAGCCTAAAGCTTATATTGCAACTTATCAGGATCTTGGTTTTGTAAAGGATAACCGTCTTACGATCATCTCGCCGGTAAAAAAGACAAAACAGTATTCTCTGGAGCTGGAAAAAAGCACTCTTGCCCCTGAATTTAAATTGTATTACAACGAGAAGCTATTAAAAAATACAGATCAAAAGCTGGTAGATGATGCTATTTCAGCCTATCAGTCAACATCATACTGGCTGAAAACAAAACAACTTAACAAATAAAGATTTAAATATTTTAAAATGAAGATATACATAAATTTTCACTTAAAATATTTAAATTAACCAATAAAAATAATTGATATGAAATGGACAGACGACAGAGGCGGAAACGTTGATGACCGCCGTGGTTCAGGTGGTGGCAGCGGTGGTATGATTGTAGGTGGGGGCTCGGCACTTTGATTATAGCCGCAATAGTCTTCTTTTTGGGAGGTGATCCTTCCGGTATTCTGAACTCGGGGAGTATGCCAGCTTCCGGAAATTCCGCTGAAACCAGAGAACTTACTGTAGAAGAAAAAAATATAGGGGAAATGGTCAAAATGATGGCAGCATGGAATACCCAGACCTGGAACCAGATCTTTACAGAAAATGGAATGAAATATAGCGACCCTGAAATCGTTCTTTTTAAAAGCACAACAAATTCTGCATGTGGTACTGCCCAGGCAGCCATGGGCCCATTCTACTGTCCTGCTGATCAAAAGATATATATGGATATGAGCTTCTTCAATGAGCTTCAGCAAAGATTTGGCGCCAAAGTCACTGAATTTACGGTAGCATATGTTCTTGCTCATGAAATGGGACATCACATACAGACCCTGCTCGGTACCACTCAAAAAGTGGATGCTTTAAGGAGAAGTGGCAGATATTCCGAAGCACAAATGAATCAGGTATCAGTAGCTACAGAGCTTCAGGCAGATTTTTATGCGGGAGTGTGGGCCAAAAGAACAGATGATACCAAACATATTCTGGAACCTGGAGATATTCAGTCTGCAATAGACGCAGCACAGGCTGTAGGAGACGATAATATTCAGAAAAGATCACAGGGATATGTTAATCAGGAAAGCTTTACTCATGGATCATCAGCACAGCGTAAGGAATGGTTTATGAAAGGGTATAACACCGGAGACATCAGACAAGGAGATACTTTCAATCAGCTTTTGAAATAAATAAATATCATCAAAATAGAAAACCCCTGAGGAATATTCCTCAGGGGTTTTCTATTAATTTGCTGTCATCAGTAAACAATTTTTTATGTACAACAATGTGTACAATAGAAAATAGTACAATATATTAAAGTATTTTGGGTCCTAATTTTTTAAATTTAGTTGTAATCAACATATTTTTTTTCGAATATTCCAATTTTCACAAAAAAAATATTCCTTGACTTTTACCTGAAAATTACCATAAAAATGCACATTTTCATGCAAAATTCAAATATTTTTATTTATAATTTTGAAATATTCAACGTTGAAAAGTATTGATAATATTGAACTTATGATTGCAACATAGGCTCGATAACAATACGAAAGTCTATGCCAGTTGAACTGGTAAAAAATTTATTAACTAAAAATTTCAAAACAATGAAAACATTAAATGTTACGCAAATGGAAAATTTGCATGGTAATGGCCGTTGGTCAGATTGTATGGTCGCAGGCTATAGTTCGGTTGGAGGAATTGCCCTGAATGTTGTAGGGTCCTTTTTCACAGGAGGGGCTGCTGCTATATTTGTTGGTGCTTCTCTTGGATGCCTTTAAATTCAGTAAAAATTAATCGAATTATGAAAAAGAAAATATTTTGGTGTACATTACTTATTATAGGGTTTTTAATAACTTTTTATCTGGAAAGAAAATTTCAATCTAAATACTCCTTTGGTTATTATTATATCTATATTTTTCTTGTACTTACTCCAGTAATACAAAGCCTTTTCCCAAATTTAAGAAAATATGGGCTGGGACGTTTTTTCAATAATAAATAAAATTTGATTAATAATAGAGAGGTGTAAAAGCCTCTCTTATCTAAATATTTTCAATTCTTTTTTATCGTACAATAATTAAAAGCTTGCGATAATTAGTATGAGAAGCGAGAAGGAAAACCTCAGTAAAACCCGGGATTATTAGCTCTAAGGATAATGCAAATGTATAATTTCATTTGAAAGAAACATTTTTTATAAAGCAAAAACTTTCACATCAGGATTTTCATTCGCTTAATATTACCAAAAATTGAAATAAGTGATGCTAAACTTAACCTGAGTCTAATTTTATTCAAAAAAAATATAAACAACTGAATAACAGTTATTAACGATTTTTCAGTTCCATTTTATTTCATATTTTAGGGAAAACAAACAAATGAGAAAAGCTACTTATCTTGACCGGAAACATATCGTTGATATATTGTGTCAATCATTCATCGATGTCCTCATTCCTAATTCCATCAACTTTGTAGTTAAAAAATCCGGTAACCGATCAAAAAGGCTGAAAGCCCTTATGGAATTTCAATTTGATTTGTCTATGATGGATGGTAATGTATTCTTAAGTGATGATGGCAAAGGATGTATTCTTTATCTTGACAAAACAAAGTTTAGTTTTAGAAAACTGCTGCTCGAACTTAAATTATTATTTACCTGTATAGGCTTAGAAAATATGTTTAAAGTCCTAAAGAGAGAGAAACTTTTAAAAAATTTTCATCCTGAAAAAGAATTTATCCATCTCTGGCTTATGGCTGTCATTCCACAAGAACAGGGAAAAGGAATCGGAAGCCAGCTTTTAAAAGAATCACTTGAAATTTATAATAACCAGCTTATTTATATAGAAACAACAACTCCTGAAAACCGAGCCTTCTATACACGAAACGGCTTTATTATCTTCCATGAAACATTTGAATTAGATTATCCTCTTTATTTTTTAAAATATGTTTAATACTGAAATTTGTTTTAGCACATTTATTTATATCATCATATTCATATTGATGATCATTGTGGTGTGCATCCAACTGATTTTCAAATGGAATACTCGGGATGTAAATTACTATCTTAAATTTTTAGGAATCCTTTTATCAGGGTTGCTTTATAATATCGTTGAAGGGCTTCTTCCTGATAAGAATTTTGAAATTAATCTTGTCTCACAGAATATCTTCGCATGGATTGTCGGATTGGCTGTAGTGTTTCACTATTTTGTTTTTATAAAAAATGAGTATAATTTAACTTTTAAAGGCAAGCTATCTTTACAATTAATTGGAATATTTACTCTGCTGTCTTTTATCATCTTATTTATCCTTCCCTATACCATTACTGGCTCATTAGAAACTTCGAGAACTTATTTTCTAGGTTTCTTTTTGGCATTATTGTCATTTGCTGCTATACTCGTAATACACAAACAATATATAAAAATAATAAACCGGAAAAACATCCTATTCAAGATCTATGATTTTAATGGAATACTAGCCTTCTTAGCATTATTATCTCTTCCTGTTACGATATTAATATTTGGTGATAACCAATGGATAGAACAGACTTTTTTCAGTCTCGGATTTTTTGTTTTAACCGTTGACCACTTCTTTTACGGTTTACGTAGGAAAGAAATGAAAAAAGATATCTCTTTTGAAACCCTTACTATAAGAGAAACCCAAATACTAAATATACTTCTCAAAGATCCTAATTTGAAATATGCTGAATTAAGTAAAGCATTGAACATTTCTGAAGGAGCCCTTTCGTCTCACCTGTCTAATATTTATAAGAAGCTAGGTATAAAAAGTAAAGATGAAATTAGAAAAATAAGCGAGTTCTATAAAAACACACTGGATGTCTAACAGAACCTTTAATTTGCAAAAATCTAATAATCAAATCTTAAAACCCTTAGGGATTACCTTTAGAAATTTAAGGATAAAATCTTTTGAAACTTTTCCTCATCAATATAAGTTAAAAAACACATTTTTATCTTTTGTATGTGCAAGCTATAAAAAATAAATGCCAGTGATCAGCTAAAGCCCTAAAGATTCTTTTCATTAATTCTTTTTATTAGTTCTTTTTTACTTTTAACATCTACTTTCTTATATATATTGGATAAATGAGTTGATACAGTTTTCTCTGAAATATTAAGTTTAGTACTTATCTCTGCATATTTAATTTTCTCATCATTTATAATCAAGTTCAAAATTTCTGATTCCCTATCAGTAAGATCATATGAATAAACTTGTTGTATAGAATTTTTGTATAAAAAATATTCTATACAGATAAAAAAATACCCCAAAGTAAATAGAGTTTGTTCAACTGTCTGATCATCTCCTAATAATAGCATAGTAATAGGCACTGAAACAACACTAATAATACCGGTTAATCCCGCTAAAGAATGAAATTCCTCATACTTATTTTTAAATCCAAAATAGTAACTAAATTGACTTTTGTAAATAATATATAATAGCAAAAAAATCAATAAAACTGGGAATACTAGAAATATTCTACGTGAAATCTGTAGGTTATCAGTAATAGTATATGGAATTATAAAACCTACTACCAGATTTACTGATAGAAAAATAATTATATAATTAAACTTTAAATAACTCCTGAATGTCAAATTATAATATAAGGAAAGATAATAGGCATAATATGCAATTGTTACTAAACCAATCGTATACGCAATAATATTTTGGGAAAGAATATTTATTTTAAGGTTTTTATCAGGAAATAATCCTGAACTAATATTATTCAATAAAACAGACAATGTTAAAAGGAAAAACTTATAATTAAAATTTTTATTGCCTTTAGTCTTTAAAATCCCTACGAATACAATCACCAAAATAAATAGCAACGTACATATATATATAAATGTGACAAATTTTATCTCTGAGCCAAACATCTTATTTCAAGTATTTTATTAAAAAATAGAAGTCAAACCCAAAATCTTCAACATGATAAATCTCAAAGCCTAGTTTCTCATAAAAAGGGATATTAATTAATGTAGAAGTTTCTAAACAAATAGCATCTGTCTTACCTATATAATAACTTATTATTTGTTTTAAAAAATCGCTTCCCAATCCCTGCCCTTGCACTGTACATTCAACTCCTATAAACCAAAGATGTACAAAATCTATATTCTTGGGAAGATACTTATTTGTTAGATTCTCTTTTTTAAATACTTTGCCAACATTGTTTACACCAACAACAGTAAAAACTAATTTGATATCTAAACATATAGAGTAGAGAGTCATTTTCTTTGCTTTTAAAGGATCTAAAATGATACAACACGCATTATTTTGATCATTTACCCAGACCCATCCATATCTTTTAGCCTTATTGATAGAATAATCCATAAGTCGTAATATTAATGACATGTCATGCTTCCTCTTAAGAATATAATTAACAGATTTATTATTGATAAAAGCCCTGGCTAAAATTGATTTTAGGTGAAACCTCTCTGTCTCATTTAAATTTTTCATATTCTAGTGATGTATAAAGTAAAAAATTACATATTTAGTATCTTTCAAGAAAAAAAATACAATACAAAATACTGACTAACAATATATTATACGCCATTATTTAAAGTTCTAAATTACATATATATTCTAATAATCTAAAAGAAAATCTAATCTTTTTTTCTCACTCTTGGACATTATCAGAATTTAAGAATGATTGCTAAAATGTAATAAATTACTGATTATCAAATGTTGAAAAAACCTGAGATAAACCCTGAGATAATCTAAGTGCTTTTTAAGTGCTTTTTTTTCCACAAAACTTGATTCAACCTCTTATGTTTGCTTCAGGTAAAAACACAAATGTTTATTTTTTGTATGTGCACAATACAAAGTATAAATATCGCTGATCAGCAAAAAAACCATGCCAGGGATTGTATGGCAAATAATTATTTATTAACTTATAAATTCAAAAAGATGAAAACATTAAATGTTTCGCAAATGGAAAATTTGCAAGGTGGCAGCATCCATCAGTGTAATATAACAGCTATTGTTGCTGGCGGAGTTGGTGCACTTATTCCTGCTATTGGTGTGGGTGCAGCAATTTGGGGTCTCGGTTGCTATCTTTATTCAATGTAATAATATATATATATATATTATGAAAAAGTTAGAGAATAAAAATATGGAGATCATCAAAGGAGGAAAACCGAAAGATTGTTGGAATACAGCAGTTGTTACAACTTTAATCAATCCTATTTTCGGTTATAACCTAGCGTGGTCGTGCTGGGTAACATCTTGGTAATGTAAATTTTAATATTATGGCAGTTTCATTAATTAAAGAAAAAAGGAATTTAATAATTCTTGTATACATTCCTATTTTATACATGGCATATAACATGTCAGTATTATCTTTCAAGGCTTATACATTTTTTTTTATTGTAGGAATGTCATGTGTTTTAGCTATACATGTTAGTACGAATACCAAATTTAAAGACATTCTGTTTTCACTTATTTGTGGGATTTCATTGTTTTTGGTTGGTTTTTTACTGTATGAAATGTAATTTTCAGATTATATTTCTAGATTTTTATCGCCCTTTTAAAGGGAAATAAAGTTTTACTTTTTAAATTAATATGATATTAAAAACCTCTCTCTTAATATCAAAATACTCTGATTTACAGCACAACTTGGCTCTTCGCAATTCCGAAAAAATTACATTTTAAACTTTTTAATAAAAACACAAAAATAAAATTCATATTATATATGAGAAAGAATATTCATATCCTATAACTCGCATTTTGCTCAATTATGAGCATTTATTTATTATTTATCAGGAAACCTATTGAAACAGACAGGATTATCAGTTATTCTCTTTTTTTGCTTGTAGAGATATTAGGGTATAACAAATAACTGAAAAATAAGTTTTATTCCGAAAATTTATTTTTTAATATATCATTTTTAAACATTTTTGCCTGCTGAATTAACAGTTTGAAAAACTTTAAAATAAAAGAGCGTTCCAATTCTTTTTTTATAGTTTATGCTGCATCACGAATGTATACTTCATATACAAAACACAAATAATCAACAACTTAAAAATCCTTATTTCCTACCCTTAGTAATTTAAGGATCAATTTAAGGGTAAAATCTTTTGAAACTTTTATCCGGCAACATAAGTTTGCTACAGATAAAACACAAATGTTTATTTTTTGTATGTGTACAGTACAAAGTATAAATAGGCTGATCAGCAAAAAGCCCATGTCAGGGTATGTATGACAAACAAATTATTTAACAACTACAAAAATTCAAAAAAATGAAAAAGTTAAACGTTTCGCAAAAGGAAAATTTGCAAGGTAATGGAAAAGGAAGAGACTGCGCACTCATGGGTGCAGCAACACCTGTTGCTGGCGGGATAGGTGCTTTTATGGGCCCAGCAGGTGCTGCAATGGGATTGTGGACAGGAGCTATCGGTGCTATTTCAATGGGTTGTTTTTCATAATAACTTAAAATATACAAAATGAATAAGAAGGTATTAAGATATATTATATTTACTTTAATGGTTATTATTTCATTAGTGGTAGTAGTAAACTATTTTTATCCCTTTATAGATGAAGCAAAAAATAAGTATATCACAGTACTGGTTATATTTACAGGTATGCTTTTAACAATCTTAAATTACAAAAAAAATGACCAAACTAAATTTTGAACAATTAGAAAACATTCATGGACATGGAGTCGGAACCCCGTGTTACTTCTCATCAATGATGGCCGTAGGAGGTCTAATGACAATGAATTTTGCGCTCGAACATATAGGTTCCGCCCTATTTTATGGTTGTGTACGATATTTATAAGAAGAGTATTTTTCATCTAAAAAAGAAACTCAGATTGATATTTTTTTAGAGATCATAGAGCTCAACAGTATAAAAGAATCTGTTCAAAGTGATCTTTGAAAGAGATTGAATGTCATGCAATTGAAAAGTTTGCAAGGTTTCACAATTCGTTAAAAAAAATTGGACATTCATATTACCGGAAATATGATCGTAAATAAATAGATGAGCTGTTAAATAGAAGGTGTAAAAGCCTCTCTTTTTAAGTTAAGATCATATTGTTTACAAAACGTTCCATCTCTTCGCAATTATGCTGAATTAAATTTTTAATAAAAACACAGAAAATAAAATTTCTATTATTTATGATGAAAAATTTCTTCCTTTTCATAGGGATTGTCGTGTGCTATTGTTTGCTCACCTATCTCGATAAAACTTACATTACCACCAGCTCCAAAATATTTGATTTTCTTGCTAAAGACTATCCTAATGAGATGGTACAAAACTATATGGATAATCAGAAAAAATGGTGGTGGCTTAGCTACACATTACTCCCATTTCTTATTGGAATCAAAGTTTTATTGGTGGCTTTCTGCCTCAATTTCATTAAGGTTCTGGATTTACCAGGTTTAGAGAACATAAAATTTTCACAATTAATAAGTCTCGTTTTAATAGCAGAATCTGTTTTTATTATAGCAGGAATCTACAAGTTTGTCAATTTCTATTGGATTGATACAGAATATACCATGGAAACCCTTCAAACCTACTATCCGATTTCTTTATTAAACATTAAAGAATATATTTCTACAGAAAAGTGGCTTGCTTATCCTTTACAATTGGCCAATCTGTTTGAGCTATTTTACTGGGGAATTCTTGCGTGGGGAATTTGGGAGCTTTCAGAACAAAAAATCAGTTTCCTAAAATCTTTAGCCTTAGCAAGTCTAACCTATGGTATGGCTCTCCTGTTCTGGGCAGGGGTTGTTTCGTTTTTTATTTTAAATGCACAATACTAAAAGAATGAAGAAAAAAAAATTTTTAAGATTATTAGCAGTTGTTATTCCTATTGTAGCAATAGGAATAGTCTTCTATTTATTTTTAAATTTTCAGGAAAAAAAACAAAAAGCAGAGGCCCTGAAAGACATTCCCTCATTTCATCTTTCAACTATTGATGGAAACACTTTTACACAGGAAAATCTGGCACATGGTCAAACTAAAATCATTATATATTTCAGCCCCGGTTGTCATTTTTGCCATGCAGAGGCAAAAGAGTTATCTAAAAATAAACATACAGCTAAAGATATACAATGGATTTGGGTCGCCAGTGAACCTTTGAACGAGATTAAAGAGTTTGCTGTCAAATATAAGCTTGATCAACAGACTGATATTTTCTGGTGTCATGATGAAATGGCAATTCTTTATCAAAAATTAGCAATCAGTAGTGTTCCTTATTTCCTGATATATGATAAGAAGAATCATCTTATTAAAAGAAATCCAGGAGCTATAAAATTAGATAAACTCATAAACAGTTTTGATGAAAGAAAATAAACACATAAAAAAAACATTCTCCCTTCAAAAAGATTTAACAGATTGCGGTATTGGATGCCTGCAGTCCTTAGTGCGATATTATGAAGGAGACATCTCACTGGAAATGCTCCGTGAAAAAAGCGGAACAGGTAAAACAGGAACTACACTTCTTGGGCTACATCAATGTGCCAATTCAATTGGCTTTTACGCAGAGGGATGTGAGGCCGATACACAGGCATTAATAGAACACTCAGAACCCGTTATTTTACATACCGTTATAGATCAAAAATTTGAACATTATGTTATATGCTATTCTTATGATTCTACTGGAAATAATAAATTTCTTATCGGAGATCCTGCCAAAGGATTAGAATACTGGACGAGAGAATATCTGGAAAAAGTATGGCAGTCCGGAACCTGCCTTACCTTAAAACCCAATGATCAATTCCAGAAAAAGCAGAAAATCCAGAAAGATAAAAAAGCATGGTTTAGAAGCCTTATCAAAGAAGATCAGGAATCTATTTATTATATTATTATATTAGGATTCATTTTTACTCTATTAGGAATGTCCATGTCTGTTTTTTCACAAAAATTAATAGATGACATTTTACCTGAGAAAAAAATACAACTTCTTATATTAAGTATCTCTTTTCTTGGATTCCTGCTTCTGGCAAGAGTTATTATTCAGGCATTAAAAGAATTATATACCATAAGGCAGAACAAAGCTTTTAATGAACGAATCAATAAAAAATTTTATTCATCTTTACTCTATCTTCCGAAAGTATTTTTTGACAGCAGAAAAATTGGAGATTTTGTAGCAAGACTTAATGATACGCAGAGAATACAGGCTGTTATAAAACAATTAATAACCAATACAGCAGTAGATATTTTAGGCGTTCTCATTGCAATAAGCTTCCTTTTCTTCTATTCATGGAAAATTGCCTTAGTCTGTATTATTATTTCACCTGTTATTTTTTATATCATTTTTAGTTTCAATAAAAAAATTATTGAATCCCAAAGAAATGTGATGCAGTCTTACAGTATCAATGAGGCCAATTATATAGATAGTATCAGGGGAATAGAAGTTATCAAAGGATTTTCTAAGCAGCAATTGTTTATAAAAAAAAATGAAACCATATTCGGATTTTTTCAGACAAAAATTTTTGAGTTGGGAAAGCTTAATTTAACCATCTCTCTTTATTCAGGATTGGTTTTAATTATTTTTCTATTACTTATTCTTAGCTATTCTTCTTACCATGTTTTAAACGGTGAAATAAAGCTTGGAGAATTAATGGCTATTATCGGAATTTCTGGCTCATTACTTACTTCAACTACTAATTTAGCATTAGTAATGATTCCGATACAGGAAGCAAAAGTAGCCTTTGACAGAATGTTTGAGTATTCTTCTCTGGAAAAAGAAAAGATAGAGGGGATCAACATAACAGATATCCAATCTATTGATCTTAAAAATATTGACTTCAGATTTAATGGAAGAAAACGGTTACTGAATGGAGTTTCTTTTTCTTTACAAAAAGGCTCCATAACCGGCCTACTTGGAGAAAGCGGCAGTGGTAAAACAACATTAACTGAAGTTTTACAGAAGAATTATCTGCCTGAAAATGGCAAAATTATTATCAATGATAGTATAGATTTAAATGATATTTCCATCAACAGCTGGCGTAATATGATCGGTATTGTTCCACAAAACATCCAGTTATTCAATGGTACTATTTTAGAAAATATCATTCTTGATGAGAAGGTAAATGATGAGAAGTTAGAGAAATTGGGTATTCTGGGTTTTGACAAATTTATTAATTCTTTGCCACAGGGCTTTTTAACATTAGCGGGAGAGGAGGGTATTAATTTATCCGGAGGCCAAAAACAATTAATAGGATGGATGAGAACGTTGTATCATGATCCCCTGTTTTTGATCTTAGACGAGCCTACATCTTCTTTAGATAAAGACAACAGAAGATTTATTTACAAATTGATACAAAAATTAAAATCTGAAAAAGTCATTTTCATTGTCAGTCATTATCAGGAAGAATTAAGAGAAATTTCTGATAAAATACTGATACTGGATCAAACCTTTGTTTCAGAATTGAATTTTCAGCTATAAAGTGCAGTATATTACAATTATAAAGAGGTGATTATAAGTAAACCCCGGAAAATTTTCCGGGGTTTACATTTATTGTAGTTCAATCGGGTTAGAATTTTTCTTAGCATCCTCTTTTACTCTCTCCTCCATTCTTTTTCTCATATCGGCAGGATTCTGATTTCCGCCACCGGCTCCTCTTCCACCTCCTATTCTCATTGGAGCAGAAACACCTCCCCCACTTTGGCTCATGAATGACATTGGATCAGTTTTAAACTTATTCTGTTGCTTTAAAAAATCTGTTCTTTTTACTTTCAGCGTATTTCCAAATTGGTTTAATGTCGGAAGCTCAGCAATTTTAAAGTTCTTCATCAGATCAAAAGAATAATCTCCTTTATCATCTTCCACTTTTACAACAAGCCCCGGAAGCCCTCCGAATTTGTAAGGCCCATCCTGATAAGGAAGATCAGTCGTAAACCATGCAGTCCATTTTCTTCCTGCAAAATCTGTTTCAGCTTTCTGAACTTTATACTCTCCTATCTTTCTTGTCTCAGAAGAAATCTTCCAGTTTATTGGCCGGTCTTCTTCATAAGAATAAATATCTCTCCCTATTCTGTCTTTAAAATACGTTTTTTGATTCTTCTTATCTTTTTCAACAGTATAGTTGATGTTGGTTCTTAATCCTTCCATCTGATCTCTATTGATGCTTCCTCTTCCTCCGCCTCCCTGAAATGCTTTTTGCATAATGGAGTCTCTCTTAATTCTGTTTTCAGAGTAGAAAACTGATTTTTCCGGAGAAATATCCAAATAAGCATTTTCTGTTTTGATATCCGTTTTATTTTCAGCATCCGGTTTCATGGTAACCTGATATACAAACCTGTTCGTTTGGGCGGAAATATTCTGTATAAAAATCGCAAGGGCGATAATTCCTATTTTTTTCATTTCTATTTTTTCTTTATTTAATTCAACTCAATCGGATTCTGGCTTATACCAGCTTTCATAGAACCGCCTCCCATGGTTGGACTTCCTCCCATCGGAATCCCTTCGCCACCCATTCCTCTGTACATTCCGCCACCGGAACGGCCTCCGCCTCTCATGCCTCCGCCTCTCATGCCTCCGCCTCCATTCATTCCTCCCTGATGTCTTCCTCCTCCCTGACTCATCATTTCAGCAGCATTTCCATTTCCAGCAGCACTTTTCCTGTTTTTACCAAATTCCATTTCCAGAGCAGCTTTATCACCATGGAAATTAACTCTTGTACTTTGCTTCACATCAGAACTGATGGGTTCTTCAAATGCATTTTTTAGCACTATCTTTTTTACAAGATCAAATTTATAATCCCCGTTATCATCTTCCAGTTTAACGATCAGTCCAGGTAATCCGGAAAACTTATAGGGCCCGTCAGAAACTGCAATATCTTTCGTAAACCAGGCAGTCCAGGTTCGACCTCCAAAATTTGTAACTGCTTTTTGAGCAGCATATCCATTTTGTTTCTCGATATCTTTTGTAATTTCCCAACGGATGGGTCTGTCCTCCTGATAATAAATCTGTTTGCCCGCTGCACGGTCATAAAAATATATTTTTTGCTCAGGAATATTTTTGATGATAAAATATTCAAAAAAGGTGGGTTCATTATATTTCTTTCCCTCCAGTTTTGAAAATTCTTTCTCTTCTTTCTTATTATTTTCTTTTACTTCAGATTTAAAAGAGGTAAAAATAGAATCTCTCACCAGCTTATTTTCACTGATAAATAAGGAACGGTCATTTTTAACATCCAGGAAAGTCCGTTCACTTTTCATGGTCACCAAATTGATTGAATCCGGGTTGACCAAAGTTTCATAAATATATCTCGTAGTCTGTCCATAGGACATCACTGCTAGAAACAATACAAAAAAGCCAAGTAATTTTTGTTTCATTGCTTATTTTCTTTATAGATTAAAAAGATCATTTAAGGTTAAATCAAACCCAAAGATTCTCAGGTTGATGAGAGTAAAATTACACAATTCCGGAACGCATCTCGTTTTTAAAATTTCCTATTAAGATCAGAATCATTAAAATAGATAGCTTCGATTTGAGATTGCGGAAATTAGTTTGTACTTTTGCATCATTAAATCATTCTAAATAAATACAATGATAAAAGTATCAGACTATGCAAAGGAGAAAGCCATTCAGTTAATGACTGAAGATGGTTTTAACCCTGCTGAAGATTATATAAGAGTGGGAGTGAAAAGCGGCGGATGCTCTGGTTTAGAGTATGTTTTAAAGTTTGACAACCAAAAAACAGACACAGATCAGATTTTTGAAGATAATAACATTAAAATTATTATAGATAAAAAATCCATCCTTTATTTAGCAGGAACGACTCTTGAGTACTCAGGAGGATTGAACGGAAAAGGGTTTGTTTTTAATAACCCGAATGCATCCCGAACTTGTGGATGTGGAGAATCATTTAGTCTTTAGAGAAAAGACATTAGATACTAGAGAACAGACCTCAGGCTTAATTCTGAAATCTGAAATCTAAAATCTGAAATCTAAAAAATAATAATGAGTAAATATACTGAAGACGATTTAAGGGTCGATCTAGAAAATAAAAAATACGAATTCGGTTGGGAAACGAAGATAGATTATGAAGACTTCCCAATTGGTTTAAATGAGGATATCATCCGTGCCATCTCTGCTAAAAAAGAAGAGCCGGAATGGATGACTGAATGGCGTTTGGAATCTTTCAAAATCTGGCAGAAAATGGTGGAGCCTGACTGGGCTAATATCAAATATGAAAAACCAGATTTCCAGGCAATCCGTTACTACGCGGCTCCCAAGGTAAAACCTGAATTGGCCAGCCTTGATGAAGTAGATCCTGAGTTATTGAAAACTTTCGCAAAGCTAGGGATTAACATCGAAGAGCAGAAAAGACTTTCAGGAGTTGCTGTAGATATCGTAATGGACTCAATTTCTGTGAAAACAACTTTCCAGGATACACTGGCGGAAAAAGGAGTTATTTTCTGTTCAATTTCTGAGGCGATTAAAAATCACCCTGATCTGGTAAGAAAATATCTTGGAAAAGTAGTTCCAAGAGGAGATAACTTTTATGCAGCTCTAAATTCTGCAGTATTCTCTGACGGAAGTTTCTGCTACATTCCTAAGGGCGTAAGATGTCCGATGGAACTTTCCACTTACTTCCGTATCAACCAGGCGGGAACAGGGCAGTTTGAAAGAACACTTCTTGTGGCAGACGAAGGAAGCTATGTTTCTTACCTTGAAGGATGTACAGCACCATCAAGAGATGAAAACCAGCTTCATGCAGCTGTAGTAGAGCTTATTGCATTAGATGATGCAGAGATCAAATATTCAACGGTTCAGAACTGGTACCCAGGTAATGAAGAAGGAAAAGGAGGTGTATTCAACTTTGTAACGAAAAGAGGACTTTGCGAAAGAAATGCAAAAATCTCATGGACACAGGTGGAAACAGGATCTGCTGTAACATGGAAATACCCTTCTTGTATATTGAAAGGTGATGGATCTATCGGAGAGTTCTACTCTATCGCGGTAACCAACAACCACCAATATGCAGATACCGGTACAAAAATGATCCACATTGGGAAAAATACCAAATCTACGATCATTTCAAAAGGTATTTCAGCAGGAAAATCCCAAAATTCATACAGAGGTCTGGTAAAAGTAATGCCTTCTGCAAAAGGAGCGAGAAACTTCTCCCAATGTGACTCTCTGTTAATGGGTAACGAATGTGGAGCCCACACGTTCCCTTATATTGAGATCAAAGATCCTACTGCACAATTGGAGCACGAGGCAACTACTTCAAAAATTGGAGAAGATCAGATTTTCTACTGCAACCAGAGAGGAATTGATACAGAAAGAGCAATTGCCCTTATTGTAAACGGATTCAGTAAAGAGGTTTTAAATAAACTTCCAATGGAATTTGCAATAGAAGCTCAGAAGTTATTGGAAATTTCATTAGAAGGATCAGTTGGATAGTCAATTGATAAAATATTCTCTATGAAAAAATTCTTACTGGCCTTTTTTGGATTAATTTTTCTAAGCTTTTCAGCTCAGGAAAAGACAGGATTTCAACTTTCAAGTCATATTCTTGATATTTCACAGGGACAACCTGCCGGAAGGGTAGAAATAGAACTGGAAAAATATAATGAAACTACTCAAAAGTGGGTTTCTATAGGTAAAAAGCAAACTGATAATAATGGCAGGGTTTCAGATTTTTTACCTTATCAAAAAGCCGGTAATAATGGGAAATACAAGCTTGTATTTTTCATAGAAGATTATTACAAACATAAAAATATAGAAAGCTTCTATCCATCAATTGAGGTAATATTCCGGATAAAAGACAACGAGCATTATCATGTTCCGATTACTTTATCACCTTTCGGATATTCCACATATAGGGGAAGCTAAACAATTATAAAAAGAAAAAGTTAGCAAGAATGTTACAAATTAAAGACCTTCACGCCAAAATTGAAGATGGCGCAGAAATATTAAAAGGGATTAATCTTGAAATAAAACCAGGTGAAGTTCACGCTATCATGGGGCCAAACGGAGCTGGTAAATCTACCCTTTCTTCTGTAATCGCTGGAAAAGAGGATTACGAAGTGACTGGCGGAGAGATTCTTTTCGAAGGAGAAAACATCATTGAGGACGCTCCTGAAGACAGAGCTCATAAAGGGATCTTCCTTTCTTTCCAGTATCCAGTGGAAATTCCGGGAGTTTCTGTAACGAACTTTATCAAAGCTGCTTTAAATGAAACAAGAAAAGCAAACGGATTAGGAGAAATGCCTGCAAAAGAAATGCTTGCAATGATCCGTGACAAATCTGAAAAATTAGGAATCAAGAAAGATTTCCTTTCAAGATCATTGAACGAGGGATTCTCAGGAGGTGAAAAGAAAAGAAATGAGATCTTCCAGATGATGATGCTTAATCCCAAGTTGGCAATTCTTGATGAAACAGATTCAGGATTAGATATTGATGCATTAAGAATCGTTGCAGATGGTGTAAACCACTTTAAAAATGAAGGAAATGCAGTTCTTTTGATTACCCACTATCAGAGATTGCTTAACTATATTCAACCTGACTTCGTTCACGTTTTAGCAGATGGAAAAATCATCAAAACAGGTGACAAATCTTTAGCGTTAGAACTTGAAGAGAAAGGTTACGACTGGCTGCTTAACTAAGGAGAAAATCGATTATTTCGGAGATTAAAATTTTCGCCGTCATTCTATGAAGAATAGTAAAACATAGAATCTCTATTGTTAAAAATTGATTCAGTTTTCCTCGGAATGACAATATTTTAGTTCAAATAAAAAGAAAAAATGGTGCAAACCACAGATATACCAGTAATGGCATTAAAAGAACAAATTATAGAGAACCATAATGAATTTTTGGAGAGTCTTCGTCACAGATTTCTGGATGATGATAGAAAAGCGGCTCTTCAAAGGTTTGAAAGCCTTGGTTTTCCAACAAAAAAAGACGAAGAATATAAATACACCAATCTAAAGGAAATCTCGGAAAAAAGCTACAACTTCTTCCCGAAAGAAAGCCACAATCTTACGAAAGAGCAGTTTGATGAACTGCATCTGGGAGAGGAAAATTTTGATTGGATTGTTTTTGTAAACGGTAAGCTTCACAAAGAACTATCAAAAGTTTCAATTGAAAATGTAGAGTTCCTTTCATTCAATTATGCATTGAATGACGATAAGCATAAAGAAGTTTTTGAAAAATATTTCAACAGCATTGCTGTTCAGGATCAGGCTTTCACGAACTTAAACCTTGCTTACTGTAAATACGGTTTCTTTTTGAAGGTTCCTAAAAATGTAGTGATTGAAAAGCCGATCCACATTTTCTATATTTCTCAAAATCAGGAAGAAAACACCTTCTACAATACAAGAAACTTATTGATCGTAGAAGAAGGAGCAAAAGTAGAAGTCATTGAAAGCCATCACAATTTTGACAGTACTTATGTATTGACAAACTCGGTGACGGAAATCTTCACCTCTCCAAATGCAAAAGCAGACTGGCATAAACTTCAGAATGATAATAATACATCATATCTTATTGACAGCACTTTTGCCAAGCAGGAGAGAGACAGCTTAACAACTGTAAACACGTTCTCTTTCGGAGGTAAACTGGTAAGAAATAACCTGGATTTTATCCATAATGGTTCAAACATTAATTCTTTTATGAACGGAATTACCATTATTGGAAAAGATCAGCTGGTAGACCACCATACAGCTGTTCACCATAAATTCCCTAACTGTGAAAGTTATCAGAACTACAAAGGTATTTTTGACGGGAATGCACACGGAGTTTTCAACGGAAAAGTTTTTGTTGATAAAATTGCTCAGAAAACAAATGCTTATCAGCAGAACAACAACGTATTGCTGAGCGAAGGAGCCAGTATTGACACAAAACCTCAGTTGGAGATCTTTGCTGATGACGTAAAATGTTCTCACGGATGTACAGTAGGCCAGCTGAATGAAGATGCCCTGTTCTATCTGAGAGCAAGAGGAATCTCTAAAAAAGAAGCTCAGGCATTGCTTTTATATGCTTTTGCAAATGACGCTATGCAAAATATCGACATAGAGCCTCTAAAAGAAAAAATTTCAAAGCTATTGGCTGAGAAACTGCAAGTAGATATAGAATTTTAAGATTTATATATTTGATAATAAAAAAGCACTTTCTTTTGGAAAGTGCTTTTTATTATGTTTTTTTCCGGCTTATTTCTTTAACCAGTTTTGATTGTCTTTGTTCTCAGAACGTTTCTTTCCATTGTCAATATTATAGGCAAAGCCGACTCCCAATGTCTGTTTCAGCTGAGTTTTCCAAATCTGATTATGGTCATAGAGTAGGTCCAGTGTAATATTGGAAGAAATATACTTATTGATTTTCATATTTAAGATAGCACCGTAGGCAAGAACCAATCTATCCGGATGATCCAGATAATTTGAAAATACAGACGCTGTATTGGTCAGGTTAATATTTTCCATGATTTTGATCTTATACATAGCCGTTCCCAGAAAACCGAACTGGAAAAGAGAAGAATCACCATCATTTTTAAGACCATAGGTTCCCGCTGTCTGAAGATCCTTATCCAGAACAAAAGTCCACCTTGCGTTAGCCGGACGTAAAGTCACTGTCAAATTATCATTAGGTCGGTAAGTAACACCAGCACCTACATTTAGATATCCCGGAGCAAAGAAATTGGAGATCTTTTTTGCATCAGGATTATTACCATCCTCATATCCTGGCGCAAACTGAGTCTGAAGACCCATTCCAGCTGAGATATACCAATTTTTAGCAAATTCTCTACCATAGTTGGTCGAAAGATTGATAACATCCTGGGTTTTTCTTACACCAGTACCCTGGGTATTATTTTGCCCATAGCCCATAATAATAATATTTTCCCAAAGATCTTTACCTCTTTCATAAGTAAGGTTGTAATTGACACCGGCAAGCCATCCTACGTTGTTGGCTCCCCCTCCTACCCAATTTGAAAAGGCAGCCTGGTTAAGCATTAATGTATTTTGTCCCTGAATAGACCATGCTTTTATGGTATCTGTTTTAGTTTCCTGTGCAGTGGCTAACGCCCCCAAGAGAACAGGAGCGATTAATAAAAGTTTTTTCATATTTAACGATTTATTACAAATGTATAAATAATAATTCACCCTCAAATAAAATTCACCATAAATTGAATTTAACACATATAAAATAAACCTGATAACACAATGACATTAAAATACTTATACATTTATACAAACACCAACAACGTAATCCAACTAAAAAAAACACTCCATTAAAACAAAAAAGCACTCCATTTCGGAAGTGCTTCTATTTTAAATTCTATATCTGATTTATTTCTTAATCCACCATTGGCTGTCTTTACGTTCAGAACGTTTTACACCATTCGCCAATGTATAGGCAAAACCAACTCCCAGCGTTTGTTTTAACTGAGTTTTTTCAATCTGGTTATGATCATACAATAAATCAAGTGTTATATTGGATGAAATATATTTATTGACTTTAAGGTTTAAGATAGCACCGTAGGCAAGAACCAATCTATCCGGATGATCCAGATAATTTGAAAAGACAGATGCGGTATTCATCAGGTAAATATCCTGCATAATTTTCAATTTATAAGCTGCTGTTCCCAGAAAACCGAACTGCAGTAAAGAGGTATCGCCATCACTTTTCAGACCATAGCTACCTGCCAGCTGAAGGCTTTTATCCAGCACAAAGGTCCATCTCGCGTTGGTAGGACGTAAGGTAACAGTAAGATCATCATTTGGTCTGTAGGTAATACCCATACCGACGTTCAGATAACCCGGAGCCATAAAACTTGAGATTTTCTTTGCTTCAGGATTGTTCCCATCCTCATATCCCGGAGCGAACTGAGACTGAAAGCCAACCCCTGTAGAGAAATACCAGCTCTTCAAAAATTTCCGCCCGTAGTTGGTTGATACATTGATTACATCCTGGGTTTTTCTTATTCCCTGTCCTTTGGTATCGTTCTGTCCGTAGCCCATCACAATAATATTCTCCCAGAGGTCTTTGTCTTTTTCATATGTCAGGTTGTAATTGATACCGGCAAGCCATCCTACGTTGTTGGCTCCTCCTCCTACCCAATTCGAAAAGGCTGCCTGATTGATCATTAAGGTGTTTTTCCCCAGTACCGACCAATATTTTATGGTGTCTACTACTACGGAATCTTTTTTTAATTCTTGTTGGGCACTTACATACATCCCCGTAAAAAAGGAAAGAATCAATAAAAACTTCTTCATTACTCTAAATAATTTTCAATGCAAAAATATTAATATAATTTTTTTTAAAGGTAAATTTACCTTTAAAGACTATATTTTTCTCTGATTTTAAGTACTAAATAATATGATATCATAATAAAATCAGTGCCAAAATAATAAGTTTAAACGTTAAAATTGATACTTTTTGTCTTAAAATCAGTTCAGTAGGGAAAATTCATCGACAAATTTTCCGAAATTTATCATTGGCTTTTGATTTGACGTAGAACCTTCATGTTTAAAAATGTAATTTCCAAAAGAGCGATTATATACCCCCTGCTGATGCTTTCTGCAATGTGGCTCGGGTATTTTTTACAAACTCTGGGCTTTTTTGCAAGTTGCTTTGGAGCCATTATTCCTCTGCTCCCAGAAGGGTTGCTTGGTATTATAACATCTCCCCTTTTACACGGAAATATTGATCATATTATAGGTAACTCCATTCCAATTGCTGCTCTCATGTTTCTGCTTTATCAATTCTACCCTGTGGTGGCCAATAAGGTTTTTATTATTGGCTGGCTGGCTACCGGACTTTTGGTTTGGCTACTTCCTCCTGTTGATATCCTTACCGGTGAATATATGTATACCTGTACCATTGGTGCGAGTGGTGTAGTATATGTTCTTGCTTTTTTCCTTTTCTTCAGTGGGGTATTCAAATGGAACACAAAACTTCTTACCATATCCATGTTAGTTGTTCTCTATTATGGAAGTTTGATTTGGGGAATGCTTCCTGAGGAGCTATTTTATAATATGGAAGAGCCAAGTAAAATTTCATGGCAGGCACACCTCTCTGGAGCTGTAGTAGGCAGTATTATAGCTTTTGCGTTTAAAAATGTTGGAGAGAAAAAGAAAAAATATATTTGGGAATTCCCTAATTATTATAGTGAAAAAGACGATAAACTGTGGCAGGAATATAAAGAAAATCACCCTGAAGATTTCTTAGAACTTCCTTACAAAAAAAGAGATGATATCTGGGATCATTTGGATGAATTAAGGAAAAAGTAAAGACTTATTTCATTACATTTGAAAAAAAACACACATGATCTCCGAAGAATACCTATACGCAATAGCTCTCCGCGAGTGCAGCCAGATTGGTGACATCAATTTCCATAAACTTGTCCGTACTTTTGGAAGTGCCCAGGAAGCATGGAAGAGTGCAAAGAAAGAATATAAAAAACTGGAGGGAATGGGCCCCAAAACCGTTTCAGATATCGGAAATCAGGATTATTTGAAATTCGCAGAAGAAGAACTGAAATTTTGCGAAAAGAATAATATCATTGTCAGATTGAGATATCTGAACGAAATCCCACAACTTCTTAAAGAATGCGCCGACGCTCCGGCCGTACTCTACCAAAAAGGACATCTTGATGATTCACTGCAAAAAGTAAGCATTGTGGGTACGAGAAATATGACGGTGTATGGTAAAAAGTTTATTGAAGACTTTTTTGAAACCTCCCAGTCTTATCACTATATATCGGTAAGCGGTCTGGCACTCGGAATAGACAAAGAAGTCCATGAGCAGTCCATCCGAAATGGAAAACCTACAATAGCCGTTCTTGCTCATGGTTTTCAGTTTTTATATCCGGCAAAAAACAGAAACCTTTCAGAAAAGATTCTTCAGGAAGGAGGGGCATTACTTACGGAGTTCAGCTCTTCCAGAAAACCTGATCGGGAAAATTTTATTCAGCGAAACAGAATTGTGGCGGGAATCTCTCCTGCAACTATAGTAGTGGAAACCGGTTTTGGTGGCGGATCTGTAAGTACGGCAGCCTTTGCCAATGACTATAATCGGGATGTTTTTGCTCTTCCCGGGAAAATTACTGATCCTTACAGCCAAGGTTGTAATCAGTTGATTTTCCATAATAAAGCAACCGCTATTTCAACCATAAAAGATCTTCTCAGCACCCTTGGCTTTAACAAAGATCAGGGAAAAATAGAAGAGCTTTTCCCACATAGTGAAACTATAATACAATTAACTGAAAATCAAAATATAATATATCAGTTTATAAAAGAAAATCCACGGATTTCTCTGGACGATCTTGCCCACACAATTTCAATTCCTTCCCACAAAATATTACCGATTATTTTAGAATTAGAACTTTTCGGGAAAGTAAAATCATTTTCCGGGAGGCAATTTATTGCAATTTAAGAATTAATGATTTCTTAATATTGCATTATTTCACAGATAACATTTCATTTTTAACAAAATTTGCACACTAATTATCAATTTAATAATATTATGACACATTTTTATTTAATTTTCAACAATGTTAAAATAGAGTATTGTGAATCTTGAAAAAAAAATTAAATTTGTTGACAATAATATTCAACCTTAATATATGGAACAATATAATATTGACCAGAAAATCCAAGAGTTTATTGCAAAAATTGAAGCAAAAAATCCTAACGAACCGGAGTTCTTACAGGCTGTAAAAGAAGTTGCCGTAACTGTAATTCCATTCATTGCTACCAAAAAAGAATATACCGGAATGAAGCTGCTTGAAAGAATGGCTGAAGCTGAAAGAATTATTATTTTCAGAGTTCCATGGGTTGATGATAAAGGAGAGATTCAGGTTAACAGAGGGTTTAGAATTCAAATGAACTCTGCTATTGGTCCTTACAAAGGAGGAATCCGCTTCCATCCTACTGTAAACTTATCTGTTCTTAAGTTCCTAGCTTTCGAGCAGGTATTCAAAAACTCTTTAACAACGCTTCCAATGGGAGGAGGTAAAGGAGGTTCAGATTTTGATCCACAAGGAAAATCTGATATGGAAGTAATGCGTTTCTGCCAGGCTTTCATGACAGAACTATGCAAGCATATTGGTCCTGAAACGGATGTACCTGCAGGAGATATTGGTGTAGGAGCAAGAGAGATCGGATACCTTTTTGGACAATATAAGAAAATCAGAAACGAATTTACCGGAGTTCTTACAGGAAAAGGACTTGCTTACGGAGGTTCATTGATCCGTCCTGAAGCTACAGGATACGGTGTTGTATATTTCGCTGAGCAGATGCTTAAAACGATTGGTGAGAACTTCCAAGGAAAAACAGTAACAGTATCAGGCTTCGGAAACGTGGCTTGGGGAGTTATCAAAAAAGCAACTGAGCTTGGAGCAAAAGTTGTAACCCTTTCTGGTCCTGATGGATACATCTATGACAAAGATGGTATAAGCGGAGAAAAGATTGATTATTTATTAGAACTTAGAGCCTCAGGAAACAACAGAGCTGAGGACTATGCTAAAAAATATCCATCTGCTGAATTCCATGCAGGAAAACGTCCTTGGGAAGTGAAGTGTGATGTAGCATTCCCATCTGCGACGCAGAACGAATTAGATTTAGATGATGCAAGAAAATTAGTTGAAAACGGATGTATGTGTGTAACTGAAGCTGCAAATATGCCTTCTACACTAGATGCAATCAACTATTTCTTAGACAATAAAGTATTATTCTCTCCTGGTAAAGCTTCCAATGCTGGAGGTGTTGCAACATCAGGATTAGAGATGACTCAAAACTCTATCCGTCTTAACTGGACTTCTGAAGAGGTAGACGCAAGATTAAAGGAAATCATGATTGGTATCCATAAAGCTTGTAGAGACTACGGAAAAGACGAAGACGGTTATGTAAACTACGTAAAGGGCGCAAATATTGCCGGCTTCGTAAAAGTAGCAGAAGCAATGCTGGCTCAAGGAGTTGTGTAACAAAAAATAACAAAGGTTGGGAAAAACTCCCGACCTTTTTTCATACAGCCTGTTCCCGGGATAATGGGAAAAAAGTAAAAAGTGAAAGGAGAAAGTGCTGCATATTGCAGCACTTTTTTTATTTTTATGAGTATGAAAAATACTTTTTCCAATATTAATGAGTATATCCTTCTGTTTCCAATAGAGGTACAGAAAAAACTTACTGAATTGCGCGAATTCATTCATTCTATACATCCGCAACTGGAAGAATATATTGGATATCAGATGCCTGCTTTTAGATATACAGGAAAACCTTTGATTTATTTTGCAGGATACAAAAAACATATCGGCTTTTATCCCGGAGCGGAAGGAATCAAGAATTTTGAAAAAAATTTTGAAGAAAGAAAATACAAATACTCTAAAGGTGCAGTACAGTTTCCAATGGACGAGGACTTTCCTTTAGATCTGGTTGATGAAATTGTACAATTCAGGATAAAAGAAATTGACCAAAAAAAATCCTGAAATACAAGATTTCAGGACTCCGACTAGCGTCTATTACGGTACTATCACTTTTTCTTTTTAGATTTCTTTTCTTCTTTTGCAGCATCAGCAGGCTTTGCAGCTTCTATTGTGGCAGCCGGACTTGCTGCCGTATCTACTGTAGTTGTATTTCTCTGCGGTTTGTTGGGATCCGAAGTATTGTTTGTCTTCGAAACCGGTTGCCGTGTTTGGTTTGTCGATGGATTATTTGCAGGGTTTTCTGCTGGTTTCGTTTGTTCTGTCTGTGCTGACACCGCGACTATTCCTGCTAATGTAAACGCTGCCGTTAAAAATAACTTTTTCATGATGTAATATTTTAAATGATTGTTTAACTAAAACGAGAGGTCATTTAAAAAATTATGCATAACTATTCTATTTAACGAACTTTATAAATATTTAAGAGGATTTTACAAAAAATAATTTAGACAGAAAAAAATCAAATAAAAGAAAAAGTCTTTCTTATCTATAAAATCTGGCTTTTAAAATAGCCTGAAAGAGATCTATTTCCCTACATTCTTCATCATTCGTTCTACAAATTCAAAAGCTGCAGGACAGATCACTGTATTTTTAAGCATCAAATTATTAATCTGATAGATCTTCTTACGATCAGTATGAGGATATTCTCTACAGGCTTTGGGCCTTACTTCATAGATAGAGCAGGTATTATCGGTATTCAGGAAAAAGCAAGGCAAATTTTGGAGTACTTTATCATTATCTTCATCTACTCTTAAAAATTTGGCTTCAAAATCAGCCTGCTTCATTCGAAGATGTTTAGCAATTCGTTCAATATCTTTCTCAGTATAGAGCGGACCTGTTGTCTTACAGCAGTTAGCACATTGTAAACAGTCTATTTTTTCAAAAACTTCTTCATGGGTTTCCTGCACTGCATAATCAAGATTCTTTGGTGGTTTCTTTTTCAGTCCGTCCAGAAATTTTTTATGATCTTTTTGTTTTTGTAAAGCCTGTTTTTTATAAAAATCTAAATTCATTTATTCATTATTTCTCACCCAAGGCGGTAACTCTTCTTTTTGATAGTCATTAATTTTATCCAGATCCAAAACGGTGGTTAGATTATCTTTATTGGGGTAGTACATCGGAACAAACCTGGCCCCGTAAATAATTTCTCCCGTCACATAAGACGACCTCTGAACAACGGTATTTGAAAAGACTTCGTCAAATGCGCGAACCTGAACAATGAGCTCAATATCCGTATTTTTAAAATCATCCTCAGAAAACCCGTAAAATGGTGAATTTTCATCAATTTTATGAACAACAGTCCAATTAAGTGCCAAGGTATTAATCTTACCCAGATGGGTTTCCAGTCTGTAGAAGTTACTTTTGGCAGCACCATTTTCTATCACTTCAATGGCTGCTGAGAGAATAACATCAGCATCAGTAAGCGCATTATTTTTATAAGGCGCCAGCCTAAACATCAATGCTGAAGCCCCATGAAAAGGCGCAATAACTGCTATATCAGAAAACCTCAGATAAGCTCTCGGTCTCGAAAATCTCCCGTAAAAAAGACCGGTAGCAATTGCAAAGGTAAGCAATCCTAAAAAAGCTTCAAAAGTAGCAACCAGGCTTGCCAAAAATCCTACCGGAGCAATTCTCCCATATCCAACAGTGGTAAACGTCTGGGAACTGAAGAAAAACACATCAATAAACTCATTAAGCGGATCACTTTTATCAATTCCCGTCAAATGCCCTACTCCAATAAGATAATAGATCAGAGCAAAAAGAATATTGATCAGAATGTAGGCAATTACCAGATAGGAAATAAACTGAAATGAAGATAGATTCAGCATAGTATGATACCAGCTGAGCCTGTTGAAGACATTCACTCCTCTTCGCTGAACATTCGGAAGGCCGTCTTTATTGATGAATCTTCCGGATGCACTGCTTCCGAATCCGCTGTTTTCAGAATTTATCTGACGGATTTTTTTTCTGAATCCTCGTGTCATAATGATCTCATTTGTTTGTGAACAGTTTAGCCTACGATAGCAAATTCTCTCTTCCGTGGATTTGCTTTTTTCTGTTTCCTTTGCAAAGATAAAATATTGTTTTCATGAATTTTATCAATTGAATCATTTGATTTTTAATTTGAATTTGAAGTACATTTGAAGTATGAAAAAACTCGAATCAAGAGAAGACATTGAGTACCTTGTCAACTCATTTTATGCAAAAGTTGTAAAGGATGAGACTATTGGATTCTTTTTTAATGATATTGCTAAAGTAGATTGGGACAAACATCTTCCTAAAATGTATTCTTTCTGGGAATCTATTCTTTTTGGACAAATGACTTATAAAGGAAATCCTATGGGAGTACATTTTCCCATCAATGAAATAGAAGCAATGGAACAGAAACACTTCGATAAGTGGCTGGAACTCTGGAGAACCGCTATTGAAGAAAATTTTGCAGGAGAAAATGCAGATATGGCTATTTACAAATCTGAGAATATTGCAAAATTAATGGCTTTCAAAATGGAACTGGCCAGAAGACTTTAACATCTACCCTATTCATGTTTATTTTTTTGATCTCGTCTTTTTACGTTTCTTAAGGAACGATGACAGTGAAAATATAGGCTGCTAAATTCACCAGAAGAACGGTTCCGTAAAGGACATTTGTTTTTCCTCTGCTCAGTGACAGCATTACAATAAATACGGACAGAGAAAGAAGAATCACATCTTTTTTATCTAATCCCAGCACCAATGGGATATCATACAAAATACATACAGCTGAAACCGCAGGGATTGTAAGCCCGATACTTGCCAGCGCTGAACCTAATGCGAGGTTTAAGCTGGATTGGATCTGATTGCTTCTTGCAGCCCGTATAGCAGCCACTCCTTCCGGAAGAAGAACAACAGCCGCAATGATTACTCCCACCAGGGATTTGGGAGCTCCCACGCTCTGCACCATCCCTTCAATTGTATTGGACAGTCCTTTTGCCATAAGAACTACTATTACCAGGCAGATTACCAGAAAGCCAAAACTGATAAGGGTTTTAGTGAGTGATGGAATATAATGTTCTTCCGGATGCTCATCCGGAACGATGAAATAACTTCTGTGACGTACCGTCTGCACCATCAGAAAAATCCCATAGATGACAAGACATGCAATTGATATAAAGATAAGCTGCGCTTCGTTATAAAAAGGGCCGTTAACGCTTGATGTGAAATTGGGAAGAACAAGGGTAAGTACCAGAATAGAAACAATACTTACAAGATAAGTGGTAGCGGAAGTTCTAGCAAAAAACTGCTCGTGATATTTAACACCACCCACTAGAATACAGATTCCCAAAATCCCGTTGAGAATAAGCATTACAGCAGCAAAAACCGTGTCTCTGGCCAGCGTGATCGCCTGATCTCCGCCGGCAACCATCAGTGAGATGATTAACGCGACTTCTATGATTGTAATACAAAGAGCCAGGATAATAGTTCCGAAAGGCTCCCCTACTTTATGAGCCACCACTTCTGCATGATGCACTGCCGATAAAACGCTTCCAATGAGTAAAATACCAGCGATGATATCGTAAATAACCCCTGCTCCCATCAACCCTGAAAAGTAGTATCCTACCGCAAGGAGAGGAAAAATATAAGTATAGTGTAAAAATTCTTTTGGCTTCATATAGTGACTACAAAATACAAAAAATCTATAATATTTTCATTATCAAAAGAAAATATTAATGTTATTTTAATGAGGCCAGAAGTTAAAGTCCTGAAAATCCGTCAACATATGAAAAAGGAGCCCAATTCCTATAATTCTGATATTACCCTTAAAGAACAGCATTAAAAAGTACACCGCAATAGCATAATAAGAATGCAGAAAATGAAAACCAACACTCCCTCTCGACGGATCAAAAATAGGATTGGCAAAAAGATGGTCCAGATCTACAAGCATTGTTGCCAATAGAATAAGATACACTTTCTTCCAATTTTGAGGATAGAAAATAAGTGCAATAAAGACCGGAAAAACAAAATGCAAAAAATAGTGCGTGATTGTTTTAAGCAGCATAACTTCTGACGGAGCCATTAATACGTATTCATTTTTAAGGATTAAATAATTTTTACCATCTTAAAAGCAAGGGCAGCTCCCCTTTTTTCGCTTTTATTATCAACGAGTGATCCCTTGTTTTATTTCTATACAAGAGATAATCAATGTCTGAAAGAATTCTTTTTTCTTCTCCGCTTAGCATTTTCAGTGAAGAAAGCAATAAAGCACTGTTTCTGATAAAAATATAATTTTCTTTGGTTTCAGATGACAGAGATATTGATTTTTTCGTAGACTGTATAACAGCGCCCACCTCATTTTTGATGACAGTATTGGGTTGAAAAGGAATAGCTGTAAACTCATTCTTTTCATTCACCCATTTTTTAGCCTGAAAATATTCCCATGTTTTTTCAGGAGCCAGACTCTGAAGAGCAATGGTATAATCAGGCTGAATAATCTTTTGAACCGATTTTTTTTCAATTTCATTAAAGTTATCATCATACCCATAGCTGATAATGGTATCATTGACCTGTTCAAGATCTACACGTGCCTTAACGTAATTGATATGCGAAGAATCTGCATTACCTTTATTGAAAAACCGGGTGTATTTTTTTATATTATCCGCATCCAGCTCCATTTCCAGAAAATGGGTTCCGTTTTGAAACCTTGAAACAAAAGCGTTTGAAATCTCAGGTTTTGAATTGTTCTTGATTTTAATTTCATCGTCTTTGAGCTCAATAGAAAAATTCTGAAATTTTTGTCCTGAAATAAAAGAAACACTTCCTAAAGTCCCATCAATAAAAAGTTCTGCATCCCTGTCATATTTTCCGGGAGCTACAAAAAGCTGCTGACCTATTGATTCAAAAGCTTTATCTGAAGTCCCCACAATAAAGTGTCCTTTTTCAACTCTGAGATAAATCTGATCTTTCTGAAAATGACCTTTCCCTTTATCGGTAAATTGACGGGATTTCAAAAATGTGATAAACTTCTGCTGGTCTTTCAGCTCCATAATGGCATACCACTCTGAAAATCCGGAATCTTTAATATGGAATATCTGCAAAAAATCCGGAATTCTGATTCCTGAATCTTTGAGAGAAGCTGAATGTTTATCATTGGTCTTACCTCCCGACCAATGAGAAGGATGCGTCACCAAACTGAATATATATTGCCTCGTTAATTTTTTTACATCAACCAAAACTACCACATCTGCGCTTTCAGGTATATACCGCAGGTTTTTATCTTTATGGAAAAACACAAAGTATATGGCAGCAGCAACGAATGACAGAATTAACGGGGCAATAATTTTCTTTTTGCTCATTTATAATATCTGAGGTTTCTTTTCTGACTCTTTGTTTTTAAAAATCTCGTTAAACAGATCGAAGAAATACATCAGGCTATTTTCAGAGGAACCTTTGATATTATAATTCATTTCAGTCTGAATGCTTTCCCCTTTTACCTCTGTCTTATAATACATTTCTCCTATGTTTTTTCTTAGAAAATCAAAAGTCTTTCTCTGTGAAGGGCTCTTGAATTCCTTATCCAGACCAGCCAGAAGCTTCTGCAGATCCAACCTTCCGGACAAAGGATATTTGGAAGAGTCTTTTGCCCATTTTTTTGATGCATCAGACTGAGCGGCAGGCAGAATATTTTCCGTAGAGCTCATCAGATAAACGATGCCGTCTTTTACTGTAAAGAATAACTGATCAAGATATCCGCCCGATTTCTCGTCCTTGAATACATAAAAATCTCCTTTTTTCGAGAATTTCTTAGCTAGTTTTTTATTTGTAGTCAACAGGTTAAAGATCCGTTTCCAGTACCCTTCATTCTCCGTTGCAAAAGCAAAAGTAAAGTTCGGAACTGCAATATCTTTCGTTTTCTTTACCTCTTTTTCGTTGAAGTCAGCATCATATTCATAATCTGTGTAGTCTACTTTCTTGGATTTCAATTCGTTTAATACAAAAATACCGTTGCCCGGAGCTATTTTAGCGATGGCTTCTTCATCCAGAACGATTTTCATGATTTCCATGATCAGCCCCATCTCTTTTTTATATTCACTTTCTCCTGAATCCTGAAGAAGGCTGTACATCAGGTCAAAAGATTTTCCTCCATTGACATTAACAGCATAGTACCCAATGCTTTTGTCATTGATAAGCTCCAGCAGTTTTTTATTTTTCTTTCCTTTATAAATAGAAGATATATTTTTCTGAATTTCAGCATTTTTGTGCTGATAATTATTCACAAGTCTTACTTTATCTTTATCAAAATACAGATTGTAAGCAGTGCTTGAATTGTACATATTCTGAAAGATCTGTCCAAAGTCATAGCGCTTCATCATTTTGCCATAGATTCCATCGTTAACTATTCTTCCATAGTCTGTATAAATAAAAACATCAGAATCAGCATCTCTGAAGGTCTGCATTTCTTTAGAAGCCTCAATATTCAGATTTGAATTGAAATACACATCAAAATGTGCTTCCGCCTCTTTTTTAACGATCTTGAAATTTTCCCTGCGGATAGAATCCTGCTCTTTTTGGTAGGCTTTATCAGCTTCCGCTTCATCATAGTCTGCCCCTTCTTCTTGCTGTTCAGGACTTTCCGGCTGTTCTTTTTCTTTAGGGTACTGATGATGTTTTTGCAGGTATTTGATATCCTTCTGGATTCTTGCTATTTCCAGATTGTTATCTTTAATGCTTTCTTTAAGGTATTTAACATCTTCCTTCAGGCTCTTTATTTCTTCTTTATAATCAAAAGGCTTGTCCGGCTCTTCAGCATAAGTACTGTCTGAAGTATCTACAGCAACGCTATCTATTGCTACAGCAGCAGCACTGTCCACAACAACTTCTTCTTTCCACAGATCTTTATAAGGTTTCGTATAGCTTATGAAGCTAAGAACAGCACGGCTTTCGTTCCATGCAACAAAGACATCATCATCTATATCAACGTAAGAATACTTGTTTTTTTTAGAAATTTCCAATCCTTTTTTCTTGACAGAATTGATGAATTCCTGAAACTTTTCTTTGTTATCAATGATAAAATGAGTGTTATACGTCTTAATGGAGTCATTAAAGCTTGCATAGTGATACTGAACAGCATCGTATTTGATTCCTGTCTTAGAATAGTCAGTCCAGGAGAGCTTTTCTTTACTCTTTTTGCTCAGCTCGTGCAACAAAGGATTCAGTTTCTCCCAGTTTATTTTATTATTGAGCTGCTTCCCGTTGACTTCCATATAAAATACGGCATCATTGGGGATTTTCATGCTATTTTGGGCAAAAACCAGAGTAAAGCCAAAGAGTAATAAAATCGTTTTTTGTGTTTTTAATAAGATAGATTTCATGATTATAGGGGTAGAAATTTATTGAAAAAGGATTGTATTTTGTATTTGTTTTTTCTGAAGGATTACATCCAGAACATCAGCCTCCAGCTTGAGTGCTTTTTTGTTCGGGGAAAGCAGATAGGCGTTATTTGTCTGGGATTTCACTGTGTTTTCAAACTGCATAATGGAAGTATATTTGGCATCATTAAAGACTTCCCTGTCTGCTTTGCTCATCTTGTCGTAATCTGCTTTAAAGGTACTGACTTTGTTTCTGGTCAGTAATTTTTTCTCAAGGTTTTGACTGTAGACTTGCGTAGGGACCATTTTGCCTAATATATTCTGAGCTTTAAGCTTTTCTAATCCGGCATTGATATTTTCGATCTTTTTGAAATTACAGCTCAGTTTGAGGATATAATTATCAAAATCCATGGAAGTTTTTACATTGCTGATCCCCGGAGTTCCTTTGAAAATCTGAGCAGCTTCATTGATTTTATTTTCAATTTCGGATTTTTTTGGAACTTTTTTACCATTTATGGTTTCCATTTTAGAAATCGATGCCAGCCTTGTTTTACTTTTACTGGCATTGAGAATAATAGTGTACTCTCCTGTGCCGTCCGCCTTTAGATTCACCTTATCTAAAATATCGAAACAACTCGTCAGAAGCAATAAGGGAATAAAAAGCAGGAATAATTTAATAAGATTTTTCATGATTGGGCTTAAAACGACAAAATTACTCAATTCCGTCTTTAAATCCTTACAATCTTTGATTTTCTGAACATAAATAGCGGTTTTCAGGTACTTTTTGAGGATAGAAAATGATACTGCTATTGTATTTTATGTTTTTTAAATATGCCCCTTCAGATAATCCTGACGAAGATCTTCATCCAGTTTTTCAATGGCATACCGTAAACAGGTTCTCGGCATTTCCTTATAATACAGATTCAGGTAGCTGATTAATTCTGCTTCATTTTTATTCCCCATTTCTCTTAGCAGCCAGCCGTTTGCCTTATGCATAAGATCATGCGGATGCTTCAGGTTTCTTGTCACGAATTCCTTTGTAAGGTCAAATGAGCCTTTTTTCACATAATGCATAGTTCCTACAACAGCCATTCTTTTATGCCACATCTCTTCGGACTCTGAAAGTTCTCTCAGAAGATGTTCTTTCTGGTTTTCAAAAGCATATCTACCCAGAATTTTGTAGCAGCTTGAATCTACAAGATCCCAGTTATTGACATTAGGAAGGTGATTCAGATAAAATGCCACTACCTCTTCTTTTACAGTTTTATCTTTTGTTTTTTCAAACTTAGAAATCAGCATAAAAAGTGCGGTCAGCCTATGTTCATGATATTTTGAAGAAACCAGTATACTAAGCTCCTCTAAGCTTATTTTCGAATAATATTCTTTCGCTACAGACCGCTGGTCCGGAACCTTTACACCCAGAAACAAATCACCTTCACCATATTCTCCTTTTCCGGTTTTGAAGAATCTTGGAAAGAATTCGGCCTTTTCAGGAATGGATAAAACAGCTAAGGCTTCTTCTATTTCTTTGACTATACTTTTCATTGGAAACTGCTGTCAATTTTGCAATTAAACTTTTTCTTCCAGAACGCTATTTTCCTGCTCCTCCTCTTCTATTGCAATCTTTTTGGGATTGGCCACTTTAGCAATGGTAAGCCCCTGTACAATAATTGAGAATACTACTACACAATAGGTTATACTTAAAATAATTTCACTGTATTCACTTTTGGGAATAGACATTGCCAAAGCAATGGAAACCCCTCCCCGGATTCCTCCCCAGACCAATACTTTTACCGTTTGCGGACTAAAGCTCCTCCTTAGAGAGGTAAACTTGGTAGGCCCCCAAATAGAAATAAATCTTGCCAGCAGAACAACAATGATCGCCAATACACCCGGAATCATATAATGCTTCAGATCTTTAATCATCAAAAGTTCAAATCCGATGAACAGGAACAAAACGGCATTCAGAATTTCATCAATAAGTTCCCAGAATTTGATAAGATAATCCTGAGTAACGGATTTCATTTTGAAACTCCTGTTAAAGTTCCCCATAAACAATCCTGCTGCCACCATGGTCAATGGGCCTGAAATATGCATTTGTCTGGCGATAAGATAACCTCCCATCACTACGGAAAGCGTTACCAGTACAGAGATAATATAGTCATCCACTTCACGCATAAGCCTTGAAGTAACCCATCCAAGCAAAACCCCAAGCAAAAGCCCCCCACCGGCTTCTTTAAGCAAAAGCAATCCGATTGTTTCAACTCCCAGATCTACTTCCTTCCCTACCGCAAGCTGTAAGATCACAGTAAATACCACAACCGCCATACCATCATTGAAAAGGGACTCTCCGGCCACTTTCGTTTCCAGAGACTTTGATACGTTAGCCTGTTTCAGTACGCTTAAAACCGCTACCGGATCGGTAGGAGAAATTAATGCTCCAAATACAAGACAGTAGATAAAAGGAAGCTGTACACCTACATATGGTAATAAATAAAACATTCCGAACCCTACTACAAAGGTGGAAATGACAACTCCCACCGTGGAAAAAATCACTACAGGCCTGAACTGTTCCTTGAGATCATTAATGTTAATATGAATTCCTCCAGCAAAAAGCAGAAAATTAAGCATAGCGCCCATCAAAACTTCCGTAAAGTCGATACCGTTCATAAGGTTGTGAAGATGTCCGAAAGTTCTCGGAAGAACCGTTTCTCCAAACATCACAAGAAAAATAGAAACCACAATGGCAATTACCATGATCCCAATGGTACTTGGAAGTTTTAAAAATCTGTAATTAAGATAGGCGAATATAGATGCTAATACGATTAATGCTGAAAATGAATAATATAACTCCACTAAGTGTTTTTTTTAAAAGATTAATTAGTTAGTCTAAATAAAGTATTTTGATATAAGTTTGCCGGCCCTCTTTTTCCCAGATATCATACATCCCGTCTTTAGCAACTTTTGAATTTCTGGTATAATCCTGTCCTATATTCAGGATATTCAGCAGAATATATTCGTCACCCACAGAATTAACGAGATAAGCTGTTTTCTCAGATTTACCGTCTCCTGAGCTCTTTATTCCGTCTGTAAGGGAACGGAACTGATTGAGATGGTGTATGAAATTATTCCCATCTTTCATTGAATCATAGGCCCTTAGAAGGATCAGAAGGATATCCAGATTGGTAGGATCTTTATCATACAATGTTTTCCCCTGTTTGATACATTCTTCAAAGCGGCCTTGCTTAAAAGCCTCTGCCAGACTTTTGAAATCATCTCCGGTAGTTAACACCTTCCCGCTTCGAAAGTTTCTCCCATAGTACAGATATTGTGATTCTATACTGTCTAAAGACTTTGGATAGCCTTTATATTTGAAAATAAGTTTCTCGTAATTGTATGGAGAATCAGGATTTTTGAGGCTTTTCTCAATGGCTTTTAAATCAACTTTTGATTTCTGGCTGAAGCCAAAAACCGAAAACATAATGAATAAAAGGAAAAAATGATATTTCATTAATTGTTGCTTTCTTCTTCGTCGTTATCGAAATATTCGAAAAGGAAATCATTGTACGGAAATCTTGAAATATGAATCTTCATTACTTCATCATAGATCATTTTTTTCATTTCCGGAAAGTTTTCCTTCGTCAAAGCGGAGATGAAAACGGTTGGATGTTTAGATTTTGCCATCCATGTTCTTTTCCACTCATCCAAAGAAACATTTCTGCGGGTTGAAGGAGTAAGATCATCGTCGTCTTTTTTATCGTAGCTGAAATCATCAATCTTATTAAAAACCATAATCATTGGTTTCTGATGAGCATTGATTTCCATTAAAATATGATTTACAGATTCTATGTGATCTTCAAAACTTTCGTGCGAAATATCCACAACGTGAATCAAAAGATCTGCTTCACGAACTTCATCCAGAGTAGATTTGAATGACTCCACCAGCTGAGTTGGTAATTTTCTGATAAACCCTACCGTATCAGTAAGCAGAAATGGTAAATTACCAATTACTACTTTTCTTACTGTGGTATCTAGTGTTGCAAATAATTTATTTTCCGCGAAAACCTCAGATTTCGAAATAGAATTCATCAGGGTAGATTTCCCTACATTGGTATATCCTACCAGCGCTGCACGCACTACCTTTCCACGGTTATTACGTTGTGTAGCCATCTGCCTGTCAATCGTCTTCAGCTTCTCTTTCAATAAAGATATTCTGTCACGGATAATACGACGGTCAGTCTCAATTTCCGTTTCACCGGGACCTCTCATTCCGATTCCCCCTTTCTGGCGCTCCAAGTGAGTCCACATCCTGGTCAATCGAGGTAAAAGATATTGATATTGTGCCAGTTCCACCTGAGTTCTTGCATAAGAAGTCTGTGCTCTTTGGGCAAAAATGTCAAGAATAAGATTCGTTCTGTCCAAAATTTTCACCTCCATTTCCCTTTCCAGGTTTTTAAGCTGCGAAGGAGAGAGTTCATCATCGAAAATGACTGTTCCGATCCCGTTTTCTTTTACATATTCTTTTATCTCAATTGCCTTTCCGCTTCCAATAAAGGTTTTAGAATCCGGCTGAGTTAATTTTTGAGTGAAACGCTTTTCTATAGTTGCGCCTGCTGTGAAAGCTAAAAATTCCAGTTCATCCAAATACTCCGTCAATTTTTCTTCATCCTGATTTTGTGTAATAACACCTACCAGGACAGCTTTCTCATAATTATGTTCTTTCTTTTCTAACATTAAGTTCTATCTATGTTTATGATTTTTACAAGTTAATATTTTTCCGAAAAAAAACAAAATCAATTTTTATTTAATAACATATTTTAATATAAATTTAAGTTTGCATCCGCAGAATTTGGTGAAAAAGCAGTAACTTTAATTAATATTTCTCTAGTTTTTAGACATTTACGTTAAAAATTAATATCCGGACAATCATGATTACCCATATTAAATGTATGATTATTGATAATGATGAACTGGACAGGCTGGTTCTTCAGCATTATATCAGGCAGTATGAAAACATACAGATTGTCGGCTCTTTTGATTCGGCAGAAAAAGCAATTCCCTATCTCGACTCCTCTATTGATCTTCTGATCACAGAAACCCATTTAAAAGGAATGAGCGGACTGGAATTCCGCCAACTGGCTCAAAAGATTCCTGCCTGTATTTTTGTAAGTTCCCATCCGGAGCTGGCAGCCAGTGTTTTCGAGACCGATACGTTGGATTTTATTACCAAACCTTTACTATCAGAGCGTTTTCATCTTTCTATGCAGCGGCTTTTTAATTTTTTTGAAATCAAAGAAAAGTGCAAATGTTATGATGCTATGGTAGGTGAAAACTGTATCAACATCAAAGAGGGCGGCAATATTCTTCAACTTAAAATGAAAGATATCCTATACCTGGAAGCTCTAAAAGATTATACAAGAATCATAACTCTTGAAAAAAATCACTGTATTTTAAATTCTCTCGGAAATCTCCTCCAAAAGAATTTTTTTGACACTTTTGTAAGGATACACAGAAGTTATGCTGTTCCCCGCCACCTTATCCGTGGAAAAAGCTGTCATGAAATAGAACTGGCACATAAGATCAGACTTCCCATCGGCAGAGCTTACAAGGATAACCTATCGTTCTTTCACCCTTAAAACAAACTCATTGCGACCGGATTCACAAAATGCTATTGGTCTATTATTTCTGCCGTTGGTCTATTTTCTTATTATCTGATCTGGATAGGTGGTAATTTAGTCTTCCCAAAATTCCCTCTTAATTAAGTTCGTTATCAATGAATTATAAACTGTCAGCCATGGAAAAAACATTTATTTTTTATACCATTCCCCGCTCTTCTGACTTCATCCTCTATGCTCAATCAGCAAGTTCAGCAGCAGAAACAGATATATCGCGAGATATTGCCCTCATTTACTGCAGTGTAGGGAAAGCCAATAAAAGCTTCTCCAATATGGCAGGCTTCGATGAGATCAGAAAAAAACAATAAGACAGGCAGATCACAACATTATAAATTCTAGGAACACAAAGACGACATGTACCGGATTTCTCAATACTATAAATCCGGAGGAAATAAAAAACTAATACCTCTAAAAACTGATAACCAACTAAAAGCTGATAACCGAACTAGATTTTTCAAACAAAAAGAAGTCCGCGACACCGCGGACTTTTAGTATAGTATTATAATATTGTTTTTAATCCCAATCTGCTGCTACAAACTTCATTGTATTTCCTTTACCATCTGATAAGGTAAGAAAATGTCCTTCTACCAAATACGATGTCATGGTTTCAAATTTCTTCAGAAAAGAAGTTTCCAGCTTCATATCCTGACACTCCATCATTGTACTGATGCCTGAAGATATTTTTACCTTACCTCCTTTTTTAAACTCCGAAATAAAAGACATTCTGTTACATCCCATGTAAGCACTTCCCTGAATTTTACCATCAACAATACTGGATGTCAAATTGATTTCAGCTTTCTTGGCGATCAGCTGATCTTTAGAAAAGCCATCGAAAGTGATCAGCATCCACTGTCTTTGTAGGTTAGGATTTTTACCCGGTATTGTGGAACAATTCACAACCACTCCTAATAACAAAACCGTAAAAAGTGATAATAGTATTTTTTTCATGTGAATTATCATCCCATTTTCATACCAATCCGGGACAGAATCTCGTAAAAATTAGTAAATTAGCGACACAAAAATTATTTTATAAAATGAAAAGACTATTTCTACTATTCACTTTCTTACTGGGCTTTGCTCAGATGAGGGCGGATGAGGGGATGTGGCTGCTTATGCTCATCAAAAGACTTAACGGTGTTGATATGCAAAAAGAGGGCCTACATCTGACGCCTGAAGAAATTTATTCTGTAAACAATTCAAGCTTAAAGGATGCTATCGTAAGTTTCGGTGGTTTCTGTACAGGTGAAATTGTTTCTGATAAAGGACTTATATTTACCAACCACCACTGTGGTTATGGTGCTGTTGCCGCTGCTTCTACTCCGGAAAAAGACTATTTAAAGAATGGTTTCTGGGCAATGAAACAGAAAGACGAATTCAATGCAAAGGATCTTTATGTAAGATTTTTAGTGAGAATGGATGATGCTACAAAAAGAATCACTTCCAAACTGAACGATAATATGACCGGAGCAGAGAGAAAAGCTGTGATTGACGCTGAAACTAAAGCGATCCAAACAGAAAACTCTGCAAATGGAAAATATACTGTAGTAGTAAGAGATTTCTTTAACGGAAATGAGTTCTATTATTTCGTATACCAGGATTATAAAGATATCAGATTGGTAGGTGCTCCACCTTCATCATTAGGAAAATTCGGAGGAGATACAGACAACTGGGAATGGCCAAGACATACTGCTGACTTTACGGTTTTCAGAGTATACGCTGATGCTGCAGGAAACCCTGCTGAATATTCTCCAAGCAACACTCCTTTGAAGCCTAAGCATTTCCTGCCGGTTTCTCTTAAAGGAATTAAGCCTGGTGATTTCTCTATGATCTTAGGATATCCCGGTAGAACAAACCGTTACCTTACTTCTTACGGAATTGAGCAAATGGTAAGCAAAGATTACCCGGCATGGGTTGAAGCTTCCAAATTAGCTATGGACGTAATGAAGAAATATATGGATAAGGATAAAGCTACTCAGCTTAATTATGCTTCTCAATATGCTTCTGTAGCCAACTACTGGAAGAACAGACAAGGAACGATTGATGCGGTAGAGAAAAACGGAACGATTGCTGATAAGCAAAAAACCGAAGACATCTTCAGAAAATGGTCTATGATGTCTGGAAATGAATCTTATGACGGTATTTTGGAAGACATCCAGGCTTATTATAAGCAGGTTTCTGAAAGAAATGTTGAAAGAAACTATGCTTCTCAATTCTCAAAAAATGCAAAATACATGTCTCTTGCTATGCAGGTAGGATCTGCTCTTAAGGCTTATGCTGCTCAGGATATGCAGGGAAGATTGGCTATGAAAGCTAAAACTGAAGCTGCCATTAAAGCGGCTTATGAAAATATCAATACTAGTTTGGAAGGAGAAATGCTTACTTCTATGGTAAACCTGTACCAAACAAAAGTAACCAATAAAGAAATTGCTTCTGCTACTATTTTAGGACTGGATGCTAAAACAGTTTCTAATCTGGCCTACTCTTCAATTTTTGCAAACAAAACTTCTGCAACAAACTTCTTACTGAATCCAGATCCATTGAAGCTTGATGCTGATCCACTTTGGAAAGCTGCTAACGGAATTGTTGCTGACCAAAAAATGAGCACCGAAAGATACGTTCAGGTAGATGACAATTTTGCAAAAAAGAACCGTCTGTTCTTAGCAGGATTAATGAAGGCAATGCCTGAGAAGAAATTCTATCCTGATGCTAACTCTACAATGAGATTAACTTATGGTACTGTAGATAAGCTTCCTATCAGAAATGACAGAAACTATTTCGGTATTACGGATAACTATTATACTGACATGACTGGTCTTGTTGGAAAATACAAGAAAGGTGATGAAGAGTTTGACCTTCCTCAACGAGTGATCGATCTTTATAACCTTAAGGATTTCGGACAGTATGCTGATGCTGCTGGTTATATGCCGGTAAACTTCCTTTCTAACAATGATATTACAGGTGGGAACTCTGGTTCTCCGGTAATTGATGGAGATGGAAACCTTATTGGTATCGCATTCGATGGAAACAGCGAAGCATTAAGCGGTGATATCGTATTCGAGCCTGAGTTTCAGAAAACAATCAACGTAGACGTTCGTTTCGTTCTTTGGACAATCGATAAATATGCGGGTGCAAGAAGAATAGTTGATGAATTAAAGCTTGTAAGAGATGCCAATACTCCGGCTGATACAAAATCTAAAAATTCAGGAACTACTGTAACTCCCAAGAAAATAAAGAAAAAATAATCTTTTTTGATCTATTTTTGAAACCGTGAAATTTACTTTCACGGTTTTTTTATTTTGAAGATTAAAATGACTCGGGTGATTCTGGAAGGGACAAATGGAATATAAAGATTCTTCATCACACTTGTAATTCCACTTCCAAATGCTGACTTCCACCTCCATTGGTAACGGTGATAAAACCTTTATAATGGCTTACTTTTACCCCTAGATCATTCATTATCTCTTTAAAATAGCCTGTCCTTTTTTCACCGTAAGGAGTCTCATCTCTCTGCCAAGAAAATTGAGCTGCCTTTCCTGTTTGATTTTCAAATATTAATGTTCCGAACCTATTTATAAGTCCTAAAGATCTGATATCTATGACAGCACTTTCATTAGCTGAAAAATCTTTAGTTAATACCCTAAAATTATTCATTGAATGTTCTTTGCTTTGGGATTAATTAAAATCACAGAGAAATTATTTTCCTTTAACTTACTACAAATATCTTCCTGTACTGCGACAAAACCTGACGCATCTTTTATTCAGTAAGAAATTATTTTTATCTTTTTTGTCAGGATTAAAAAAAGGGCTCGACTATACTTTTAATAATCAATAATAATTATTAAAAATTTATTCTTATGAAAAAGACCTTTTTTAAAATCGTGGCTCCAGCGGCCGGTATTCTTGCTGCATTGGTACTTGCATCATGTGATAATTCGGAAAACAATATGATGGATACGCCATCTCAAAGGACAATTACTTTTGAAAATATAGTTACCCCAAAAGATTTTGTACAAAGCGGAAACTTCCAGGGAACAGGAACTGCTCCGGTTATTCTGCCAGGACAGTCTGTTTCTATTAAGTTCAGTGCAGGAAAAACACAGGCTTTAATGTTGGCAACGATGTATGGAGCGTCCAAAGACTGGTTTTTCGCTTCTCAACAACCTGGAATTAAACTTTTTGACATGAATGGAAATGCCATCACCGGAGATGTCTCTTCAAGTGTATTATTATGGGACAACGGAACGAAAGACAACATGACAGGGCAGCCGGAAAGTAAACCCATCATGCAGGTTTCTAATGTAAATGCCTCCCAGCTGATGAAACTAAACCTTGCTTATAATGATGTAACCTCTGAGTTTACACTGACCATTACCAATACCTCAGGCGGAACAGCCAATGAAACTCCTTTTTCACCCGGAGTATGGGCCGTTTCTAATTACAATGGATCTCAGCTGCTAAACAGTGCTCCATTTTTTACTCCTAATGCTCTTTCAAATCCTGAAATTACAGATATTGCCCAAATGGGAAATATTGATAAAATGAAGTTGAAGTTAAATGCCAATACTGGAATTATGACAGGTCTTTCTCCTGCAATTGTTGTTGTTTACCACGGGGATAAAAATCCAATTTATGAACTGGGGAAAAGTGACAGCGGAATGGGACTAAAAGAGATTGCTCAGTCTGGAAATGTAACAAAACTTCAAAACAGTCTGAAAGCTTTATCCAATGTAAAAGCAGTATATATTGCCGGAAACGCACCAGTGACACCAGGAAATAAGGTTATGGCTGCTTTCACTGCAGACCCGGGGGATAAAATTGCTTATGCAACCATGTTTGGTTTTTCAAATGACTGGTTCTACGCCAATGAACAAAGTATCGAAGCCAATGCTAAAGGAGATCTTACTTCAAAAACTACACTATTTGATTCGGGAACCGGGATTGATCAGTATCCTGGAGCCGGAAATCATCAGGCACTGTTCGGGGGGACTCCACAGCCTGAAAACATGAACATTTCTAAAGTAGGGAGCCAATATCCGGTTCCTGCGGTGCAGAATGTGATCAAAGTAACTGTGAATTAATTTAATATTTTGCTGGATCACACCGCTCAGGCAATATGTCCGGGCGGTGTTTTTAATAGTTAACTTATATTCCGAGATATTTTAGCAAAAAAAAGCAATTTAAAAACATAAATACCAACCTCTTAAAAGTTTAAAACACAGAGTTAACTTATCAATTTCTCAGTTGAGAATCAATGATATCAGAATATTATTTAAATTTGCAAAAACAAAATACGCCTCATTTTTAATATGGACCAAAAACTGAGAGATCATGGATTTATACATATTCCATGCAATGAACTGGATATTTTTATACTTTCTGACGGCTATTTTGGTATAGGTTATCATCAGCCGATTTTAGCTCCCGGAATCCCTCAAAGTCTTGTAAAAAATGAACTCCGTAATCTTTATTTATCGGAGTCTTATTATGAAGCGCCTATTAACGTAATGCTTGTCAAAAAAGATGAACGTATCATTTTAGTAGATACCGGAGAGGGATTTTATGATGAAGAGCATGCAGGGCAGCTATTATATAGTCTTGCAGCGGCAGGATTTACCCCTGAGTCTATAACGGATGTTCTGATTACCCATGCTCACAGAGACCATATAGGAGGAATCCTTTCTAAGAACGGTGATTTTGTATTCCCTCATGCACATTACTACATTTCGCGCCAGGAATTTGAATTCTGGATGACTGATACACCAGATTTTCAAAAAAGTAAAAATCCTGAAGGCGGGAAACCCAGTATTCCTCTGGTCAGAAAAATCCTTTCTTCTATTGATAATCTACTTACAAAATTTGAAATGGGAGACAATCTTTTCTCATGTATTCAAACACAGCCTACTCCAGGGCATATTATATATACGGTGTATAATGGAAATCTGTCACTCACCAATGTGGTAGATATCTTTCATTCTCCTTTACTTATTGCGAAGCCGGACTGGGGAACGCAATGGGATATAGACTTTGAAACAGGAATTGAAACCCGTAAGAAAGTTCTGGAAACTTGTTACAAAAACAGAACACTTATCTGCTCTGCTCACCTTCCATGGCCGGGTATAGGGTATATAAATAAGGTAAATAATGGGTTTCAATGGGTTCCTAAAGCCTACAACAATCCATTTTTTATCAATCTTAAATTAGACCCAGAAATAAACGGGGTATAAAATACAACCTAACCTATTTGCTATAAAAAAGAGGTCCACATTATCCATTCCAAAACTCTCTGTCCAAGCTTCTGTATTGTATGGCTTCAGAAATATGTTGGGAAAGAATATTTTCTGAGCCATCAAGATCAGCAATGGTTCTGGCAACTTTAAGAATTCTATCGTAGGCTCTTGCGGAAAGATTCAGTTTTTCCATAGCTATCTTTATAAGATTAAAAGAACTTTCGTCCAGCTCACAAAAAGCTTCAATTTCCCTGGGACCAATCTGAGCATTACTACTGATGTTAAGATTTTTATATCTCTCATTTTGAATTTCTCTTGCTTTCTGCACCCGTTCCCTTATATCCTTACTTTTTTCACCTTTCCTTTTTTCGGAGAGCTGTTCAAATTCCACTTTCTGAACTTCAATATGAATATCTATTCTATCCAGAAGCGGTCCGGAAAGCTTATTCATGTACCGCTGCATTTCATATACTGAAGAGGTATTGCTGGGATCATCCGGAAAAAAACCACTTGGACTCGGATTCATTGAGGCTACCAGCATGAAGCTTGCAGGATAATTTACGGTAAAACGCGCTCTTGAAATGGTCACCTCACGGTCTTCTAAAGGCTGACGCATTACTTCCAATACGGTTCGTTTAAATTCCGGCATTTCATCCAGAAACAGGACTCCGTTGTGGGCAAGAGAAATTTCTCCAGGCTGCGGATAGCTTCCTCCACCAACGAGTGCTACGTCTGAGATTGTATGGTGAGGAGCTCTGAAGGGCCGAACAGTCATGAGGGATGATTCGGTTCCCATTTTACCTGCCACGGAATGTATCTTTGTGGTTTCCAGCGCTTCTTTTAAGGTAAGTGGAGGCAAGATACTTGGAACTCTTTTGGCAAGCATTGTTTTTCCACTTCCCGGAGGTCCGATCAGGATAATATTGTGCCCACCGGCTGCGGCAACTTCCATAGCTCTTTTGGCTGTTTCCTGACCTTTAACTTCAGAAAAATCAAAGGGGAAATTATTAATCTTTTCATGAAATTCTTTTCTGGTATCCAGCACTACTTTCTCAAGAACCTTTCCTTCGTTAAAAAAGTCAATCACCTCTTTAATATTTTCCACTCCATATACGTCAAGATCACTCACAATAGCTGCTTCTCTCGCATTTTGAACAGGAAGAATAATTCCTTTAAAGCCTTCTTCTTTTGCCTGAATAGCGATGGGTAAGACTCCTTTGATGGGCTGTAAACTTCCGTCCAGCGAAAGCTCTCCCATAATGATATAGTTTTGAATTTCTTCAGCTAGAATTTGATCTGATGCCGCTAAAATTCCAATAGCGATACTCAAGTCATAAGCAGAACCTTCTTTTCTAAGGTCTGCCGGAGCCATATTAATAGTAATCTTTTTCCCCGGAATCTTGTAGTTTACATTCTTCAATGCAGCAGAAATCCTGTAACTGCTTTCTTTAATAGCATTATCAGGGAGTCCAACCAAGTGATACCCTACTCCTCCGGTATCTACATTTACTTCAATAGTTATGGTCTGAGCGGAAACACCATGAATGGCACTTCCATAAATTTTGATCAACATAAGTACTTTTTGAAGTAAATATAAATAATATACTATTTTGAAAATCTGTAAGATAAGCTGCTTATTTTCTACAAAAACAAGTAAATTAAAAAAGATATTAATAAAAGGAGTCTTAAAATTTTACCATCAGCGCTATTTAGGCTTGCATGTAATTAAGATAAGCTCGCTCCTTAAGTACGCTAAAAATTTTAGGATAAAATAGGCTTTACGAAGCTTTTTAAAGTCTCAAACTCCGGGGAATTTGTTCAACGGATCTATTTCTCTTTGGAGAGATCACTTTGCCAAGTAATACTCTAGATCACTTATCATAGTTGCTTCTCTATCTTTTGTTCAGGAAAAATCATTCCATTAACGTCTACAATTATTACTATCATGCCAGAACTTACCTTAAAAACGGCATCTTTTTGCCGGTCTCTCTTTTATCCTGAAATAAATATCAAATCTCATAAATCCTAATAAAAGTCAGGTTTTGAAGGTAAAATAAAGCATCACGTTGTTTAGAATTATTATAAATAAAACTATATTTGTATTTTATTTATTTTTAATAAGACTAAATAGTAATAATAACCGTATAAATGCAGCAAGTCGTTAAAAAGAAGTCTAAGGGAACCTTCAAAAAATATATTTTGAAAGCCCACCTCTGGCTGGGACTTCTTTCAGGTATCATTGTTTTAATCGTTTCTTTATCAGGTGCATTTTTTGTTTTCAATGAAGACATTACTTCTGCATTGCGCAAAGAACATTCATATCATGGAGAGAAAGATATCCAGCATAAAAAGCCTATTCCTATACGCGAGCTAAGAGACCTCGTCAATGATCAACTGAAAAACGAAATCGTCAAAACAGATGATGTCACCATCCCTATGGACCCTTCCCGCTCCTACCAGTTCGGACTGATTAAAATCAATCCTGATGGGTGGAACCACTTTAACACCTTTATTGTTTATAAAAACGTTTACGTAAACCAATATACCGGAAAGGTACTCGCAATCTATGATGTAAAAAACAATCCATTCTTTATCAGTATGATCCTACACCGCTCATTGCTCCTGAGCAATAAAATTGGAGGTACTATTGTGGGAGTATCTACCATTATCTTTGTGGTAATGCTGATTACAGGGATTATCCTATGGTGGCCGAAGAACAAAAAGATGCGCAAACAGCGTCTATGGTTTCGCTGGGAGAAGGTAAAAGGCTGGCGCCGCAAGAACTACGATGTACATAATATACTGGGCTTTTATGCCTCCTTTCTAGCCATTATTGTTGCTATTACAGGGATTATGTATTCCTTCCGTATTACCCAAATATGGTTATATGCATTACTCAATGGCTTTTCCACTGCGACACCAGATTACAGTAAGTACAAAACAACTGCTCCGGAATCTGTGGAAACAGCAACAACTATAGACCGCATCATAGAACAGGTAAAAATCCACTACCCAAAGGCATATTCCTTTGGAATTGACCTGGAAGATCATGCTGACGCTGATCACCAACATGATAACCTAAGTGTCTGGATCAAAGAAAAAGAATTCACTTATGCCGAGTCTTCAATGATGATTTTTGATGAGCATTCGGGGAAACTTCTGTTTAGCCGCCCGCATCAAGACAAGCCCATGGCAGAAAGAGCTACAGATGCCACCTATGATCTGCACGTGGGTGCTTTCTTTGGAATGCCGGGAAAAATACTGGCGTTCATAATGAGCTTATTCTGCGCTTCATTGCCGATAACCGGGTTTATGATCTGGTGGGGCCGGAGAAATAAAAAGAAAACAACAACCTAAATCCATTAACATGAAGAAACACTATATATGGTTACCTCTAATGGCGAGCCTGAATGCCTACGGACAAACGGAAGAAAGCCTGAAAGATTCTTTGCAGACAGAAAAAACTTCAGAAATTAGTGGCATTGTTATAAAAGGCAGCAAAGCAATTTTTCAGCAAAAGGCTGATAAAATGATTTTTAATGTTGAAAACAGTGTATTGTCTGATGGTACAACTGTCCTGGAATTACTGGGTAAAACACCCGGTGTGGTGGTTTCGCAGGAGGGCGAGCTGTCCTTACGTGGTAAGAAAGGGGTAAGTGTAATGATTAATGGTAAGCTGAGCTCCCTATCAACTAAGGAATTGGCCAACTTATTACGCTCTACCAATTCTACACTGGTAAAGAATATTGAAATTATCGCAAATCCATCCTCCAAATACGATGCTGCGGGAAATGCAGGTATCATTAATATTATTCTTAAAAAGAGCTCACTGGAAGGCTTTAGCGGCAACTATTACCTGAATGGCGGAAGAGGCCGTAAAAATAGAATTAATACCGGACTGAGCCTGAGCTATACTCATAAGAAGCTTTCTCTGAATGGAGATTATAGTTATACTTTCCGTGGTGAGGAGGAACGACGGGTCTTTAGCCAGGTTTTCTTTGATGAAAAACAACCTCAGCAAATCACAAGGAAAACAGATCAAAATTCAATAACCAGCGAGCCTTTAACCTCCAATAATTTTAAATTTGGTGCAGATTATGCTTTCAGTGATAAAACGACTATTGGTGCTTTATTTGATGCTAAAATAGGAAGATATGAAGATTTTTCGGGGGGTGAAAACAGAATATTTCAGCCTGCAGATAATCTTTTTGCTCATGTCCTTTCGGATAACAAAAGCAAAGAAAACTGGTACGACTATACGTATAATCTAAAGGGTACGCACATCTTCAATGATAAGGACTATAAGGTAGATGTGGATCTGGAATACGAAACTTCACGTTTCAATTCCCGCCAGAATCAGCTTTCTGATGCATTGGTGAATCAGGGAACAGAGAAGTTTAACAATAGAAGAGGCAGCATTGCTTCCCGCTTAAAGGTCTTCAATGCCAAGGTCGATTTTACACTCCCTTTTAGCGATAGACATAATCTGGAAGCAGGTCTGAAGTCTACTGTAAAGTCTAACAACAATCCTTCAGAGTATTTTATACAACAGGGTGAAGACTGGATAAATGACGATAAAGCAAGTAATGAATATGTCTATAAAGAGCAAATTCATGCATTATACACCAATTACAAATTAAATCTGACGAAATGGAACTTCCAGCTGGGATTGAGAACGGAAATGACCCATACAGACATCAACCAGAAAACATCCCGGGAGCAAAGAAAAAGGAATTATACCAATCTTTTCCCAAGCGCATCCATCAAATACCAGATGAATGATCAGCATGGATTTTATGCTTCATACAGTAAAAGGATCAACAGGCCGAGTCATTTCGACCTGAACCCGTTTCGTTTTTATGATGATCCATTCAACTATTGGCAAGGAAATCCAAATCTGAATCCGGAGTTTACCCATGCAACAGAATTGGGGTATACCTGGGGAAAATATATCATAGCATCAGCTTACTTTAGTGTAACAAATGATGTAATGACAGAAGTCTACAACTACCAGCCGGACACAGGAATCCTGGTAAAGACTCAGGACAACCTGAACAGGTCTTATGTATATGGTGCCAACATCACAGCAACAACAAAGCTTTTCAAGTTCTGGTCGCTTACCTCCATGCTTAATGTATTCAACAATGAGTATAAAGGTGATTACCAGAATTATTCAGTAAACAGCTCACAACTGGCATTTACATTAAATGCACAAAACAGCTTCAGCATTGCAAAAGGTGTAAAAGCAGAGGTTAACGCACAGTATTTCTCGAAATCAAATATTGGCTTGTTTATCCGCGATGCTTATTTTGATCTGACACTGGGGATTTCGAAAACATTATTGAAGGATAAAGCAACTTTAAAACTTGCAGTGACAGATTTGTTAAAAACAAATAATTACCGTGTAACCGGAAATAACTTCAGTTCTACAATCCGACAAAAATACAATCTGGACAGCCGGGTGGTAACGCTCTCGTTTAATTACAAACTTTAAACATTAAATCATTTATATAAAAGCTATCGAAAAGCTTAGAATGGCCGGATATTTTCCCGGTCATTTTTTTGTTAAACCTGGGAACCGCCTCAGAGTTATTAAGCGGAAACAAAAAACTGTTCTCAAAATTATTGAGAACAGTTTTTTTTACCAATTAAATATTCAATATTTTCTACCAAATTGATAGCCTGTGATTAGTCATATAATTTATCGAAGCGGGCAAAGCCAGAAATACCATCCGGAAGCTTCATGCCCTTAGTTACTTTGTCAGTTTGAACATCATAAATCCATACATAATTGCCTCCTTTATTTGTGTTTACCGCGATGTATAACTTTTTATCCTGAAAAAACATTCCTTGTTCATAGGGTTCATCTCCCGGCAGTTCATCCAGTATCCGAATCAATTGTTTGGTTTCGATATCTATGATGGCATAACGACCATTATAGGTACTCCCTAATGCAGGATCGCGGTACAGAACCACCATCTTATTGTTGCCAATATAATCTATCACTGTTTCCAGAGATTTACCTCCTACCAGATCGGTAAGATTTATCTGATACCCTGCATCGGGTGAAGTAGCACCTTTAAGCGCCCTGAAAAGATAAATATTACTTGATCCTGCTCCTGCACGTGGAAAACAAGTGTAGTAAAAAGCTTCTTTATCCTTCGTAAAAGTCGTTTTGAAATAGGGGGAACCATTAGCAACCCCAGGGCTCCGGCTATCAGTTATTGAATTTTTCACTTTGAAAGTGGTATAATCTATTACAGCAAAGTTATAATATTCCGGCGTAAGCCATTTACCATCGCGGAAGTTGTACTGCAAATAGATCTGTCCATCCATATAACTCATAGCACCCAGTGCGTAGAAATTATAAGCATTCGGGAAAGGCTGAAATCCTTCAATCTCGCCCTGACGGATAATACTAAGATCAGCAACATTGAAAATGGTATAGCGTATGTGCTGGCCATCTCCTGTTTCTCCCACAACTACCAAAGTGTTATCATTTACCCATACATAGCTGGAAATATCCGTAATATAGGTATAAGGAACTTCTTTTATGGTGGTGAGCCTATCCTGTGTGTATTTAAACTTTTTGAGTACCCCCTGATCGGTTTTGTAATTATAAATAAAACCGTTTTTTACAATATAGGAATAGGTTCCTTTAGAGTTTATCTCGTCTCCTTCTTTGGTAATATCCATTTCACCTTTTGTAAGGTCATTGGTAGCCGTCATATAATGTACAGTGTTGGGCCAGCTTCCTAAAGCGGAAAGCAGAAAGTATTTATAGTCTTTTTCGCCGCTATTGGAACTGTCGGAGCCTGGTTCACGTTCACAGCCAATTACGGATAAACATATTAGTATTAAAAATATACTATTTCTTAAATATTGTGTCATGATTTTTTACTTAAGGAGATATCTGAATTTTACATAAAAAGCGCGTCCCTGCTTCTGAAGTTTAAAGTTGTCATATGCCAGTGCATCACTAAGGTTGGTTACATCGAACGCCAAATTATACCTTCCGTTCTTCATGGAATAACTTATACCTATGTTGTGCAGAGTTTGTCTTGGAACAATCGGAATATTTCTAGGATTTCCGTAGGATTTCCAGTTTTTGTAGAACCACTCTGTCATCTGTAGTCCGTAGTAAAGCTCTACCCTGCTTTCTTTCTGAAACCAGTCATCTTTTCCGATGCTTACATTCACATTCCCAAATAACCATGGTTGGTTTGGAACATCTTTTTTGTAAGTTGCTGAAACTACATCCTCGCTGTTGTTGGCAAATTTTGTATTGTCATAAGCTTTGTTATAGCTTACATTCGCTAAAACGTTCAGGAGTCTTTTGTATTGATAGCTCAGCTCTCCTTCCAGTCCGCGGGTAAGGATATTGGACAGGTTTTCATATTTGAAGGTGCTGTTGTACAGATTAGGAACCGTATAGATAAAATCCTTTGTGTCACGTATATACCCTGAACCTTCTATCCGGAAAGCATGTGATCCCCACTGGTGATTATAGTATAGGCCCACGTTTACATTATTACTGGTTTCAGGCTTCAGATCCATATTACTCGTTACAGCAACACCATCACCAAATATTTCCTGTGGCTCTATCAAACGATAGGCATGTTCAAATGATCCTTTTATCCCCATTCCTCTCGTAATCTTTACAGTTGTAGCAAATCCGTAACCCCAGTTACTAAAATTATCTTTTGCAGGATAATCAGTTCTGGTCACCGGATCGAAAACCGTTTTCTGAAGTCCTACGCGATAATATTTACTAAAGAAAATATTAGTCCAGTGCTTATTGAAAAAGTCCTGCTGATAAGCCATAGACAAGATCTGCTTGGTCATCTTCGCAGGAAACACATTTTCTTTCTGCTCTTCAAGTTTATTGAATGTGGTATTTTTAATATAATCGAGTACATAATTAAAAATAAGCTTATGATGTTCAGCTATTCTGTAAGTAGCCCCAGCTTGTGAATAAAAGCGGTCTTCGTACTGCATTATGATACTACTGCCTCCTTTTTCACTTGAAGCAGCAGGCTCGAAAGTACCATCCCAGCTATATTTACGCATAAGGGTATCGGTTGCTTTCTGGGTACTTTTAGAAAAACCTGCATAAACATTCACATCCAGACGGTCATTGAAGAGATTAGTCTTTTTATACTTCATAAAGTAATTATAAGCTTCTCCGTTTTGCTTTACTCCACCATAAACTACTTCCTGGTTGGATCCTGTCTGTATCTGTTTGTCGAAAAGCGACTGTGACATTCCTACAAAGAAAGAATCCGCCCAGCTTTTATTTTCAAATCCAACTTCAGCCATACCAAAAACAGATTGATATCTGTCGTTAAAGCGTTTTACATTTCTTAGTTCATATTCGTTTTTGGCTGCATTCCAGATTTTCATATCCTTCATCAGGTAGTTGTTATCAGAATGGTTATAAAAACTGTTGATGCGAAGGATTATTCCCGTTTTATCATCTTTAACCTGTCCATTCAGATTGATCCGTTGTGTATTAAAAGATCCTACACTTATCCCGGCATCCAGGTAGTTCTTGCTGCTCCCGGGAGTAATAATATTTACAGCACCTCCCATAGCATCAGTACTTAAATGAATAGGAACAACACCTTTATAAATCTCCACACGCTCGGCCATATTTACAGGTAATGTACTCAGGTCTACCCCTTTCCCAAGCATTTCCAAAGGAACGCCGTCTATAAAGAATTTCACAGCTTTTCCGGACATTCCGTTGATAGAGAAGTTATAATCTGAACCCACACCACCCTGCTGGCGAACTTTGATCCCTGTAGTTCTGTTCAGAACCTGATTAAGATCCGCCGTAGTATTGGCCAATTTGGCAACATCTATAGCATTAACGGTAAAAGCACCGTCTTGCAGTGCTTTCACTTTACCTTTTCCGTGTACTATAATTTCTTCTACAACTGCCTTATCCTCGGATAGCTGAATACTTACCGAAGATACCTCGCTGCCGAAGTTCATTTTCTTTCTGAGCTTTTTGTAGCCATCCAGACTGAAAACCAATGTGGCCTCTCCTTTCTTGTAATGAATAGTAAAATTTCCATTTTGATCGGTTTGTGTTTTGATTTTTGCATTTTCAACAAAAATGGACACTCCACTTAATCCCTTTTTTGTATGGTCCTGCACCACTCCTTGAATGGTAAAACCAGCATCTTGTGCATTGATGAGGGAAATTGAAAGGGTAAAAATGAGAAAGATAAAAATACGCTGATACAATTTCATTATTTATAATTATTATAAATAGCAAAATTAAAGGATACCTATGAATCTCCAAAGGAAAAAGTCTTTTTATTTTTATTTATTCTAATTATAATTAATGAATAATATTAGATACATAGTGTAATTAGCTTATAATCATGAATAAGCATTAACAACATCGAATTGAAATTTGAGAGCTCCTCTTGTACGTGAGGCTAGCTATTTTTAACAAAAAATCGGCACAAAATCAATTTGTACCGATCCCAACCATTATTAAAACTAACAAATAGATTATCAGTAAAGAAGTCAGATGCCGAAAAGAAGAATTTCCATTGGATTTAATTATGATCATTATTTAACAAGGATTAATAAAACACTCTTCATCTGCCGCACTTAAAGTATTAAAAAAAAGTGCTTTGCTCTTCTTCTATTGAACAAGGAACGTTCTTCTTCCGGCACCCGTACTTCCTACCACAATCAAACTTTAAACTTTTCTGAGTTCTGATCTTAATCTTATTTCTTTATAAATCTGTTTTTATATTCAATTCCCTTAGTACTTTTGGAAAGAACAATATAATTTCCCGGTACCAGGTGGCTTACATCAATTGCCTGCTTATACTGATGATCATTTTTTGTCAGAATCAGCTTTCCAGACATATCCATGATCTTAATTTCTTTATATTCTTCATTTTCTTTACCAATGTACAGGAACTGTGCTGTAGGATTTGGATATATTCTCAGTTGATTATCTTTAGCCTTTACTTCTCCTGTTGCCAGATTGCTGCAAAATTCCCAATTTCCGAAGTTGAGCTCTAAAAATGCAAATGGGTCTAACATCTGGCATTGATCCTGACAGTATTCTGTGCAGGCATAAAATCCATATTTTCCAGAAGCTACAGCATTATAGGTGGAGCCTACTACGCCAGGGATTATACAAGGATCATTTCCGGCCGGAGGATTGGCTCCCGGAACACACTTGAACCAAATGTGCTTGCCATATACTGCAGGAAAAATATTTTCAAGTTTTACGGTAGCTCCGTTACATACATTCACCGCTCCCGTGTCTGTCTGTTCATAGGTTCCCGGTGTGAAAGTAGACATCATAGCAGGGAGACCATAGACAAATCCGTCTGCAAAAACGGCAGAACTTTCTGCTGTACAGTCACCTTCTTTAACTATGACTTTAAAATAATTCAGCTGTTCACTGCCATTGACAGTCAGTTGCTGTGATGTGGCTCCCGGAATGGCTACCCAAGGATTGGTATTGGGGGTCTGCCAGGTCCATTCCTGCTTATACCATTGATAGCTTCCATAGCTCTGCGTCGTAGAAAGTATCTCATCTTCCGTATCACAGAACAGGATGGTGGCAGGATATTTCAAACCTAGCCTCGGACTGCTTATTGTCGGGTTACACTGCGCCTTTATATTCAGAAAGCTGAATAATACAAACGCTAAAAGAATTAGTTTTGTTTTCATATATAGATATTTAAGTTGATTTTTATTTAAACATCCTCTACATTCAATCCAGCAGCAATCTGACTCCGAATTTTATATTAAAATGGAGTGGTTTTTCTTTATAAATAGTATTGGGAGCATTGTCTCCTTTGAAGTGATATCCTATTCCCGGCTCTGCATAAATTCCAAATTTATCAATGACTTTCAGCTGAAATCCAATAGCTGTATTCACAGAAAACTGCAGTGGCTTATGCTCCAGTCTTTCCTTGGAAGTTTCTTTTATTTCATCATTAACGATATAATTTGTTGTAATGCTTCCTGACACGGGCTTCTCCAGAAGGGCTCCTCCTGTTACATATCCTGTAAATTGACCCTTTTGCACCACATTATAATTGACCTGAACCGGAATTCCGATATAATGAACAATCTGATCGCCTTTGATATAATTAGCCTCGGTCCCTGAATGGAGTTCGGAAGCAAGCTTTGTATAATTCAGTCCCGTTCCTATCCCCCAATTTTTTCCTAAGTTATAATAAAGGGATAACCCAAAAGTGACCGGTATTTTATGCCTGATCCGTGCTTCTACCGGCTGACTCTGATTGGCAAAAAATATTGCAGTAAGAGGATCATCTGTATATTCAGAGGCGCTCCAAACCTGTTCTGTATTCATTGGTTTACCATCCATAGAGGCATACCCCGGAAACTGCTGTACCGCAGAATTGGAAGAAACATTTCCTGTAAGCATACTCAGCATCCATGATTTTTTCTCCTGAGACTTTTCCGCCTTATTTTTCGAATTTTCAGCATATACTTCTTTTGGCAACTCTTTAAAAAGAACCTCATCTTTTGTCTTTTCTTTGACGGAGTCACTTATATTTTCATTGGCTGAAGCTATTTTCCGAGACTCCGGATATTCATAGGATAACATCGCTATTGTCTCCGGGCTTTTTTCTAATTTTCTTAAGAGTTCATTATTATTAACCTTGTCCTGTCCTTGTTTTTTAAAATTAAGAGCCTTCAAACTGTTTTCCCGGCCCTCTATATTAAAACTGTTTTGCACTAAAGGAAAATCTGAGCTTAAAGGAATAGCTTCCTCTCTATTTGAGTTATTTTGATTTTCTGATTTTCCAGGGGCTGCAATCTTTTCTTCTTCTTTTCTACTATTGGCAGACTTTTGAGAAAGAGTTTTCTGGCTGCTATTGACGGGCAGCATTTTTATAATCAAAAAAAGCAATGCTACTGCTGCAGCAATTCCTCCAACACGATAAAGCCAAGGTTTTTTTCTGCTTTCTATGTTTGCCAACTTTGATTCCACTTCAGTATCATGTTGATTTTCAGAAAATAAACCTACAACTATTGCATTCTTATCTTCTTCGGAAAATAATTCATCTCGGATGTCATCCCACAAACCATCAGGAATATCTTCTTCATGGTCTTCCATTCTGCTTCGCAGGCTATTTAACCATTCATTATTCATATTGTGCTTTTTTTGACATTTTAAACTCTTTTATTTTCAGAACAAGCAATCCTTTTGCCCTGTGAAATTGGGAAGCGGAAGAGTTTTCTGCAATACCAAGGATTCCGGCAATTTCTTTATGGCTCTTTTTCTCAAATACATACAGATTAAAAACAGTTCTATACCCATCCGGCAGTAACCTGATCATTTTCATAATTTCATCCTTGGGAATCTCTTCAAAATCCGGCTCTTCTTCATTGGGGATATCAGGAATATCTTCTACTTCAACTGCTGATTTAAAGTCACCTTTCTGCTGGATATGTTTCAAAGCTTCATTTACAACAATACGGGTGATCCAGGCCTTTAATGAACCATTCCCCCTGTACTCAAAAGACTCTATAGAGCGGAACATCTTGATAAAGCTGTTTTGAAGTACATCATGAACATCCTCTCTTTCAGTGACGTAACGGGAACAGACATAAGTCAGATTTCCGGAATAAGCTCCAAAAAGCTCTTTCCAGGCAGCCTCTTCCTTGTTCAGAAGGTGCTTTACCAAAATCTGTTCTTTAGTTTCTTCCATATACTGCTCCCGTGGCTGTTTGAATACTGATTAAAATTTTCAGGCAAAAATAGATTGCATCTTATAAAGTGCAATCCATTTAGAACCAGATCTATTAATTAATTTTTTATGCAGAATGGAAAATTATAATTAATAATTTCATAAGGTGCTAGTAACGTTCCATCTACCGTTATTTTCTGTGCCGTAAAAGCAAACCTCAGCGAACGGTCCATTCCTACATAAAATCCTTTCTCCTTAGCTTCCAATGTGACCACCGTTTTTTTATTCACTCCGTCCACAGGAATCTGAAACTCGAGTGTTTTAGGGGAAAAAACCAATTCTACAGCATTATTGCCTTTGTTTACTGAAGCGGTGTAGGTAAGGTTATATTTCACTTTTCCTATTGCTTTTATAGCAGCTTCTGTTTTTACCGGATCTTTCACTACCGTTTTTACAATTTCATTGATTGGAAATTCTGCAAAACTTATGGTATCTTTTTTTACTTTAAAATCTTTAACACTCTCTGTTTTGGTGGTTCCCTGTACGATAATAAGCTTTCCTTTGTAATTGCCAAGCATCTCTTCCAGCCTTACCGGCGGAATATCTGGCCCGTCATCATTGCAAGAGTATAAAGTGAATCCTGTAAATATCAGTAGTACGGCTATAAAAAATTGGGGTACTGTAAAGTTTTTCATTGCATTATTTTTTTCGTTAAACATTATTTATTTTAGAGTACTCATCTATATAAATCTCATTTTCCGGAAATCTTGCATGTTTATTAAATAAAAATTCTCATTTTTCCGTAAATAACTGATTTACTGAATGTATTTTTTCATCATTCTTCTGTTACCTTTTTCTTAAATCCAAAAAAGGAAGCTACAATCGTAACTTCCTTTGTGCATTTATTTATTATTTATATTTATTCAACTCCACCGCCAAGCGCGCGATAGAGGTCAACCTCAGCATTCAATCTTTCAAGGGTAACATTTACTGCTTCCAGATCATTCTGAAGCTTATTGTTTTGGGCTGTTATCACTTCCAGATAGGTTGCCATACCGCTCTTATAAAGCTTAAGAGCATCATTGATTCCTTTATCTAAAATGGTTGTTCTCTGTTCCAAAAGCTGTAGTCTTTCGATAGAACCTTTAGATTTTGCCATTGCATCGGATACTTCTCCTACAGCTGTCATCACTGATTGCTTAAAGTTGACAGCCGCTTTTTCCTGCTCAATCAATGCTGTTTCATAAGCTGTCTTCAACTGCTTTTTCTGAAAAATAGGAGCAGCCAGATTGGCGGCAACTGCTTTGGTAATGGATCCCGGAATGTCAAACCATGAGCTGAATTTATTAGAGTTTACTCCAATCTGCGGGCTCAGGCTAATACTTGGATACATCGCCGCTTTTGCCAATCCTGTTTTTGAATTAAGGCTGATGACGTTGAATTCTGCAACTTTCAAATCAGGTCTGCGGCTCAGCAGCTGCGCAGGAAGTCCTTCAGAAAGTTTGTTTTCAGGAATCATCGTTTTCAGGTTTCCTTCTCTTTTTACTTTATCTGGATATTCCCCACAAAGAATACTCAATGCATTCTCCTGAATGGAAATATTCTGTTTTGCCAATGGGATCAGCAATTCGGCAGTTTTCTTCTGTGCCTCGGATTGCTGCACTGCCAATGAGTTGATCTGCCCTGCTTTAAACTGAAGATTCATCATCTTAAGGGTATTATCACTCAGATCAATATTTTGCTCAGCTATTTTTAACTGTTCATCCAGACTTATTAAATTATAGTACGCCTGAGCTACCTGAACAATGATTCTGCTTTTTATAGCATTCAAATTTTCTTTTTGAGCAAAATATTCCGCTGCCGCAGATTCTTTCTGCATTTTAGCTTTCCCCCAGATGTCTACCTCCCAGGAAAGTCTTAGGGCTCCGCTAAAATCATCAATATATTTAGTGCCTACAAACTGCTCATTAAGAGAACCGTTCAACGTATTGGTAGAAGCCCAGCTTCTGGTCGCACCGGCACTGAAATCCAGAGTGGGCATTAGGGAAAGCTTAGCTTGTCTGTAGGCCAGATCCAGCTGTTCTATATTTTTCAGGGCAACATTCACTTCACTATTTCTGGCAAGTGCTTTATCTATTAATCCTATCAATTTAGGATCTTTGAAAAAGGTCTTCCATGGAAGTACTATAGTGTCTCCTGTAACCTGTACCGGTTCTCTATAGGTTTCGGGAACCTGAAGCTCGGTTCTCGTATAAGGTTTCCCCACGGTGCAAGACACCAGAACTGATGCCATTGCGCCTGAAATAAGGAAATTATTTATATTAAATATTCTCATTGGTCAATTGATTTTGTATGACAGGATACTTCTTTTTGGATGAAAATTTCTCATCCAGATACTGGAAGAACATATACAGCACGGGGATTACAAATACTCCTAAAACAACTCCGCTCAACATTCCTATCGCAGCACTTACACTGATTGATTTGTTCCCTGAGGCCATTCCACCTGTAGAAATCATCAGCGGAATCATTCCTACAATGAAGGCAAGAGAGGTCATGATAATGGGACGTAATCTTGCTTTGGCCCCCTCCAGCGCTGAATCCAGAATAGAAAGTCCTGATTTTCTACGTTGTACGGCAAACTCCACAATAAGAATTGCATTTTTGGCCAATAGACCAATAAGCATGATCAATCCTACCTGTACATAGATGTTATTATCTAGTCCAATCGCTTTAATTCCTAAAAATGCTCCTACTATTCCTGTCGGAATGGACAGCATCACCGCCAAAGGAAGGATATAGCTTTCATACTGTGCGGCAAGAAGCAGATAAACAAAAAGCAGACATAATCCAAGGATCACAATGGTCTGGCTTCCTGCTGATTTTTCCTCTAAGCTTAATCCTGTCCATTCATAGCTGTAATCAGAAGGAAGTTTATTGAAGACAGGCTCAATTTTATCCATTAAGGCTCCGTTACTTATTCCCGGTTTAGGTACTACATTGATGTTTAATGAATTATAAAGATTATATCGTTGTACAGATTCTGGTCCGTATACTTTTTTCAATGTAATCAGCGTACTGGCAGGAACCATTTCTCCTTTATCATTCTTCACAAAAATATCGTTGAATGCCTGTTCATCCATTCTGAAAACACCGTCGGCTTTTATATTGACTCTATAGAATTTTCCAAATCTTGAGAAATTCTGAGACTGATCACCGGAAAAATAAGTCTGTATAGATCCTAAAAGACTGGAAATGCTAACTCCCAACTGCTTTGCTTTATCTTCATTCACTTCCAGCTCAAGCTGAGGATAATCTGCTCTAAACATGGTATAAGCATAGGCTACTTCCGGAACTTTCATCAGCTGTCCGATTACATCATCAGCCTTCGCTTTAAGAACCTGAGGATCTCTACCCATACGGTCCTGAAGCACTATTTCTGCATCATTGGTCACTCCATATCCTTCTACCGGAGGCATTCTGAAGCTCATTACACTTCCTTCTTTGATCACGGAGAGTTTTCCATTCACAATCTCCATGATTTCATCAATATTCTGAACGGCTCCTCTTTCTTTTTTAGGTTTCAATTTTACAAACCCCATCGCATATGCAGGCCCTGCACTATTACTCAACAGGTTGAATCCTGTAATGGATGTATTTTCCTGAACAGCGTCTACCGTTTTTAAAATCTCATTGATCTTGTTAGACACCTCAGTTGTTTTTGTTAATCCTGTTCCAGGTGGCATACTTAATGAGTAGATGAAGAATCCATCATCTTCCATAGGAACAAAACTTTTGGTGGTGCTTGACATTAACCATGCTGAAAGCCCTATAATTCCTACGACTAACCCTGCGGCGATCCATTTTCGTCCAATTAAAAATCTTACTCCTTTCGCATAACGCTCGGTCATATTATTGAAACCCGCATTGAAAGCAACAGAGAATCGTTTTCCGAATCCTTTAGGTTTTCCTCCTTCTTCTGCATGGTGATTTTTCAAAAATACAGCACACAAAGCTGGTGTTAAAGTAAGAGCGTTCACCGCAGAAATAATAATTGCAATAGCCAATGTATAGGCAAACTGCTTGTAGAAAAGGCCTGCGGAACCTGACATAAATCCGATAGGAATAAATACGGCAGACATTACCAGAGTAATGGATATAACGGCTCCTGTGATTTCGCTCATCGCTTTATGGGTAGCCTCTCTTCCGGAAAGATCTGTCCCTTCCATGTTGCTATGCACAGCCTCTACAACCACAATGGCATCATCGACAACAATACCGATTGCCAATACCAGGGCAAAAAGGGTTAGTACATTAATAGTAAATCCAAGCACCAGCAGGAAGAAGAAGGTTCCAATAATCGCTACCGGAACTGCAATTGCCGGAATGATAGTAGACCTGAAATCCTGCAAAAAGATAAATACTACAATAAATACAAGGATAAAGGCTTCTATCAGGGTAGATTTCACCTGTCCTGTAGCTTCATCCAGTCTTTCTTTGGTACTCATCACTTTGGTATATTTAATACCGGGAGGGAAGGATTTCGACAACTGATCAATGGCTTTATTGACTCCTATTTCAATTTCGTTGGCATTGGAGCCTGTAGTCTGCATAATGGCCACCGTAACCGCATTCTTACCATTGGAAAGGTTATCTCCACTGTTATTGATGGATCCGAATTCTACACGGGCCACATCTTTAAGTCTTATCACATTGGTTCCGTCATTTTTAACAACTATATTTTCATATTGTTCCGGTTTATTCTTTTTTCCTTTATATCTTATTACATACTCCAGCGCTGCATTAGATTCCTCTCCTAATTTTCCTGGTGCGGATTCTAAACTGTGGTCTGCAATGGCATTGGAAACATCTGATGGCTCAAGTCCATAGGAAGACATCTTCTGCGGATTCAGCCAGATTCTCATTGAGTAATCTTTCACCCCGAAAATCTGTGCCTGCCCTACTCCTTTTACCCTTTTGATTTGCGGAATAAGGTTGATGTTGGCATAGTTCTGCAGAAAGGTTTCATCATACTGTTTATTATCTTCGGTATAAATATTGAAAATCAGCACCATACTGTTCTGCTGCTTGGAGGTTGTGAGCCCCATCCTTACCACTTCCTGAGGAAGAATAGGAGTAGCCTGCTGTACACGGTTTTGTACGTTTACTGCAGCCTGGTCAGCATTCACTCCCTGTTTGAATATCACAGAGATAGTAAATGTCCCATCATTACTCGCTGTGGATTTCATATAGCTCATGTCTTCCACCCCATTGATCTGCTCTTCTAAGGGCGTTACTACAGAACGGATCACTGTCTCACTGTTTCCTCCCGGATAAGACCCTGAAACGGTTATCGTAGGTGGAGAAATGTCGGGAAATCTTGTTACCGCCAGCTGGTTTAATCCTATAATTCCCAAAATGACAATGATAAGGGATATTACCGTTGCCAGTACCGGGCGGTCTATTATCTTTTTTAACATTTTTAAATTTTCTTAAGAATGATTATAAAACTATTTTGAAGGCACCACTTTGGCCACAACCAGAGCTCCGTCTGTAAGTGCATCAATTCTATTGACCGCAATCTTATCTCCGGCATTCACGCCTTCTTTTACAAAGTAATCTTCGGATGTACTTCCTGAGATTTTAATCTGAGCCATCTTCACCTTATCCTTTCCTTCCAGCTTATATACAAAAAATTTATCCTGAATATCTTTCACGGAAGTCTTCGGAAGTTTGATCACTCCGTTCAAAGCATTATGAATCATTACTCTGGCCGTTCCTCCTGCTCTCAACAGTTTATCCGGATTCTGGAAAACCGCTTTCATCTGAATACTTCCTGTACTTCTGTCAAAGTTTCCACTGGCATTTTCAAGTTTTCCATTTAAAGAATACGTGGAACCGTCTGCCAGGATCAATTCTACATTTTCTGCATTATTTCCTGACACGGCTGCTCTTCTATGTGCAATAAAGTCGGCTTCATTCATGGAGAAATAAACATTCACCGTGTTTATGCTTGAGAGGATCGTCAACGGAGAAGTATCAGTAGGGCTGATGAGGTTTCCGATTCTATTGGGAATTCTCCCGATATATCCGCTTACAGGTGCTTTGATATAGGTAAAGTTAGCATTAATCTTTGAGGAACCTAATGAAGATTGTGCCTGTGCAACCTGTGCAGAAGCCGATTTATAACTAGCCTGTGCTGTTTTCAGCTGCATATCAGACACTACTTTTCCTTCTACAAGAGGTTTAAGTTTTTCAACTTCCAGTCTCGCTGTTTCCTGAGCGGCCTGAGCAGCTTTCAGTCCTGCTTCATTGGTATTCACCTGTTCATTGTATACTGAAGGATTAATTCTGAATAGCGTCTGTCCTTTATTAACATATTGTCCTTCTTTAATATATACTGCTTCCAGATATCCTGTTACCTGAGCTTTGATATTCACATTATCCTGGCCTTCAATACTTCCCGGATAACCCGTAGCTACATCTGCGTCTCCTGATTTCATCTGGATGAAGTCTGTAGGAAGTGCCTGCATCTGCTGGGCATTTTCCTGGCCGTTTCCGGAACCGCAAGAATAAAGTATTGCTGCTGCGGTGAGTGAAAGAACCCAATATCCCTTTCTGTAGTTCATAACATTTGCTTTTAAATTTTACACTGCAAAATAACTTCATCTATTAAGGATATTCATCCGGAAATCTGGTGAAGCGTAATTAATCGCAGGTGAAGCGTATGACAGGAAAAATGAAAGGAAAAGGGAATTTTAGTCTGAAATTTTACTGATTTTTGTTTTTTTGACAGGGCTAAAAATGGAAAGAGGACGGCGAAAATCGCAGAGCAGCAAAGTATCTTATTTATATGATGTTTAAGACACAAGAAAATCAGAGATTTCAAGTAGTCTCTTTTTTGGTCGTGGATGTACGAATAATAAAGGTTTTGTACATCTCTGGCAAATGTAGTTTTATCTTCCGTGTTCTTATTTATCTCATTAATAATCCATCCAGGATTTGAATGTGGAAGCTTTTTCACGACTTACAATAACCTCCATTTCAGGCTGTTTACGAAGTTCCAGTTTAAGTTTTCCGTTAAAATGGTTAGAAATCTGTTTTACAGAGTCAATATGAATGATAAACTGCCTGTTCGCCCTAAAAAAAGATTTAGGATCTAACTGTTTTTCAAGTTCTTCAAGAGTTTGCGGAACATTTTCAACAATTCCGGTGGCCAGCATTGCTTTGCTCATTCCAAGTTCTGTATAGAAGTATAAAATGTCTTCAGCCAGAACGGTTTTATAACCATCCCGATGGGCAATAAGAAATCGCTTTCTGTAATCTTTAGGCTGGATATAATTCAGAAGTCCTTCAATCGCTGTTCCTACGAATGGCACTGTTTCTATAAAGGTTTCGTAGCGTCTGAGGGCAATATCAAGCTCTTCTTCTTCCACGGGTTTCAGGAGATAATCTATGCTGTTGTATTTAAATGCCTGAACTGCATATTCATCATATGCGGTTGTGAAAATCACAGGACTTCTTACCTCAAACTTATTAAAAATTTCGAAGCTTAAGCCATCTGCCAAACGTACATCCATCATGATCATATCAGGTGCCGGATTATTTTCAAGCCAATTAACGGATGAGGTAATGGAGTCTTCTACAGCTACAATTTCTGCGTTGGGTCTCAGTTTTAGCAAAAGTCTTTTCAGCCTGTCTGCATTGGGCTTTTCGTCTTCGATGATTAAAATTTTATTAAGCTTCATATCAGGGGAAGTTTTACGATAAATTGATTTTCAGTTTGTTCTATGATGGGTTTTGTGTATCCGAGGATCTCATAACGTGTAATAATATTGGTGAGCCCTACTCCTGAGGAATCAGGTTTATTAATCAGTGGTAAAACGCTGTTGGAAACAACCAGTTCTTTAGTGGGAAGTGTGTATACTTTTATTTTTAATGGATTTGCTTTTGAGGTCTGATTGTGTTTAATGGCATTTTCCACCAGTAGCTGCAGTGATAAGGGAAGGGTATACATTGGTTTGTATTCTTCTTCAATGTCAATGGTAAAGATAACTCCCTCTCCTATTCTTTTTTCGATTAAAAAAATATAAGAATCTAAAAATTTGAGCTCTTCCTCTAAAGCGATGATGTCTTTTTTGGAATTAACGAGAAGATAGCGATACACTCTGGCAAATTTTTCTGAGTATTCATATCCTAGCTGCTGGTCCTCCAGGATAAGCTCAGATAAAACACTGAGGTTGTTAAAAATAAAATGGGGATCTATCTGTAATTTAAGAGCCTGAAGTTCTGCTGCCATTGCTGCCTGTTTGTGTTTTGACGCTCTCAGTTTATGCTGAGCCGCTTCTACTGCTGTTTTTTTCCAGTTAGCCAAAAGGTAATCTACGGTATTAAAAGCACTGATAATAAGAGATATAATAATATTAGTTGCCACCCACTGTCCCAATAAAGTATATTCTTTCCGGGAATCCATCTCCGGCAGGCTTTCAGATGTACTTTCGATAATGAAATTAATAACAATTACCATAAGGATACTCCCAATGATCTGAAGACTTCCCTGGATCAATAGCCTTTTTATGGTTCTGTTTCTCCAGGGAAGCAGCCTGTTGAGGATTCCATCAATAGAAATACTGACCTCGGAAATGATAACTGAGAAGAAAAACACCCACAATAAATCTTCTACAATGGTTTGCCAGGGCGACTCAAAATAGCCTTCCCAATGGGGATCAAACGGATTGATCAGATAGGAAAAAACACAGAAAGTGATGATGGCCACCGTCCAGATCACCAGTCTTCTCTTCATGGTAGAGAGTATTTTTTTATTCCGTACTATTTTTTTCCTGATTTTCGAAATCCTGTTCATATCCGGGGATTTATGATTGTAAATATAGAAATAGATTTTATATGGCACTCCCGCCTTTTAAACGAGACCGCTAAAACCATGTTTGAAACGTTAAATAGAAGACTTAAAATGAATTCTAACGTTTCATCACCTGAAAACGACATTTCATCATCGTTTTATGCAATATCACATTGTTTTTTACAGAAGATAAACCCTTCTATGATAGTTTTGCAGTATCAAATCCGGTACAATGAAAGTAATAATTGTCTGCACAGATTTTTCCCGGGAAGCTGAAAATGCCATTCATTATGCAGCGTCTCTGGCTAAGGAAAATAAATATAGTATCCTTCTTTTCAACCTACAAACGATTTCTATTCATGCTCTGAATGCTCAGGCGTCTGCAGATTTTTTCTACTCTCAGACGATTAAAAATCAAAAGAAAATGGAAGATAAAGTGACCGAGATCAATACCGTATATGCTATTAAAGCAGAATATTACCTGGCTTCCGGTAATTTTATAGAAGAACTGGAAAAATGTATTGGTACCCACGACTGTAGTTTTATAGTGATGGGAATGGCAGATAAAACTCTTGAACAAAGACTTTTAGGAAATACTGTTACGAAGGCTGTTCATCAAATCAAAAAACCTGTCTTAATTGTTCCTTCCCATATAGAATACACTGGAATAAGCAAAATCCTTTTTGCTTATGAAACCCACAAAAGCATGACCTGGTCAGCCATGAATGATCTCTATTATTTCGTAAAGGAGTTTAATTCTGATATTGAGATCTTCAATGTAAGTGAGAATCTGGAAGACTTTGCAGAGGTAATTCATGATACTGATCTCAACTCCGTATATGATATGAATGATATTAAATACAGTTTTAAAATGGTTAAAGCCATAGAGATAATCAAAGCTATTGAAGAGGAAATCAGGTTAACCAATCCGGATCTCCTGACAATGGTTCCTTTTCAGTACAATCTTCTGGAGTCTATTTTTCACAGAAGTAAAACCTCTATTATGACTTATAAAAATAAAATTCCTTTATTGTCAATTCCCCTAAACACAGATTAAGAATCAATAAAAATCTTTATCATTTGAATTATCCTTTTTGCCCATAAAGACTAAATTTTACACTTAATCTTGTTTAACATGACCGGGAAATATTTCCTGGTCATGTTTTTTATTACTAATATTCTAGAAAACCTTTCTGTATGTTTTCGAACAATGAAAAACTACCTGAAGATGGTTAAAAATATCAGCGAAATCTTTTTGACATTTTCATGTTTGCCCTACTTTAACAAAGTCAGAAGTTGCTTCAATGTATTCTATTCCACTATCAGAATTTACTACATACTTATCTCCGTTTTTCGAATAGTGTTTCCCCATCAGAGACTTCTCAACAAGATCATCTATTTGTGTAAAAGGGCTCATTACACCAAATTCCAGTGATTCGAAATAGTCATCTTCATTATATTTAAACTTAAGAGATTCTAAATCTTTTCTAGATAGAAATTTTTTAACATACGATAAATATCCCATCACTAAGAAAAAATTTCCATAAAATCGGGAATTTAGAGTTAAAAAACAGAACTAAAATTCCAAAAATCATAAACAAAGATAAACTGGGAAAATGGATTTTCCACAAGATTTGAGCTGAGGAAAATATTTAGCCTCATTATAAAATGATGACCGTAACAAAAAAATAACAAACATCTTGTGAAATATTTTTCCTGAATTAATAATTTTGATTAATTTTGCCCCCGTTAAGGGAAGGAAAACGATTAAGAGTTTATTAAAGTTAAACCGAAAGAACAGGCCTATTATTCAGTAGTAGCAACCTACCTTCCCTTTTCTTTTAAAAAAAACACTAATTTCCACGAACTTTATGGTTTCTAGAAAACGATTTTTGCAACTTTCAGCGTTGAGTGCTGGTTCGTTGCTTATTCCTTCCTTCTTTTTTTCAAAAAGCACCTTAAGTCCGCAAAATTTCCTGACAAATGACGACATCAATACTCTTCTCAAGAGTGCTAAGACGTTTTGCAAGGAGAAAAAATGGGCAAAGGCAAAAGGAAAGTATGAACAGATAATATCCAGCCGTCCTCAGGAGGTAAGAGCTTATGATGGGTTACGGCGATGTATTTTTCAAAAACCCAAACAGGAATCCGCTTATCTCCAGATTTTGGAAACAGCGGTTCAACAGTATCCTGAGAATAAAGAACTGAAGCAAAGGCTATATAGCCAGTATATAAAAATAGCTACAGGAAATAAAAAGGTCAGTAGGTTGAAGAATAAAAATCTTCTTTCTGTAGCACAAAATAAACTTTCCGAACTTGCTTTGCAGCACCCTGATGATAAATGTTTACAGCATCAACTTGCAAAGGTAAATAAGCTGATTTCTTTCAATGCCGGTGATCTTCATCATAAAAAGAACACCAATATAAAACAGCTTCACAAACAAAATCAAAAACTTTTCAAGGCACGGTTTGATCTTTTAACCAATGATCAGCTCTCTACGAAACTTACTCAGCTTAAGAATAAGCCCTATAAAAAGGAAAGAGAGAATCATATCAGGGAACTCTATCTTATTCTTATCAAAAGAAATATAAAAAGCAATGGCTCCGATCAGGCAATTGTACTTGCCAAAGAGTATCATAGTCTATATCCTAAAGATCGGTCAGCGGTTTATTGGATCAGAAGACTTGGTAAACAAAAGAGAGATTTCCAAACGCTGCTGGCCATGGAGGAAAAAAATCACACTGTAAGACAGAATTTCTGGAGTGCCGCTTCATATTATAATGCCGCTAAAAAATCTCAGCCTTCGAATTCATCAAAACTTCAGCTACTTCTTTCTGATATGGAACAAAAGAAAACGGATGAGAATCAAGAGTTTATTCTACAATGTAAAAAAATAGATTTCTACCTGCTGCAAAATCAAACCACGGAGGCTGAAAACAAACTTAATGTTTTGCTGAAGACAAAAGCAGGAATTAAAAACACTTCTATTATAGATTCAGTTAATACTTTAGTGATAAGATACTTGAAGAAAACTAGTCAGGAAAATATAACACAGAAATACCTCTATCTGGTAATAAATGCAAAGGATCTCACAACAAGTTCAGATTCCTGGGAGCAAAAAATTGCACAGCTTAACCAAAACAGAAATTTTTCCAAATCCATTTATATTGAGAAACTTCAAAAGTATTTAAATAAAGTATAATTTCTCCTAACTAACCATGAAAAAACAATTATTTGGAGGGATATTTCTATTATTACCTCTTTTATCATCTGCTCAGCTAATCATCACTGAGGTCTACAGAGATACGCCTTATTCGGAATACATAGATATCAACTATGGTCCATATCAAAATCCTAGCCCTGATTTGTTTGAAAAGCTAAGAAAAAGACATCGTGGGGAATTCATTGAAATTTTTAATGCCAGCGACACCGATTTAAATCTTAAAGACTGGAAGTTAAGGGATAATGAAGGAAGTTTTGATCTGCCGGACAAAATAATAAAGTCCGGACAATTTATGGTTGTGGTTGCAAACAATAATTCCGGAGGGGACTATTTTCCAACTTTTTTTTCAACGACACAAGGTAAGGAGGACCAAATTATCTATCAGAATGTCATTAAGTTAAGTAATACAGACGAAAGTATTGCTCTGATAGCCAAAACAGTTGCTGGTCACAATATAAGCCAGGAATATGTTGCTTCCGGAGTTTCTTTCCAACAGGAAGGCAACAATATGGGGATTTCTGCAGGATTTGATGCTGTCGCCAACCCAAGTATATTTTATGAGGTAAAAGACTGGCAGTATGATTTTAATACACCTCAATTCCCTAACCCATTGGTAGCTACTATTAAACCTCCCATTAAACCGCTGGAGGACTATGTAGGAAATATTTTAGCTCAGAATTATGATATTCTCACATGGGATTCAAACGCCGGAGATCTGATAGATAATAAATGTAATATTGATATTCCTTATATTTCTCAATCTTTTAATGTGGGGCCAACTTCAGGAAGTAAAAAGTTCAATTTTGATGAAGCCGGTAACAGCTCAGCTTTAAACACGGGTGTCTTAAAGACCATTTCAGAATTATCTGACCAATCTGCAGAAAATAAAAATACGGGAGATCATCTGGAACAAATCAAAATGGCAATCCAGCTGTCTCCAAACCCTACTTCAGATATTGTGAACGTAAGTATTACAGGTATTGCCCAAGGAAAAGTAACTTCTGTTCAGGTATTCAGTGGTACAGGAGCTCTTCTTTTTACCAAAAATAATTTACAGGATTCTTCAAATTTTAACTTCAGTTTCAGCTTAGGAAACCAGATAACGGGAGTATATGTAGCCAACTTTACATTGAACACCGGACAACTTGTAGGTAAAAACATTTTGAAACGCTAATAAAAAAATCATAATGCGCCATAGCATACCCGCTCATGGCCTTTACTATCATAATAATATCTATAAGATCATAATCAGTTTCGTATGATAAAAAATATAAAATTTCTTGGAGTTGTTACGCTTCTATTTTTAGCACAATTTGTGCGGGCTCAGCAGGCAACTTCCGTATCTCTTGAATATAATACTTCAGGATATAAAGAAAATCAATCTAATTCTTCAAAGAACATTCCGGCAGACTACAGTCTTATTCCTTCTGTAAAATCAGAAATGTCTGTCAGCGAAGGAGGATCACTTACTTACACCGTTCCTGTGGAAACCTTAAAAGGGCTGAATAATTTTCAACCTAATGTAGCCTTGGCTTACAGCAGCCAGGGAGGAAACGGAAATGCCGGATGGGGATGGAACTTAGCAGGCCTGTCTATCATAAGCAGAGGAGGAAAAAGTAAGTATCTGGATGGAATTACAATAGGACCGCAATTTAATGAAAATGATCCTTTTTACCTGGATGGACAAAGATTATTAAAAAAATCTGATACAGAATACATTACCCAAAATTCTTCTAAGATAAAGATCACTAAATCTTCCGGAAGTTCTAGTTTTACTGTTCAATACACTGATGGGAAAATAGCCTGGTATCAAGAGCTTTCCCCGGGACAGCATTATGTGGTGAAAATCTCAGACTCATTTGACAATGAGATCCACTATACCTATACTGTTACGAATAACACTCCTAAGCTGGATAAAATTTCCTACGGAGGCACCAATGCAAATACGGACAAATTTTATCTAAAGGTTCTATACAAAGACCGTAAAAAGATTGCAATAATCTATAGAAACGGACAACAATACATTAACAGCAAACTTATTTCTGAAATCATTACCGGATCTACCTATGCCGGAGATTACAGAAAATATACTTTTAATTATGACTTTATAGATTCTGACAGTAATGAAAGATTACGTACAATTAATGTATACAATGAAGCAGGAGAAAGCCTTAGACCACTGAATTTCAACTATAATTCTCCCAATTCCACAGGTATTGCTGAGGTAACGAAACGTCAGCTTGCTACTACTCCAGCAAGTACACACAGATTAGGAGATGTTACTGCCGGAAATATTTACAACAACAGCGGAAATGATGTTTTTTATGTTTCAGCTACGGTTACAGATTTTAGAAGCGGACCTTCTGGTGGGTTTGGCGGGCCTCCTCCCCCTCCTCCAGAGCCGGGAAGCATCAGAAATCCTATATTTTACCTTAACAGTCCATATGGTCCTATAACTCCGGCCACTTATGTCAATGCTCATACGAGAATCTTTACGGGAAAAACATTAATTAATGATAGTAAGATTACAACCAACGATCAGCTAATCATTGTCAATACACTTTCCAAAACAAATGAATCTCAACAGGGGTTAATAGAAATCAAAGATTTAAAAACCGGAAAAACTAAAGTATTAACAGGGGGACCATCTATTCCTTGGGTGACTGGTGGGTTTCAGGGGCAGCCAACCCATACTACACCTCCTAGAATAGCACAAAAAATGTTTATTTCGGGAGATTTTAATAATGACGGGCTTTTCGATCTTATATACATCAGCGGAACTACCCAGGCTAATCAAAAACTATACTTATATGAGGTAGGTAAAGAAACCGGAGATATCATTACAAGAAAAGAGTTTGCTGTAACTTCTTTACTGCTTACAGAAGACAATTACAGACTTTTGGAAATGGACGGCGACGGGGTTCCGGAAATCATGATTATCTCCGGAAACCAATACGGCATTTACAAGATCAATACAACCGATATGACTATAAAGCCTTTTGGAGATATCGCCGGACAGTCTTCTGCCAACATTTTAAATGACCTTAGCTACGACAGTAGCGGAAATCTTATTACTCCAATTCTGTTGGGGGACTTTAACGGAGATGGACTTACCGACTTTGTAACTCCTAAGATTGTATTCAATACCGTGAGTCCTTTCTCAAAATTACGGCCTAT